>JAYWCL010000122.1:0-96289 GCA_043780595.1 Limnoglobus sp.
GTCTGGACCTCCTCCGGATCTTGATTGCCGGCGCGACGCTGTGGCTTTTTCGACGTGTAGCCCCATCGCGTCAGATACGTGCCCACCGTACGTACGGCCAACAAGACGCCGCATTCGTTCTGAATGAGATCCCGCACGGCCCGCCGATTCCACAACGCCGCGGGGATGTTCCTCTCTTCGGGTGTCTTGGTGTCGAGGATCTGCTGGATGCGTTGAGCCTGGTCGTCGGTGAGGATGCGACCGGAGCCGAGGGGCCGTCCGGTTCGTTCGCCGGGCAACGCGTCGAGTCCGCCGGTGGTGTAGGCGGAGCACCATCGGCTGACGGTCTCGCGGGTCACGCCGAGGAGTTCGCCGAGGTCGGCCTCGGTGTATCCGAGTTCGCGACCGTGCAAGGCGAGAAGGCGGAAGGCCTCCAAAGTCTCGTCGGACAGTTGGCGGGAATCGGGCAGAGTGATGGCCATGCGAAGGACTCCAGGGGTGTCAAGGCTCATTCTATCCCGCAAATGCCGCTGAGGAGTCCAACGTGCGGATCATACGAACCGAGGTAATACTTCGGTTGGTGAGTTTTTAGCACATCGACGATCACCTGAAACAATGTTCCCCTAGTGCGTCGTCACGGCTAAGAATTGGGGTTGGTGAGTCTTGGGAATTGCGGGGATACTTCCGACACAAGGAGGATTCCCATGAACAAGAAATACGTCGTCCGGTTGTCGGACGAAGAGCGTGGCGTTTGCCAAGAGATCGTCAAGAATCTCAAAGGATCGTCGCAGAAGTTTCGTCGTGCTCAGATCCTGCTGAAGGCCGATGCCGATGGTCCGGAGTGGACGGATGCGAAGATCGCCGACGCCTTCCCGTGTCGAGTGCAAACGGTCGAGAATCTTCGCAAATGCGTGGTCGTCGAAAGCTTCGGGCGGGCGTTGGACGGCAAGAAACGTGCGGAGTCGCCCACGCCTTGCAAACTCGATGGCGAGGCCGAAGCGAAACTCATTGCCATGCGATTGGGTCGGCCGCCGACGGGTTACGGACATTGGACATTGCGGTTGCTCGCCGAGGAGATGGTGACGTTGGAAATCGTCGATTCGATCAGTCACGAAACGGTTCGCAAGACGCTAAAAAAAACGGCATGACCAAGCGGAAGATCGAGTACTGGGTGATTCCGCCGAAGCAAGATGCCGAGTTTGTCGCCTGCATGGAAGACGTGCTAGAAACCTATACAAAAGCGTTCGATCCGAAGCATCCGGTGCTGTGTATGGACGAACAGCCGGTTCAATTGCTCAAGGAAACTCGGGTGCCGATCGCCGCGACGAAGACGCACGGCCGGCGTGTCGATTACGAATACGAACGCAATGGTACGGCGAGCATTTTTATGTTCGCCGAACCCCTTTCCGGCTATCGCCAGGCGACCGCGCGCGAACGGCGGACCAAGAAAGACTGGGCCGTCGAAGTCGCGCAACTTCTGGATGGGCGTTATGCGGATTGCGAGCGAGTGACCCTCGTTCTCGACAACCTCAACACGCATACGAAAGGAGCGTTCTATGACGTGTTCGAACCCGACCGGGCGCGAGCATACGTTAAACGAATCGAATTTTGCTACACTCCGAAACACGGCAGTTGGCTGAACGTCGCCGAGTGTGAATTGAGTTGCCTGACCAGCCAGTGTTTAGACGACCGTCGCATCGGAGAACTGAGAGTCTATCCCATAAGGGGTGGTTACCAGCAGGGAAACACGGTGACAGTGGCTGTTTACCCAGGGAATTCAGCGTTGTCATCGCCGGGATCACAGGCCGAACACCCCTTATGAGATAGACTCTAACCGTTAACGTCTCATTTCCATCCGCGAGAAGTAAAGTCGAAAACCCACGACTGCGAAACAGACAGTGGAAGCCTTGAATTTTCGTAACAAGATAGCTGCAAAATCTTGTTTCGACCCGAAAGCCTTGTTGAAGCTATTGAAAGCGGGGACACCATCGTGAACATTGTCATCCGCGATCGCACGCCATTCGAGCAACTCAACCCCGGCGACGTCGCTGCACCGGCGAAATCATTCAACAAAGCAACACCTGGATCCTCAAGAACCCTCAGCGATTCACGATCGTTTCCGATGACTAATCGATGACATGGCCGCTCGGTTCCCAGCAAATCATCCAGCCTGTCTCTCACCCGCTACCCCGTTCGGTACAATGCTCGTTTGAGTCGATTCGGATCGCGCGTTGCCGCGGGAGTTACGAATGTCTGCTGACCTGTTGTCCGACCTTACGCCGATTCAGCGCGAAGCCGTCGAATGCACGCAAGGCCCGCTCCTCGTGCTGGCCGGTGCGGGCAGCGGCAAAACGCGCGTGATTACCCGGCGGATCGCATATCTGCTGCAACAGGGCATTCGCGCTAGTAACATCTTAGCAATCACGTTCACAAACAAAGCGTCCGGGGAAATGCGGCACCGCGTCGAAACGATTTCGCCGGGCAATCGCGTCTTCGTCAGTACGTTCCACAGTTTGGGTGCGAGGCTTCTTCGGCAGTATGCCGACCGACTCGGGATCGACAAGAACTTTACGATCTACGACACCGACGACCGCAATAAACTCGTCAAGCAAGCGCTCGAAGCGCTCAACATGGACGATGTGAAATTTACCCCGGAACGCATCGGCGGGGCGATCAGCAAAGCGAAGAATCAGCTTCAGACGCCGAAAGAGTTCGAGCGCACCGCAAACGACTTCCTCAGCCAGACCGTGGCGAAAGCGTATTACGGCTACGAGAAGCGACTGCGGGCCGCGAACGCGATGGACTTCGACGATTTGCTGTACCTGCCTGCACTTGCTCTTCGGCACAACGAGGAACTCCGGGCCGAACTCGATGCGCGATTTCGCTACGTCCTCATCGACGAATATCAGGACACGAACTCCGCGCAGTACGAGATCGCACGCCGACTTTCGATCAACTATCCGAACCTCTGCGTCGTCGGCGACCCCGATCAAAACGTCTACCGGTGGCGTGGCTCGGACATCACGAATATTCTCAACTTCGAGCGCGACTTTCCCGGCGCGCGGGTGATTACGCTCGAGCAGAATTTCCGCAGCACGCAGGCCGTGATCGCCGCCGCGAACTCGCTGATCTCGCACAACAAACTCCGCAAGAAAAAGTCGCTGATTACCGAGAACCCCGGTGGCGAACCGGTGCGGATTCTGTCGTTCGAGAACGGACTCGACGAAGCCGAAGGGGTGGTCATCCGCATCAAGAAAACGATAGAGGAGAAGAAACATCGTTACCGGGATCACGCGATTTTCGTGCGGATTAACGCGCTGACGCGCTCGCTCGAATCGGCGTTCATCAAGCACGGCGTGCCGTTCCAGATCGTGAAAGGCCTCGCGTTCTTCCAGCGGAAAGAGAACCGCGACATCCTCGCGTACCTGCGCCTCATCGTCAACCCGGCCGACACGGTTTCGTTTTACCGCGTGGTCAACGAACCGACGCGCGGCATCGGCAAAACCAGCCTCGACCGCCTCACGGCCTATGCGGAGAGCCACGAAATCAGCCCAATGTCGGCAGCCGGTCAAGTCGCGAAAATTATGGATATTAAAGGCAAAGCCGCGACGGGACTCAAAGACTTCGCCCGCATCATTACCGACCTGCGTGCCTCGCTCGAACTGCCGCCGCACGAAGTCATTCGGCTCGTGCTCGATAAGTCTGGCTACCGCACGATGCTCAAAGATTCGACCGATGATGACGATGCGGATCGCTTGGCGAACATCGAGGAACTCATCACGGCGGCGAAGCAATTTCACGACGAAGACAACAACCGAACCATCGGCGATTTCCTCGAACAAATCGCGCTCGCTTCGGATGTCGATAACTGGGATGAATCGGCAGATCGCGTCTCGGTGATGACGCTCCATGCGGCAAAGGGGCTGGAATTTCCCGTGGTGTATATGATGGCGATCGAACAGGGTTTGCTGCCGCACGAACGGAGCTTGGGCAAAGAAGAAGACATGGAAGAAGAGCGACGGCTCTGCTTCGTGGGGATCACGCGGGCGATGAAAGAACTGTACTTGTGCCACAGCCGCGTGCGCGAGTTTCGCGGGCAGTTCTTGTACGCGGTGCCGAGCATGTTCCTCGACGAACTGCCGCGCGACGTCGAGCGCGTCGACGGGATGGGCAACCGCAACACCGCACGTGCCGCGATGGAAGACTGGCGAACCCGTACCGCCGCTACGCTCGATCGCCCGAAAAGCCCGCCCATCGCGATGGGTAGCGTCTCCACAGATGGCGAATACGTGACGGGGCAAGTCGTACAACACGACGAATATGGCATCGGCCAGATCACCGACGTGAGCGGTTACGGCGCGCTCAAACGCGTGAAAGTGCGGTTCCCGGCCGCCGGCGAGAAGACGTTCGTCGCCAATAAAGTGAAGATGAAGATCGTAAAACGAAACTAACACCGAGGTTCCCGAACATGTTTACGTTAAGTGCGTTTGCCGATGAAATCTCGCCCGATCCGCGCGTGCAACTGGCGGTGCTGAAGTCTGCCAACGTGCGGCACATCGAGTTTCGTTCGATCCACAAAACGAACGTACTCGCGCTGACCGACGCGCAGATTCACGAGTTCGACGCGATGCGGAAAGGCGAAGGGTTCGGCATCTCGGCGATCGGCTCGCCGATTGGCAAAATCGCGATCGATGCCCCGTTCGAACCGCACCTGGATAAGTTCAAGCGCGCCATCGAGCTGTGTGCCGTCTTCGGCACGCCGAACATCCGCGTGTTCAGCTACTACCCACCTGCGACGGGCACATTCGACGGCAACTGGGAGCCGCACCGCGAGGAGATTTATCGGCGGATGCGGTTGAAAACCGAACTTGCAGCGAAGGCGGGAATCGTGCTGTTTCACGAGAACGAACACAAAATCTTCGGCGACTCCCCGGAGCGGGTTCGCGACTTATTTAAGGCCGTCAATCATCCGAACTTGCGTGCCGCACACGATAACGCGAACTGGATCTTCTGCGGTTACGACCCGATTGCGGGCTGGGAACTCACGAAAGAATTCACGGCACATTTGCACATCAAGGACTGGAAGATGGGCGAAGAGCACGGCGTACTGCCGGGCTATGGCCACGGGCAGATTCCGTACACGATCTGGGATGCCGTGCAACGCGGCTACGACGGCTTCGCCGTGATGGAACCGCACCTGCGTGGCGGTGGCCCAACGGGCGGCGTCACCGGCGCAGACCTGTTCCCCATCGCGATCGACGCATTCCGACAAATCCTCCGCATCTGCGGTGGCGCTGAGAAATACTAACTCCATGCAAACCGTCCATCTGCGTATCAACGACTCGGTTACGAAACAGCCGACGCCGGTTCGCCTGCGGATCAGCGGGCCGAACGGCGAGACGTACTCGCCGTTCGGGCGACCGCCGATTTTCCCGATAGGCAAAGGCGAAGAACTCGGCGGGCTGGTGAAAATTGGCCGCGAGTTGTTCAGCTACATCGACGGCGCAACCGAGCTTCGCCTGCCCACCGGCGTGCCGATTCGGTTGCAGATTTCCAAAGGAATCGAGTATCGCCCGCTCGATCTGTCCGTGACGATTAGCCCCGGCAAGATGGCATTGCGGTACGAAATCGAACACTGGACGAATCGTGCGGATACGGGTTGGATGAGTGCCGACACGCGAGTGCAATATCTGTCGCCGCACGCGGCATTGCTGGAAGCCGCTGCCGAAGATTTGGACATCGCGAACTTGCTGATTCGCCGTTACTTTCACCTCGCGAACGATGGCAACACGTACTTCACGTACCCGAACGCCACCGCGTTCAGCGGGCAAACGGCGTTACTCGAAAAAGGCAACGCTAGTGTTGTCGTCAACACGTTCAACGAGCATCCGTACCTCGGGAAATTGAGTTTGCTCCATTCGCATCGGCCGGTCTACCCGATCGCTTTCGGTAGCCCCGACGATAGCGATGATTGGTCGATTGTCGATTGGTGCGAGCAGTGCCACCGGAAAAATGGCCTCGTGGTTTGGGCCGATGCGTTTCGCTCCGAGGGCGGTTTGATCGGGTCGGAAGCGCTCGTTGCGGCCATACTGGGCAAGATCGACGCGATCGAGTGCGACCCACAACCGCGTTCGCAGCCGTTCTTCCCGTGGGTCTACAAACTCTGGAACGCAGGCATTTTCTTGCCGCTCGTGGGCGGCAGTGCGAAAGACTCGAACGCCACCGCACTCGGTGCGATGCGAACGTACTCGCAGATTCCGAAAGAGGAAGCTCGCACGTATCCAGCTTGGGTGGAAGCCGTTCGTGCGGGTCGAACCTTCGCTACAAACGGGCCGATCCTTTCGTTTGAAGTCGAACGCACTGGCGAAGCCACGGCGATTCTCCGAGCCAAGGCCGAGTGTCTGACGGCGTTCTCGCGGTTTGAAATCCTCGCGAACGGCGAGACGGTGGCCTCTGCCAGTAGCGAACCAGCCGATGGCCTGTTTCGCACGAAAATCGAGATCGAACACACACTGACGGAAACGACGTGGTTTGCGGCGCGATGCATCGGCGGCGCGCCCGTTAGCGGCGAAGGAACGACATTCGCACACACCTCCGCCACGCTGCTAAGCCTGCAAGATCGGCCATTTGTGCCGCGTGCCAAGGCGATTGCCGCCCTGAAGCCACTCGTTGAGGAAGTGCGCGTGTGGGCGGAAGATCGCGGCCAATATACCGACGAAAAATGGCGGATGCAGTTAGTCGAGCGTTGCAATTCCGCGAGTCACTTCTTCGACAAAGCAATCGGGTGAAACTGTTGCGGGTCGAACGTCGGATTCAAAACGATGTCGCGAAAATAATAGGTCGCGAGCAGGGAACCATCGGGCCGGAGTATCTCAGTACCGACCTGGAGCCACGTCTCGGCATCGTACATCAGCGTCACTTTACCGAGTGCTTCCAGTGGGAAATCGGTCACCTTCCGAAGTTCGGGTTCATCGAGGCTGAAATTGTCGATTTCGGGATTGTCGCACGTGCGAACGATGACGTGGCAAAGGCGATTCCCGCACGCGGGGACCGTTTTCGTTCCGGCAAACTCGACCTTCAACTCGCCGCGATCTCGCGATGCCGACCAGACGCGATGCGAACGGAGCGTGCCGCGATAGATGCCGGAATCGGTGATGGCAAACCGCGACGATTGTCGTGCCATTCGCCCCGTCGGATCGGTATCGGTGTTGAGGCCAATAAACGAGCGGACCTTCATTTTGCCGTTGTTTTCACCGCGCGCGTACAGTGTCGCCGTCGCTAAGCCAGCCCCGCGTTCCCATTTCATGAGTACCGCAAACGGATCGTCGCGAAAGGCGACGCGAATCACCTCATCGAGGCCAAGTTTACCGCCGAGGCGTTCCTGTTTTTGCATCGTGCAGGTGTAGCCGCGAATCTCGCACGAATAGCGGCTCAACGACGCCTGCATCATCGCGATGGGGTCGGTGCGTGCGAGGATTGCAAACTGCTCGTTCGATGGCAACGCATCGCACGTGAGGATCGTTGGCACTGACGGAGGAGTTGCGATGAACGTTTGTACCGTCGGACGGCCAACCGGTGCCACCGCCAAACAGATGGCAATCACGAACACGAAAAGAATCAGCCGAACCATAACCCTGTCTCGACCGAGGAATTCGGAACAACTACTGAGTATTATCATTTCTACCACGAATGACACGAATCACACGAATAAAATCGATAGGACAATAACTAACGATTCAATCTGCGATTCGTGTCATTCGCGGTTGATCATCCTGGGGTGAAGGGGTTTATCGCGCCATCTCGTACCGTTCTACCACGAATCACACGAATGAATTCGATAGGACAATAACTAACGATTCATTCTGCAATTGAATATATTCGTGCGATTCGTGTCATTCGCGGTTGATCATCCTGGGGTGAAGGGGGTTATCGCGCCATCTCGTACCGTTCTACCACGAATCACACGAATCACACGAATGGAATCGATAGGCGTATAAATTACGATTCAATCTGCGATTCACTTTATTCGTGTGATTCGTGTCATTCGTGGTTGATATACGCGAACGAGGAGTTCATATGGCGGAGATTGTGTTCAAGGACGAGTCGTTTGTCATCATCGGGGCCTGTTTCGAGGTCTATAACGAAATGGGTTGCGGATTTCTGGAGGCCGTGTATCAGGATTGTTTGGAGTGCGAGTTTGCGACGCGCGCCATCTCGTATCGTCCGCAGGCCGAGCTGTTATTGAACTACAAAGGTCGACCCCTCAAGAGGAAATACCAACCCGACTTCATTTGCTACGAGAAGATCATCGTGGAGATTAAGGCAGTGAAGGAAGTCGCGGACGAACACCGCGCCCAGGTTCATAATTATCTAAAGGCAACTGGTTTCAAGCTCGGTTTGTTGGTCAATTTCGGACATTATCAGAAACTGGCATGGTTCAAAAATCGGTGTTTTTGGGTAGCATTTGCATCCCTTTCTTAATTCTCCGGTAGCCGCAGGTCTTTAGCCTGCGCGGGGGCAATTACCCTAAAAAACCAGTCGTGGCGAGTCTTCGAGACGCGACGCACACGGCACGATACGTACATTCCGGGCGCAGGAAACGTCGTGTTTCGAAGACTCACCACGACACTCCGTCGTTGACGGTGGAAGTCACGCAGGCTAAAGACCTGCGGCTACCAGAAAAGGCAAGAAACGGACACTGCTACCCAGGTTTGAACCATCCCCAAAAACTACAATCGGAACGCATTGTGCGATGAGTCTAGTCCCGGCCTGGGTTATCCGATTGTTTCCATTCGTGTGATTCGTGTGATTCGCGGTCACCGTGGCGGCACCACCGATACCGGCGTGCCGTTTTCGCTACTCGTTCCCGAAACGACTGCCCTTCGCGTGGGCAGTTGCACCGTTCCGGTTTGCAGGAATACCGGCTTCGGTTCTGGTATCGCTGGCTCCGAAGTCGCAGTCCCCGGCCACTGTCGAACCGTCGTCGGATTCAGATTCTGGCTCGGCAACGCACTCGTCAGCGGTGGCGTGGCAGGGAGCATTTTGGGAACCGCCGATGGCATCGGCGACGAAGGCGTTGCGTTGAACGGCAACGGATTCGGTGCGATCTGACCGGGCGCACCCGGCATCGACGGAAGCGTATCGACCGGCGATTGCCACGGGTTCGTCAGCGATTGCAGCGGCAATTCCGCAGGTTGTTCGCGTAACTTGATCGCAATGTTACGTGCGCTGAAGTGGTCGGCGGCACGCTTCTGCACGTGTCCGGGTAGCGGCCCATCGCCGACCGAGACGTTGTTGAACCGCTGGATCGTACCCTTCGCAAATTCCAAACCGGCAATCGCCGAATTGTACTGGGCGACGGCTTGAAACTCGCTCGCAATCGCAGCGGCTACGTCGCGTTGCACTTGAATGAGGTTGAACAGCGTATTCAACTGGAATGCGCCCTGATCGACGAGGATCTTGTTCAAAGCGAGCGTTTCCTGCAAGAAGATACGTCGTTGGCGAAAGAGTTCGATGTTCGCTTGTTGAAATGTCACATCGCGCACTTGCTGCGAGACGACTTCCAGCGATTTCCGCTCGGAGTCTTGCAGTTGCGAGTAGCTGCGAACGAGGTTCAATCGGGCCTGATGCACGGCGGCGTTCGCATCGCGGAAGCCGAGCGGCATGTCGAGGCGTAAACCGAACTGATAGCTGTTGAAGTTGTTCTGTCGAAGATTCGCAAACGCATTTTGTGGAATCGGTGCCGCATTCGGACCGCGTGCGGGATCGCGGAATTCGGCGGAACCATCGAGTTCCGAACCAATCCCTTGAATGTCGTAGCTACTGAAGAACCGCAAGTCCGGGCGGCGCTGGTTCTTTTGCAAAAGAATATCGAGTTGGCGGAACTTCAAATCGTGCCGAGCCAGAATCAGTTCGGGACGATTCGCGAGTGCCTCGTTCGCGGACGAACCGAAGTCGGGGTTGAACGGTGCCAGCGTCGGTTCATCGACGGGCACGATCCGCATTCCGTCCGAGAACGAGGTCATTCCCAACAAGCCGCGCAGTTGCCGTTCGGAGTTCTGAACTTGGTTTCGAGCCGATAACGCTTGTTGCCGAAACAAGAAATATTGACTTAAAATCTGCGTCAGTTCTTGTCTACTAACGGTACCCGCTTTTACGCGGGCATCCACGACGGTGTACAAGTCGAACGACTGCGTCAGCGTGTATTCTTGGGCATAGAGGTTGTAGTACGAAGCGTAAAGGTTCCAGTACGCATACTCGACGTTCAGAAGTAGGTTGTTCACCTGGCGATCGAATTCCGCACGCTGTTGCTCGTAGCGAATGCGCGTAATCAGAATGCCTTCGGTCGTCTGCCCGCCGCTCGGGCGCAAGCCTTGCACGAGCAAACTACCGGGGTGACTCGTTGCCAGTTGGTTGATTTCCACGCCGAACGATTGCAGAAGCGGTTGCTCGAACAGGAACTGTACCCGTGGCGTGTACTGCGTCGTCAATTGCAAGGCGAACTGTTGTTGTGCGCTCGCCGTAAACCGACGGTAATCGGTACCGAACGTGATCCCCGCAACGCCCCCTGTCGGCAATGGTTTCGCCAATGTCGACGTGAAACTCGCGGTATCGCCGTTGTTGAACGCTTGTTGGAAGTTCACCGTAGCCGTGTCGTTCTTCGACCACGTCATGCTCGTAATCCAGCGGGCATCGAACTTCGACAGTGCCCGTTCGATGTCCGCCCCAACGATCGCGGGATCGAGCACCAGTACCTTGATCGTGTCCGAACCGGAGACGTTACGCCCGGTAAATTGCGGTAAGTTATCGTTCGTGAATCCTGGGTTTTGCAACCCGCCTTGCGAGCCGATGTTCCCCTGCTCGAGCGCGAGCGCGATGCACTCTTTCAGCGTCATCGGCTTGGCAGGCTTGTTGGGGTCCAGAACCGTTGACAGATTCAGCCCGGACTCGATCAGCGAGGGCGCAATCGGATCGTGGGGGCGCTCTTCGAGCCGCTCCAGCCCGGCCCTCGTTACGCCTTTATAGTCGCCGGGTTCGACGAAGAGTTGCTGTTTGCACCCCCCCAGCGAAGCCCAGGCAATGAGGCCGCAAAGTAGTCGTGTCGTCCACAGTTTTCGCATCATGCTCTTCGTCACGTCGCGTTCCCCCCCATCGCTGACGCCGCCCCCGTTTCGAGGGACGTCCGAGGATGCTATCGTCAGAATGCGAGAAAAAATCTACGGGATTTGTCGAATATCGCGGTCGTGACGGCTGGATTCGTGCGATTTGCGTCAATTTGGGCAAAACGACTCAAGTAGGGGGAAGAGAGCGACATGGAATTTGACGAACTATCGCGTTTCAGGTGAGATAGGCGATAAAAATTGCGGTGCGATGGCAACGACGGGCCAGCCGAGCCATTTCTTGAACGGTATCAGTTCGCCGACGTCGTTCCCCTCGATGCGGTGTCCGATGTATTGCAGCAAATAGCCGAGCGCAAATGCGGCGATCGACCATTCCCACGGCAGAATTAGCCAAAGGACGAGCGATGACATCGCGATCGGGATGCCGATCACGTGGATCCAAAAATTGAATCGGTTTTGATGCCGGAATCGCCACGCCTTCGCCAGACGCAGCAACCGCCGAGCGATCGGAAATCTCGCATTCATACTCGTCTCTACCATGCGAATACGTTATGCGGCACCCACTCATTCGACCATTCTGACTCGCACGAGATCGGCCTTCCGCGAATCGTATCAATCGGTATATCTTGCGGCTCGATTCCAATTATTACCGATCGGAAGAGGGCCACGATTATGGGCGCGGAAACGAGTTCGCCTCCGAAGAAGAGCTTCGTGAAGGTCGTGATGGGTGGGTTTCTCGGGCTTTGCACGGGGGCGGTTGCGGTCTACTCGAATGCAGTATTCGACCGCGTCATCAAACCCAGCAAGCCGGTCGCGAACTTCTCAGTGACGGCCGATGGCCTCTCGGTGACGTGCCATAACCTGGCGACGGGGCAATCGGGATGGTGGGATTTCGGCGACGGTTCGCCACTCGAACCATTCGACCCGAACCTCGAAAAGGTCTCGCACACCTATCAAAAGCCAGGTTCATTTAAGGTCAGTTTGGTCGTTCGCAACTTTCTACTCGACGATAACGATCGCGTCGTGACGGTCGATCTGACTCCTGCGCCGAGCAGCCCGAATTTGCTGCCGCCGACGATCGTCGGCATGAAAATCGAACCGATCAAGCTCGACGCCCCCGCGACGTATCGCATCAGTGGCGAATTTCAAAACACCGATGAAGTCGTCTGGAAGTTCGGCGACAAATCCGAACACCTCGTCGCGCAGTCCGGCCCGTTCGAGCGATATATCACGCTGCCGACGTCGGGGCAAAACGCGATCGTGCTGACGGCATTATCGAAATCGAAAGCCGTCCCACAAGTCGTCGTACAAACGGTGAATGTGGCCGCCGCGAAAGTGGGCTACGATGCAATGATCACCGTGACCGATTATGTGACGAAGGTCAATCGGACCAGTCGAGTGGTGATGCTCCCCGCACCGTTTCGCGATCAGAACGGCCCAACGAAAGGCTTCAGCAAAACGACATCGGTCGATGCGGATAGTACGATTGTCGATGCGAAGTTCGACTTGAAGAGCGTTAAGCCAGTGGTGAAGGCCGTCAAAGTGGAAATTTCCAAAGATAAGAAATCGGTAACGGTCACGGGCGAGTGGTCGGTCTCGGCCGATAAACTCGCCGCGACGGCAGGCGGCTCGGATGTGTCGATCCCGATCACGATTATCGAAGATCGTTCCACTGTCATGGCACCGGCACGCAACACCGTTGGGGGAAACATGAACGAGCAACAGCAAATTGTCGTGAAACTTCCACAGATGCCGACGATGACTGGCTCGACGCGCAAGATCGACGTCGAACTCGGGATGACGCAAGAGGGCGGTAAGCGCACGAAGCTTGTCAGTGGCACGATGGACGCAAAAGGGACTTGGGCGGGCAACATGGAGATCAGCGGAAAACCCTATCCCGTTCGTGCGACGGCGGATGCCGATGGCATCGTCCGCGTCGTGTTCGGCCAACAAGAGCCAGTCGCGGTATCGCCTCCGGGGCCGATCAAGTTGACGGCACCGCCGAAGCGATAGTAACGATATTTAGGCATTTTTCATCGGACGCGGAGGTAGTCTCCGCGTCCGGTTCGTTTTCCGTTGTCGCGAAACGTATCATAACGGCAACTGGTTTTCCCGAGGTAACCCCCGATGGCTGATGGCACCGCGCAACCGCTGAAACCGCTCTCCTTGAAGAAGGACGGCGACGGCTTGCGCATCGAATGGAACGACGGTGCTACAACGTTCGCGCCGTTTCGTGCGCTGCGGAAAAGCTGCCCGTGTGCGTCGTGTACCGAAGATGTCGGCAAGCCGATCGACCCGTTCCGCGTGTTGTCCGCACAAGAAGCCGCCGCCGGGGCACCGGTCCCCGTCGGCATGAAGCCCGTCGGCTTTTATGCGTACCAGATCACCTGGAACGATGGCCACGACACCGGAATTTACCCGCTCGAACTGCTGCGTTCACTCGGCGAAACCGTTTCACCCCGCTGATTCACTCGTTATAAAGGTACCGCCATGCCCCCGCCAATGCCCGGCCAGAAACTCGAACTGCCCGGCGTGAAATACATCATCGCCGTGGCCAGCGGAAAGGGCGGCGTCGGCAAGTCGACCGTCGCCGCAAACCTCGCACTCGCGCTGCACATGCACGGCCAGCGCGTCGGCCTGATGGATGCCGACATTTACGGCCCCAGCGTGCCGATGATGTTCGGCCTCGGCCTCGTCGATCAAACCAAGACGCCCTTCCCCATCGAGAAATTCGGCCTGAGCCTGATGAGCATGGGCTTCCTCGTCGATCCGAATCAGGCGATCATCTGGCGCGGGCCGAAGGTCGCGCAGGCGGTCGGTTCGTTCCTCGGGCAGATCAATTGGGGCGAACTCGACTTCCTCATTATCGACCTGCCGCCCGGCACTGGCGACGCCCAACTCACGCTCTCGCAAGCCGCGCCGCTAACGGGGGCGCTGATCGTGACGCAACCGGCGGAAGTCAGCCTGATCGACGCGCGGAAGGGCGTGCGAATGTTCGAGGAAGTGCGCGTGCCGATCCTCGGCATCATCGAGAACATGAGCTATTTGATTGCCACCGATGGCTCGAAGCACACGCCGTTCGGTTCGGGTGGTGGCAAGAAGTTGGCGAACGAAATCGGCGTGCCATTCCTCGGGGAAATCCCGATCGATCAGATGGTGTCGACGTGCGGCGACAGTGGCGAACCAATCGTACGAAAGCACCCAGAACATGCGGTGTCGAAGGCGTACACCGAACTCGCAGCCACGATGTTACGTGAAGTGCCAAAACTAGCCGTGGGTGGCTTACCGGCAGTCGATTTGGGTTGATCGTTCGAGGCGTGAATACGAAATCAGAGGAGAGAACATTATCTGTTCTCTCCTCTTCGATTTCACTCTGCGTTACGTTGTTCAATTCGCATTGACATTGCTTAATGATTGAACAAGAACGCGGGGCTGTTCAGCAGTGCCCACGTGAGGTCTTGGGCACCGAGAATGCGTGCGTCGCTCGGTGGCACTTTTGCGGCGTCGACTGCTAAGAGTTTGTACTCGTTGTCTTGTGCCAAATAGCGGTTGCGAATGTCGGCCACTTGTGCAGGCGTTCGCTTCTCGGGGGCGATCTCGAGCATCGCGGACAAATCGGCGGGCACGGGCGATGATAGCCGGATTCCCTTGTCGCTCGTCACCGACAAGCGGAATCGGCCGATGTTGTGCGACGTACCGAAATGCTGATCGAGCGTGAACGTCAACTGCGTGCCTTCCTTCGCGGCCACCGCACCTTGAATCGGGAACACCGCCGTGTGGGCGACGCCGAATTGCGCGGCGATGGCCCAACCCGTGGCCGGGTTGTTGTCGATTGCGTTCTGAATCGGGAACGTGTCTTGTGCGAACGTCGCCTGTGGATTGGCGAACTTCACCGGCTTCGCTTTCTCATCGGCCTTCGCCAGCGATTTGTGCGTGGCTTTGAACTCTTGAAGCACGAAGTTCCCGTTCGCGGCCCGGCCCGGACCTTTCGCGGGCAGGCTCGGGTCGGGTAGCACTTCGAGGCGAACGCCCGTAATCGTCGCGAGTTTCGTATCGGCAACGATCGTGTACAGTTCGACCGTGTCGGTTTTCCCGCTGACGAGCAACGACATATCCGGCTGTTTGGCGAACGTCGCGCCGCTCTTCGCGGTGAACTTCGTGGGATCGAGGACGGTCCAGGTCGGTGATTTCTGATCGCGTAGGCTCGTCTCCCACGTCTTTTGTTTGTCGTCGATCAACTTCTTGTATGCCTCGAACGCCTCCGCTTTCTTGCGATGGTCCGCGATCAGTAACAGGTGGTCTGGCCCCGCGCTGCGCATCGCCACGACGCCGGTTTCGATCTCCGCCTTCGTCGGGTGGCGGTTCAGCACCGATAGGTACACTTCCTCGACGACCTTGGCATCGTCTTTTTCCTTCATCGTGAACTTCGCGATGTGGTTGTTCGGGTCGTGGACGGCATCGCCGACGACCGGCCCCGATACGAACGCCAGGATCGGTCCGAGCATCATGCCGCTCGAACGCTCGCACTCGCAGGCGCTCTCGCGTACCGGCTTGCCGAGCAGATCGAGGAACCCGCCGGGCAGTTCGATGTTGCTATCGAGAAGTTGCGCGGCCCGCGCACCGACCGGCATCCCCGGCAGGCGCGTTACGCTGCCCGTCGTCTTGTACACCGCGTCGTAGAGTGCCTCCGCAGGGAGTCGCCGTGCGATGGCATGGGAGAAGTTCGTTTCGTCGTCCTTGTTCCATTTATTCGACACGATCGACAGTTGATACGTCCGCGTCTTGCAGATCGTCTTAATCAGTTTTTGCACGTCGAAATTCGACTTCACAAAGTCGTCGGTCAACTTCTCGAGCAGTTCGGGATTCGTCGCCGGGTTGCCCGCACGGATGTCGTCGACCGGCTCGATGATGCCGACGCCGAGCATGTAACTCCAGACGCGATTGACGTAGCTCCGCGCGAAGTACGGGTTCTTTGCGGAGGTAATCCACTTCGCCATCTGGGCGCGACGCGAACCCTCAGCCTTCACGTCTTCGGCATGGGTGAACGGGAACTTCGGCGGTGCGACGAGGTTCGTGCGGGCGTGTTTCACGTCGCCGGTTTGTGCGTCTTCGATGATCTCGACGAGCGGCGTGGCCCCTTCGACGGCAGTGCCCCCGATGCGCTGGCCCTTGTACTTGGGGTCTTCGCGGCGTGTGATTTGCGCGAAGTACGCGCCGATCTGGTAGTACTGGTCTTGGGTCCATTTCTCGAACGGGTGATCGTGGCACTTGTTGCAGTTGAAGCGGATCGCCAAGAACAATTGCGTGGTGTTTTCCATCACTGCATCGGGGTCGCGGAGCGTCTTGAAGTACGCTGCGGGCGGGTTGTCGAGGTTCGAGCCTTGGGCCGTCAAAATTTCGTGTGCGAACTTGTCGTACGGCATATTCTTCGCCACCGCATCGCGGATCCACTTGCGAAGTGCGGTCGCGCCGTTGTCGCCGAGGAACTTCCGGTTAACCTGCATCATGTCGGCCCATTTGTTCGTCCATTGCTCGATGTAGGCATCGCTGCCGACGAGCTTGTCGATGAGGGCTTCGCGCTTGTCTTTCGATGGTTTCGCATCGGCGAGGAAGGCACGAACTTCGTCCGATGATGGCGGCAAACCGGTGATGTCGATCATCACGCGGCGGATGAACTCGGAATCGTCGCACAGGCCGCTGAGTTGGATTTTCATTTTCTGAAGTTTCGCGTCGACGAGTTGATCGAGCGGGCTGTACACCGGTTGCGGCATCCAGACGAACGAGGAGCGATCCCCCATCACAACGACGGTCGAAGCCGCATATGCGCCTTCGTAGCGAGCCAACATCGTCGTTTCGCCGCGGCGAATACTCGTCGTTAAGCCCGATTTGTCGATGGTTGCGACTTCCGTATTGCTGCTTTCGATGAACGTCTCGGCAGAGACATCGCGAGTTTTGCCATCGGTGTAAGTCGCGATGATCGAGAATTGCTGCTTCATGCCGATGACGGGCAACGAAGGGTTCTTCGGGAACAGTTCGATCGACGCGACCTTGGGTGCCGTCAGATCGAGTTTCACGCCGTCAGCAATCCAGGCTTTGACGAGGTCGTATGTCGGGTCGCCGGGTTGCCAAACGACGCCACCGACGTGCGGTACTGTGCCCGCAGGTTTCATGAGCATCAGCGAGCGATCCGGTGCCGCCCGATTGAACCGTCGCCCTTCGAGATCGTCGGTGAGCGAACGGTGATCGAAGATCGGGTCGTAGCCGCGTAGGCTGAGTTTAAAGCCGTTTTTACCCTGGGCGCTACCGTGGCAAGTGCCCGCGTTGCAACCGAGCTTCGACAGCACCGGTTGTACATCGCGCACGAAGCTGACTTTCGGTGCGACGGTTTGATTCGCAACGGCAACGGGCACTTTCGCGGTTTGCCCGTTGAAACTCACGGTCAATTCGCCCTTGCCATCGGACACCGGGCGGACCTGCCCGCTTGCCGAGACTTTCACCGCAGTGGGTGCGGTCACTTTCGCCAACCGCGTGACATCGACCATGTCGCCCGATTGCAGATGTGCCGTCACGTTGAGTTGGGCATACGCGAACGGGTCGCCGAGCGCGATCGTTGCGGGCTTGGTTTCGATCTTCAAAACCGTGGCGTTCGCGGGCAGTTTTTCGGCATCGTCGGCTGCGATCG
This sequence comes from Limnoglobus sp., assembly GCA_043780595.1. GTDB lineage: Bacteria > Planctomycetota > Planctomycetia > Gemmatales > Gemmataceae > Limnoglobus. The sequence continues at coordinate 17,782 of JAYWCL010000122.1, forward strand.
ACCACCCCGCCATCGTGGCAAGTGCGGCAATCGCGAGGAGGAAAGTACGTCGCATGGTGTCGTTCCAGAGAGGTCGTGTATGGGGAGTTCGCGATGACTGTTGCCTACTTGGCGGCTTTTTTCTCGTCGATTTTCGTAACGGCGAACTCTTTCAACAGTTTGCCGGTCGTCGTGTCGTGCAGCCAGATTTTGCCGTCGAAACCGGCAGAAGCAAGGACTTTGCCATCGGCTTTCCAGGCGACGGTGTAAGCGGGTGTCGTCGCGTTTTCGAGGACGATCTTCTTGCCGGAGTCGGTGTCGAAGATGCGGATTTCGCCTTTGCCATCGAGGCTGCTTGCGGCAGCGAATCGCTTGCCGTCCGCGTTAAACTTCGCGGTCGAAATGCGGCCGGGCATCGCCTCGAACTGCTTGACCTTGTTGGAATCGTCGCCGATCTCGCGCTTCACTTCGCGGTGCATTTTGTACAGCCGCGTGATGCCATCCGAACCGGCCACGAGCAATTCGTCGTAGGCGTTCGGCTTCGCACCGGGCGTGTCGGCAGGGATTTTCTGCATCGTCTTTGTGAGCATCGGCCGGCGGTCGATCGCCATCAGGCCACCTTTCAACGCACCGGGGGTGATGCTCGTGATGTTATCCACGAAGCGTTGCGTGGGAACGTCGGTTAGCTTCATCGTCATGTCGCGACCGATCGACGCGAGGTGCAAGCCATCTTGCGAAAACGCGGTGCCGAGAACCCAGTCCGAATGCGTGCCCATTTGCAGGACTTGCTTACCCGTCGTGGTGTCGATGGCTCGCACGGTGTTGTCCGCACATCCGAAGGCGACGATCTTGCCATCGGGCGACCAACTGACGCCGAACAGCGTGTCGAACGTGAGCGGGCTGGAGACTTGTAGTTTCTTCTTCGCCACATCCCAAATCTGGATTTCGCCGAAGCGGCCCGGCGAACCGCCCGCCACCGCCAGCCGCGTGCCATCGGGCGAAAACGCGAGCGATTGCACCCGCTCCGATTCACCGACGAGTCGCGAGACCACACCGCTACCATCGGCTTTGTGAACGATCACTTCGTGATAACCCGTTGCGGCGAGGTATTGGCCGTCTGGCGAAAACGCGAGCGATGTTACCACGGGCAGTGCGAGGTAAACCGGCGGGTGTTCGGTGTCGACGAGGACCGCCTTCGCCGATGCGGGCGTGTCGTCTTTCGCGCCTTCCTTTACCCAACGCTCGATGAGTTGAATCTGGATCGTGGGTAGTGCGTCGCGGCCTTTGGGCATCTCGTGGCTGCCATCTTTCAGCACGCGAATTTCCTGTACGAGGTAACTCGCATCGGGATTTCCAGGCACGATGGTCGGCTTGCCCGTTTCGCCGGGTTTCAGAATCGACGCATACTCCGTCATCACGTAACCGCCCTGCGTCTTGGCCGGTTGATGGCAGCCTTGGCAGTTCTGTTGCAGGATCGGGCGAATGTCTTTGAAAAAACTAACGGGGCCGTCGTTGGCCACCGGCTTAATCGGCTGTCCCGAAGCGATGGAAGACATCACTCCAACGAACGCCACAGAAAGAGTGAGACAGTAAAATTGCATCAGTGACTCAGCAGGGGAAGAGGCAAACGTTTTATACAATCCGGCAGAACCATAGTTTATCAGAACGACAGGGGGCGAATCAAATGGATTCTGCGAAAATCCGACTTTTCAAATCTGTTGGGAAGATTGGCACGACTCGCAAGCAAAGGGAACCCGCACCCACACGATTCCCCGAAGTCAAAAATCGCAGGCGATGCGACGTAAGTCAACTTTTGTGTCGTGCACAAAGTGACGCAAAAATGTCGCCTCCGGTCGATTTTATGTCGATGTCGGTCGATTTTCGGTCAATGTTGGTCGATTTTCGGTCGCATTCGGTCGATTTTCGGACGGTACTTGCGCCGAGTGCCAGATGCACGACCCTCGGCGTAACCCACGAAGCAGGTTCGGGATACCGCAAAATCGCCGCGAACAGATCGGCGATTTGCGATCGAAAAGTACTGTTTTGAGACGCAAAAACACCCGAAAAACCGTTTTTGGCGACCCCGCAATTGTGACTTACGTCAGTTATGAGAGCCAAACACGCCAGACGATTTCATCCGTTCATCGCGAAATTGCCGTTCACCAGCAGTGCCCACCAGGCGATTTTGCAGGCGATGTGAATCGCTTGATCGATGTGAATGTTGAAAAACTTCTCGCACTTCGCGAGATCGACGAACCAGTGAATGACCGTTTCGGCAATCGCGAACGTCGTGGCCGTGAGCATATCGTAGCCGAACCAACGGATGACGACGCCGACCGCCATGCCGTGTAAAAGTGCGTGTGCGCTCAGCCAATAGAACCACGGAACCGACTTTTGCAGCGGGTGGTTGGCACGTCGACACTTGCAAACCGCCATGGCATCGCCCTGAAGGGCGTAGTCCATGAGAGCGTGACAGGCAATGAGAAAGAACAGCATGATGGAGTTCATCCTGCAATGATAATTGAGCGATTTTATCGGTGTACCCGATTCCACTCGAAGATGCGAGTGGAATTTCGGTCGATTTGCGAATGCGAGTGTTCAGCGATTGGTGCGACAGGACTTTCGTGGCAAAAAACGCGGTTGCGACGCTTTGGTCGCAACCTGCGGCATTGCCTTAATTCTTGTCTTTTTCTTTCTCCAGTTCGACGACCTTGGCGTCTTTCGCGCCTTTCTGGATCGCCTTGATCGCTGTTTCTGCCTCGGCTTTGGTCTTGAAACTCCCGTTCGACGAACCGACGACGTTGCCGTTCTTCGCCTTCAGCCGGAACCGCTGATCCTTCTTGTTGTCTTCGTACACCTCGAAGGTGTACTTGGAAATATCCTCTTGGAAATTGCCGACCATCTTCGTGCAGTCGGCTTTCTTGCCGTAGCCCTGGCCAGAGGTGGCGACGATCGATCCTTCGCCGTCCTTCAAACGCCAGCGGAACTCGTCCTTGGCATCTTGGTAAACCTCGAACGACATCTTCTTGTCTGCGGCCGTACTTATGCCAGCCACGGACAACGCCAACACAACCGCCAACCAAACGCGACGTGTGAACATCAGAGCCTCACGGAGAACGGGAATAGGGATTGAAACCGCTTCGATCGTACTCGTAATTTCTGAACATTACAAACGATCTCCCTCGGAATCACTCCTTCTTCGCTTCCAGATCGACTTGTGCGGCATCGAGCACTTCGCCGGTCGAGTCGTTTTGCACGAACGCGACGAGCTTCAAGTTCTTCAGCTCCAGTGGGCGATCCGCTCGCGGGAACTCGTTTTCCTTGCTGAAATCTTCGAGGTACTTCGTCAATTTCTCGCGAATGTCCGTGGCGTTGATCGTCACCGAATGTTCGGCAGTCGCTTTCGTCAGCGGGAAGCCTTTGCCGCCGGGCAACGAGCGCACGATGTGCTGATGGTATCTCATGCCGTTACCGCCGAAGTAACGCACGCGATCTTCAAACACGGCGAAGCGAAGGAACATCTGCTCGCTCGGTTTTTCGAGGTCGGCAATCGCCGCCTTCGCCACGAAGCCTTTCGGGTCGGCTGCCACGGTCAGCGTCAGTTTCACGGCGGTGGGCTTCTCGATTTCTTCTTCGATCTTCTCGCGAAGTGCCGCGTAAATGTCCTTCGCAGATTCGGCTGTTGTATCATCGGTAATGCGTACGGCGGGCTTGCCGTTGACGAATGCGAGCGTTCCCGTTTTCACTTTGGCCGCGTAGAAGTTGACTCGCAAAACTGTGTCGGGGTTCGTGAGCGGATCGGATGCGTTCGCGAGGTTCATGTGGTAAGTCAGCGCGATCGCATCGCTCGGTTTGTACGCCCGCAGCACGCCATCTCGCGCGAGGTCGAACCCCGCACTCTGGGCTAATTCCGTCGACGAGAACAGTTCGACGAGCGCGACGCGGTTGCTCTTGGTCTTGCGCCCTTTGAATTCCTCGATCTTGTATGAAGGGTTTTTCTTCGCGTAGTCCTGATAGTCGCGGAGTTCCAGTTTGGCGATTTGTGCCAGGTACGGCTTCGCTTCGTCGGCCTTGTTCGACTTCGTTAGCGAACGAGCCAGCACGTTGAGCACTTCCAGACGGGCCATCGATTCATCGTCGTCGGTCAGCATCCGTTCGGCTTTGCGAGCTTGGGCCAAGGCGATTTCGGCGTAACCTTCTTGATTGGCGAGCAACCCCGCGAACTTCAAGGTCGTCGCGCGTTCCCAGCGTGGACCGTAACTTGCCGAGAGCTTCATGACGCGATCGACCATACCGCGAACTTCGTCGGGCTTCAATTTCTTGGCCGCCGCCTGTCCGAGCACGACCAACGACGCATCGTAAACGGCTTGGGGTTCGTCGGTCTGCGTCAGCGTCTCACGAACCAACTCGAAGCCATCGATTTTCTTCAACGTACTCGGTCGCAACTCGGTCAGTTCGAGTGCCGTACCCTGATTCAACGAGCCAGTGATTTTCTTGCCGTCCTTTGCGACGATGCCATCGAAACTGAACGTAATGGCATCGATCAACAAGGTGAATTTCAGGTTATCTTCTACGACTTTGACATCGGTGAACTTCGGCTCCTTGTTGAACTGCGCGGTCGAATCGATGTAATCGGCCGCCCATTTCCCATCGGTTTGCGTAAAGGAAATTAGCACCAAGATCGGTTGACGCTCCGAACGCAGCGTGAGCTTCCACGAACCGGAGGGGGCATCGGCGGCGAGTGTTGCAAGTGTCGTTAGAAAGAACAGCACGAAACCAGTCAGAAGGCGCGGCATCGGGTGGCCCTTTCAGGAAAGCGGCGGGAATTCGGCACGAATGCGCTCTGCATTACGGTACGTTTTCGCAATCGCACGGGCAACCTGTTGCCCAGCCAGGCGACCGCCGAGCATCACGGGGTGATGCAATATCACAATGGCATCGTGCGCGATACTGGCGCAAGGTAGCGAGCCAATCGCACGGAATCGCGAGGGGGCACGACTGCGGTGCAACGCCTTGAAACCGGCATCGAACGCTACGCCTTCCGCACGCATTGCCTTCACGAACAGATCGCGAGACATGCCAAACGCGATGGCATCGTAGTGGAAGCCGATTTTGTACAAGCCATCGCCCGGCAACATTCGCAGCCCATGCACATCGACCGCAAGCACCTGCATTCCGCTCAGTCGCGTGGTCACTTCCGCTGGTAGCGATTCCAGTTGTGGTAGCAGCACGGCGGCCTGTAATTCACTCAGTGCCGCCCACTGTTGCACGCCGCGGTTCAGCCAAAGTTTCGCTCGTTGAAACGCTTTTTCATTCGGAAACAGCATCGCGCCACCACGCCCGGCCGTCAGGATTTTCGACCCGCCGAAGCTCAGCGTCCGGATGTCGGCCACGATCGCTTTTGGTGTCTCGGCATCGTTCGCGGCGGGCGATTGTGCGGCATCTTCGATCACCGCGATTCGCTCGTTTTTCGCCCAACCTACGATTTCATCGATCGGTGCAAACCCGCCGTGAATGTGCGAAACGAGCACGGCTTTCGTTGCGGGCGAACGTGCGGCATCCAGTTGTGACGGGTCGAAGTTCGCGTTCGTTTCGCAGATGTCGACGAGTACCGGTTTCGCGCCGATCGCGATGATACTCAGGAAGTTCGATTCGTATTCGTACGCCGCCATTATGACTTCATCGCCAGGGCCAACGCCCACCGCACGCAGTGCGGTTTCCACGGCCAGCGTGCCACTTGTGCAAGTCAATGAGTGCGGTACGTGGTAACGCTTACTCAACCGGGTTTCGAGGTCAATCACACGCGGGCCGTGATACTGCCCCCAGCTGCCGTCGGCGTACGCGGCCAACAGCGCGTCGCGCACGGCGGGACGTTCGGGTGGCCACGGTGGCGGGCCATTGGCGAATGTCGCGGGGCCGCTGAGGATCGCCGGTGTATCGTCGTTCATGCGGAAACCGAGTGAGAGAGAGATCGCGATGGGCGGTATATTCCATCGACTATCATTATCCGTAGTTTCACCGCACGACACGACAATGGGAGAAATGATGAACGCAACACACACATCGGCCAGCGGGCACGATTTGACTCGCCCTAGCGTGGAGCAACTATCGCTGCTGGCAAAGGGGCTTTCGCCCGAAGAGCGTCGCGTGCTGTTGCACCAGGGCACCGAGCCTGCGTTCTGCGGTGGTTTGCTCAAGCAGAAAGAAACGGGCGTTTACAATTGTCGGCTGTGCAATCTGCCGTTGTTTCGCTCGAACGCCAAGTTTGAATCGGGTACCGGCTGGCCGAGTTTCTTTGCGCCGTTTGATACCGAACACGTGGCGTGCATCGTCGACGATAGCCACGGCATGGTCCGCACCGAAATTCGCTGTGCCCGTTGCGACAGCCACCTCGGCCACGTCTTCCCCGACGGTCCACGACCGACGGGCCAACGCTTTTGTTTGAACTCGGTTTCGCTCGCTTTCGTTGCGGGTCAGGGCAATTAACCGCCCATGACTTTTGCGAGGACTTCTTCGCCGGTCATTCGGAAGGCGGCTTTGTGCGGGCAGGCGCGCACGCAGAATGGGTCGGTGTTGTCGGGCACCAAGTCCTGGCACTTGTCGCAGTTGATTGCCTTCGTCGGCAGGGTATATAGCGTCTGCGTCGTTTGTTTCGGCGGTAATTGGATCGAGCCGTACGGGCAGTTGCGTTCGCACAACCCGCACTGGATGCAGTGGTTCTCGATCTTGATTTGTAGCGACGTACCCGAGCGGTGGATCGCATCGACGGGGCAACCGTCCATACAGTACGGCTTGTTGCACGACCGGCACGATGCGGCCACGAGGTAGTCGCCGAAGCGATTGCCTTCGCGCAGGAGCCGCGAGTAACCGTCGCCGTGAACGTCGGCACACGCCTTCGTGCATTCGTCGCAGCGCGTGCAACTCTTGAGGTCGAGCATCATCAGGAAGCGGCCCTGATACAGCCCTTGGTTTAGGAAGTCGCCGAGGATGTCGCTTTCGATCGGCTTCGGTGTCCGGTTTCGCGCGAGGTGCCGCGTACGGGCTTCTTGCAGTTTCCGTTCGACGCTCGGGAACAAATTCCGCATCTCGTTGAACAGGCTTTTCGGTATGCGGATCGCTTCGACCGTGTCGAGTGCGGTTACGGTGGCGGTGCGGCGACCGTCCTCTTCGAGCATCGCGATTTCGCCGAAATACTCGTCTTCGGTCTGGCGGTTCAACACGACTTCGCGACCATCGATGTCTTGCGTAATCTTCACCGAACCGAGGCGGATGATGTAAAAGTCTTGGGCTTTCTCGCCTTGGCCGACGAGCCGCTCGCCGGGTTGCGTACGCCGTAAGGTCGCACGGTCTTTGCCTGCCGGAGCATCGACGAGCAACCGCGTCAGCGCTTCGCGGTCTTCGCGTTCGACGAGATCCTGGAAGAGCGTCGGCGGTTCGTTTTCCTTGGCACGCCGTTGCAGGCACGAGCGGATGGCGTTGCGCGTGTAGATGAGGTTCAGCACATCGCGAGCGGACTCGGAACGCTGAACCATATCGAGTACGTTTCGCGTGACTTCGTACACGATGGCGGTATCCGATTCGACGCGAATCGATGCGGTACGTCGCTTGTTAGCCATGCACGCGAGTTCGCCGAGGATCGTTGCCCAGGTGCCGAGTTCGACGATTTTCGTGCCGAGTTCGCTGGGTTCGTCTTCGCGGGGACTGCGTCCGAACAATCGCCCGAGGAAGCCGGTTTCGACTGCTTTCGCCTTCGTATCGCGGCTATAGATACCGAACTGGCCTTCGCCGAGGAAGTACGCGGTGTTCGCGTAGTGCCCCTGCAAGCCGAGCACGTGGCCTTTCTTCACGACGAGCCGCCGCACCGCGCCTTCGTTCCAGCGCAAGTAGGAAAGCGGCACTTTCTGGAACGGCGAGAATGATCGCGTCGAACTCGGCGTCCCGAACTCGGGGATGAAATCGAACTTCAATTCCTGCATTTCCTCGGCCGAAAGGAAGCCACTTTCCGCTTTGCCGGAGCGCGTGGCGTAGAACACGATATCCTTCGCGATGACCGTATTCGGGCTTTCGAGTTGCGCGAGTAGCGGGCTGTCGCCTTCGATTTCGAGGGCGTCGCGGAGTGGCTTCGGCACGATTCGCTTGTTGAGTTGCAGCGCCCCGGTGGGGCACGAGTTCATGCACTCGCCGCACTGCACGCAGTTCGATTCAGCCATGATCGAATCGAGGTCGAAGCTGATTCGCGTTTTATAACCCTTGCCCGTGTGGCCGATGACTTTGAATGGCCGGACTTCGTTACACGCACGCACGCAGCGGTCGCAACCGATGCAGCGATCGTGATCGACTGCCACCGTTCGCGACGAATACGGCAACAACGAGTTCACGACTTTGTGCGCCGTGTGTGCGAGCGACATCGGCAGCGGCACCGTGGGCCGCGAATTCGCGTGGCGATCGACGTTCTTCCCGGTGGTGTGCGAAGGGTCTTTGTGGCGAGTCGGGATGCCAGCACGTGGGCCGGCGAGTTCGAGGTTGTCGGCGACTTTCTTCAGTTCGTTGTCGTAAACTTTCGTTTTGCCCGCGTCGGCTTCGGGGTGGTAATTGTCCGCCAACAAGAACTCGGCGAGGAGCGAAACGGACGATTGCACGATCTCGGAATACTCGGGCTTCAGCCCCGGACCGACCCGCGTGGTGATCTGCATTTCCTTCTGGATTTCGTGATGACAGGCGGGAACGAGCTTGTCGCCGGGTTCGACCGTCTTGGTACTCCGCTTGTAACGCACGACGTGGACCGAGCACATTCGACACACGCCGACGGGCTTCATGTGCTCGCGGTGACAGAGTACGGGAATGCGGCGATCCAGATCGTCTTGCGACCAAACACCATCCCGTACGAGCTTCATTCCGACGTCGTAGATCGTAGTTTTGCGAATGATTGGCAAGCCATCGAGGTTGTACCGTTCGACGCCTTGCGCGTCGCGCACCTTGGTGGCCAGCGGCATACTCACGTCGATTCCATCGATCACAATCTTGATGAAATCGTTCAACTGCGCGTATGTCGCTTTCACTTGACGAATCAAATTGCCGTCTTCGTCGCGCGCGAAAACCCCTTCGTTTTCCTTGCCCAGCGATTCGATCACGTCCAACGATACGGCCATGAGAACACTCCAACAACTGAGGTGCGCGACGAGCGGGGTAAGCACCCTTGCGCCTACGTTTCGGATCGAACGTCGTCGGGAAAGTATTGCAGCACGGTCATCAGCGGGTTGGCAGCGACTTGGCCGAGGCTACAAATCGACGTCATCACCATGGCGAGCGACATATCGGAAATCACATCGATGGTCGAATCGACCGATTGCTGCGTGAGGCTGCGTTCGCCGCGACTTTTCGCGAGGCTGGTCCCAATCTCGACGAGTTTCTGCGAACCCAAACGACACGGCACGCACTTGCCACACGATTCGTTCCGGAAGAACTCGGTGTAGTTTTTCGCATGGTCGAGCATGTTCGGAGCCGTTTTCGACGCATATACGGCAAGGCCCGCACCGAGCATCATACCGAGCGCACTCCCCGTACCGATGCCTAAAATCTTGCTGACGTTTTTGAACACCCCCAAATCCATCGGCAACGTCAGGAGGTTGAAGTGGCTATTCGCTTCGTTGACGCCCCGGTCGAGAATCTTTTTGGTGGCATCGTTGGCGCGGCTGCGTCGGTCCGCGAAATCGGCAGGTAGCGGAATCATCGGCGGGATCAGCCCACCCGAGGGGCCGGATGTGGCCAACGCCTTCAGCGAGCCGTTAATGACGCCACCCGCGAGTGCGATGAGGTCGCCGAGCGTTTTGCTGAACGGGATCTCGTAAACGCCCGGCCGCGCCACGTCGCCACTGATGGAAAAGAGTCGGCGACCTTTGTAACCCTCTTCGCTTTGCTTGGGATACCAACCGTCGTTCTTCAACATGATCGCCGGCGACCACGAAATCGTTTCGACGTTATTCACGACGGTCGGCTTATCGCGCAGGCCGTTCGTCATCAGTTCGGGCGGGCGGTTGCGTGGCTGGGCGCGGCGATCTTCCATCGCTTCAATCAGTGCGCTTTGTTCGCCGCAAATATAGCCACCAGGGCTGACGAAGACTTCGACGTCGAAGTTGCGACCGGAGCCGAAGATATTGTCGCCACTCGCGTGGATTGCACGTGCCTGTGCGATTGCCTTTCGCACTGCGGCGATTTGCTCGAGATACTCGTGGCGTATGAAAATGTAACCGCGCGTGGCATTCGTGAGCAAGCCGGCAAGCAACACGCCTTCGACGGTAATGTGCGGAGCCTGAAGTAGAATTTCGCGGTCTTTGAATGTCCCCGGTTCGCTTTCGTCGCCGTTCACGACGATGTACTTTTCATCGCCTTCCGCCTTCCAGACCTCGAACCACTTGAGATACGCGGGGACGCCCGCGCCACCCATTCCGACGAGGCCCGCGTTTTTCAGTTTCGCGAGCCACGGGTGTTTCTCTTTCACGAAGCCATCGATGTCTTCCCGGCCTTCTGCATTTTTCGGCACGGGATTCGGCAATGCGATCGGCAGCGGGTGTTCTTTCACGAATCGGCGTACGGCCTCGAACGGCTGCCAGTTCGGGTCGCGGTCCGGTTGGGCGTAGGCGTCGATCAGCCACTCGTTGCGGTTGAGTTCGTACGTGTAATCCCAGTCGGGAATCGGTGCCGTGCCACCGGCGGCTACCGTTGCGAGGATCGTGGCAAAATCCTGCGTCGAATGACCCGCGTACACCCATTCGTGGAAGGTGCCATCGCGGTCGCCGTGTGCGTATGGGTTTTTGTGAAGATCCTCAAGTTCCTTCTGTTCTGCGACGGTCAGTTCGTGGTGATGATGCTCGGAGTCGTGCCGCGTGATACACATTGCGGGTGCGCGGTCGCAACGCCCGAGGCACGAGACGCCTTCGACGACGACGCTTTTTTCGCCGTCGCGTTCGAGTTTCTTCAACTCTTTGATGACTTCCGGCGCACCGCGAAGGTGGCACGTCATGTCGCGGCAAACTGCGGCCGTGACGTATGGCGGCGGTTGCCATTGGCGGAAGTGCGGGAAGAAGCTCGCGACTTCCTGAATGCGCGGTAACGGAATGCCCGAGTCCTTGTGGAACTGGATCAGTTCCGCTTCGGGCAGGTAGCCGTGCTTCTCTTGAATGTCGCGGAGGCGCTTGACGATAATCATCCGAATTCGCCGTCCGGGTTAGGGTTTGCCTGGCTTCGTGCCGCCGAGCATCCATTCGATCGTGCTCAGTCGCGGTTCGTTCGGGTCGCGGGCCGCAGCCCCACGCCCCTGGAAGGCGTGTTCGCCGTTGTGGTACCGATGGCAATCCGTGCAACCGTGGCGCACGCCGCCAGTTGTGGAGACGCCACCTTTCGGCCCGCTCGTCGTCACTTGTGGCGCGTGGCAGACCTGGCACGATTCGACGCCGAGGATTTTAATCTTGTTGTCTTTGTCGAAGCGTTTCGCGTCGGTCGGGTCGTACTTATCTTGCGTGCCGGGGTGACACTCCTGGCAGTTGACCGCACGGTGCGAAACGTGGTTGAACTTTGCATGTTCGAACCAGACGGTCGGGATTTTCACGGGAACGACGGTCCGTTTCGCAGGTGGCTCGTTGACCCCGTTGAACGCATGACACTCCGCGCATGTGCTGCCATTCAGCACGTTCTTTGCACGCGGATTGACATCCGAAACGAGCTTCTCGAACGCTTTGTTTCGTGCGGCTTCGATCTCTTTCTGGATCGTCTCCGCTTTCTTGCCGATCGCGGGCGAGTCCTTGATTACTGCATTCTTTAATAACAGTTGCCGTCCGAATTCTGCGTCGAGGTACTCGATCAGTTCCGCAGGTTGTTTGCGGTGCGGCAACGTGAACGGGTCGATGTCGACTTTGAGAATCGTCGTCTGCTCGGGGGATTTCAACGGGTGGCACGCCTTGCAGTGCGCATCGAAATTGATCGGCAGATAATACGCGCCCTCGGCTCGCGGTGGCTGGATCGCTTCCTTCGGCTCGCCGGTGAGATTCACCCCGCTTGCGATTTCGCCTTTCAGGCCAACGCGACCGGCATCGAGTTGATGGCACGACGCACACTGCAACTGCACTGCTGCCATCGCGTTGTCACCGGCTTTGAAATAACGATTCTCGACACCGGCATCGTTGCCGTTCAGCTTCGCGAGCGCACCCTTCGTGAGGTTGCCACGCTCCGAACCGGGCGCAGGCGGGATGCCGAGCGTCATGTGGTGATTGTGGCTGAACTGGATCGTGCGCTTCGCGCCTTTGCCGTTCGCTTCGTCGTCGAGTTTGCGGAAATTCGGGTGATCGGCGAACGACTGGATGGTCGCTGCGTATTTCAAATTGCCGTCGCCATGAGAGGCATCGTAGCTGCCGGGCAAGTTCGCGTGGCACTTCGTGCAGTGGTTGTCGTCGATTCGCACCAGCGAGTTCGTGCGTCCCTTGTGGTCGTGGTGGCAAGTCCAGCACGCGGCATCGCTTTCGCCCGTAGGCCATTTTGCGGTGGCGTGGTGAGCGGGGCCGGCGTGGCACTTCTCGCACGTCATGTCGAGCCAGCGTTCGTGCGGTTTGATCGGCGATGACGTGAACAAACTGCCCGAGTCGTAGGGTCGATGGCACGCCTCGCAATTGTTGTCGAAGGCCGCGTGCGGGTTCGTGAGTGGGCCGTGCGTGTACTTGTAATCGTTCTCGCCAGTGGAGTTATCCGCGAAGCCCCAACCGAGCCAGATCAGCGGAGTCAGAAAGACCGCGATCGCCCAAAGGTTACGCCGGAAGAATTTCTTCAGCGCCTCGGCCCAGTTTTTGGACGCGAAGTACCTACGGCGGTCACCGGGGTAACGGTCCACGAGGTCGCGACTGTCGGAACGCGGAGGTTGCATGGTGCCAGGTTACCAGTATTTCAGGGCTTTCACCGCATGAATACACATGCAGACGAACATCGACAACGAGAGCGGGCCGTGAATCACGAGCCAATTGCGGAGCCAGAAGTTCAGCGTCACGTGCGTGTCCCACTGACGGCGAATGTCCGCGAGCCGTTCGAGTTTCGTTAAATCGTCGAGCGCGTCGTTCGGTATCGCCATCCGCAATCGCGCGAACAAGTTCTCCGATTCTTTCCGCGACCCGAGCTTGTTGGAATTTCGGCCGTGCTGCAAATACGGCACGAGTAAGTTGTTCACGAAGGTCGTCAACTGCTCGGCGGAGCGACCGATGACTTTCGGCTTGAACCCGAGCTTCGCGTCGGGGGCACTCCCGAGTTCGGTGGTCATCTGGTCGAGGATTCGCTTCGCATCGCCGACGTGTTTTTCGATCGCAAATTCGACTTGCGACGCAACGGTTTCGTTCGGGATATCGTTGAGGATTTTTTGCGGCAACCACTGCTGCATCGCGAGGCCCCACACGCCGCTAACAATCACGACGAGGAACAGCACCATCGTCGTGGCACTGAGCCGCCCGCCCCAGTCGAACCCGCTGTGCAGCACGATGATCGGCAAGCAGACGAGGCCGAGCACGATGTGGCACCACATCCACGGCCTCGCGCGGCCGAGCCAACGGAACTTGCGCAGCAAGGCTTTTCGCGGCCAAAACAGAATTTCGCTGAGGATGATGACGAAGCCAGTCAGCCCCGTGATGACGCCGAAGCGACCATTTGCGACCGGCCAGGCCCAACCGAGAAGTGCGGAGCCGACGTACCAAACGAGAATCGGGATGCACGCCACAGCCGATGCAATGAGCACGCACGCCACTCGCTTGCTCGATGAAGATTGACGGCCGAATAGCACGATGTCCCCTCAAACGTATTCCTACGTCCATCAACCAAATTCAAAATCATGTGGGCGGCTACCAGAAAAGCTATCAGATCGCCTACCCCTCTGTCAACGACCTGCCACTATCGTTCGGTGAAGATGCTACGGTTACGGTAGTATAACCGAACCTGCCGAAAATCCGTTGCGAATCGAGCGGATGGAACTTGCAGACCTCGCGGTATTTCATCATGATTGAAGTATCTCCCCAGACAAATGGTAACCTCACTTCGCGCATGGTGCTATGATGTTTCGCGTTTGGCGTTCATTATCTGGAATTGCTCTCGTCATGACGTGCGCGATCACGTGGGTGCTTTCACAAATTCCCGATGTCAGCAGACCCGCGCGCAAAACGGAACCGATTGCGGTCGCCCTTGTTCCACAAGAAAAACATGCTCCGCACATGATCGGTCGTGCCGGTTGTTCCGCCAACGGCTGCCACGGTCAAGTGGGCGAAAGTTCGGCGAAAACCGGCTTGGACACGTGGCGCAGCAGCTTCACGATCGACATGGCAAAAGACCCGCACGTCCGCGCGTACGCCGTTCTGAACGGCGAGCTTTCTACGAAAATGATGCGGCGATTGAACCGGGTGGATGCCGATGCGGTGCTTCCCGAAGAGCAAAAGGCGACGAACGATTATCGCTGTCTCGCGTGCCATTCCAACCCGTCGCTGGCGGAGGAAGTCCGTGCAAAAGTCGCGATCCCGCAATCGCTACTCGCAGAGGGAGTCAACTGCGAGGCGTGTCACGGCAGTGCGGAGAAATGGCAGATTTCGCACGTGAGTTGGACGAAGCCTGCCACTCGTGACACCGATTTTGCGAACGGCGGAATGTTCGAACTGAACGACCTCGGCAACCGTGCGGTAGCCTGTGCCGGTTGTCACATCGGGGCACCTGCGGATGGGAAACATGGATTTGCGGTACGCGATATGAATCACGACATGATCGCCGCCGGCCACCCGCGACTGAAGTTCGATTACGCGGAAAGATTGCAACGACTGCCCGCACACTGGCACGAACGCGACCGCAGTACCTTCCCCGGCACACCGCGAAACGATTACCTCCTCGAAGCCTGGTCGGTCGGTCACGCCGCCGTCTCGGAAGCGTGGTGTTCGCTCTCCAAAGATCGCGAGATTCGCAAGAATCCGTGGCCCGAACTTTCCGAATCGAACTGCACGCAGTGCCATCACGATCTCACATCGTCGGGCAAGAATTACCCCGAAACGTGGACACGCAACAGGAACGGCAAGACGCTTCTGGAGTCCGCGATGCCGTGGACGTCCCGCGATCTCGTTGGAGAGCCGGATCGCAAAACGCGGCCCCCGAACATCGCGGCCACTATCGTACTAAAGCTGCGAAAATACGAAGCGAAGGTTCACGCCAGCCCGCTTGACCGCGAAGATGCCGCGGCAATCGATGCGTCGTTGCATTCGCTCGAAGCGGCACTGGGACTCACCAAATATGAAACCGTGTGGGATGTGAAGCGGTTTGCTGGCGACACGAAGAATCGAATTCAATCGCTGATCGTGTTGCTCGAAAACCGCCAATAAGTTTCTGATAAAATGACCTGAATTAACCACGGAAAACACGGATTACACGGAAATGAAAACGCAAAAGTGAAATCCGGTACGGCTTTTTCACTTTCCGTGATTTCCGTGCATTCCGTGGTTATCTTCAATTCTTTAGCTTAACTGGGGTTAGTCGCTTCGTCGTAACCTGGCGACTCTCGTTGAAGCGGCTTGTAACAGTCATCGCGTTTGTTTCGCGGCCTGCGGTAACTGGTTGCGGAGTTCAAATCTTTCGCTGTTGAACTGACACTGTCGGCGTTGGAAATTGAATGTTCGCGATGTTCGCCCCAACATCACCGACGACACCCTGCGAGTTTTGGTGACACCGTGTACTACCGCATGGCCGTTCTATTCGTTGCCTTCGTCACTGCCGGACTCTTCGTTGCGCAAGCGACGAAATCCGCTGCTCGCTCACCCGTCCCGGAAACGGCAATTGCCCACGAACAACCGTACGGCATAACTCCACCGCACGGCAGGTACTCGGTGGCGACATCGTGCTCGGCCGCGAGTTGCCACGGAAGCGGCGTCATCGGACAAATCGGCGGCGAATACACGACGTGGATCGAAGGCGATCCGCACACGAAAGCCTTCGGTGTCCTTTACAACGAAGTCTCCGAAAGAATGATTAAGAATCTCGGTCGAAAAGAACCGGCGTATCGCGATGCGAGTTGTTTGAAGTGCCACGCGGTCGACGAAGACAAACAGTTTAACGGCGAGAAACTCGACGATCGCAACCACTCCGAAGCGGTCAGTTGCGATGCCTGCCACGGCCCGTCGAAGAACTGGATCGCCATCCACTATCAGCCGAGTTGGAAGGCGATGTCCGACAAAGAGAAATTCGATCGCTACGGCTTCGTACCATCGAAAGATCTCTCCGCGAGAAGCCTTAACTGTGCATCGTGCCACGTCGGGGCACGGGATCGCGAAGTCAATCACGACCTGATCGCCGCCGGTCACCCGAGGCTTTCGTTCGAGTATACGCGGTATCACTTCAACGAAAAATACACGAAACACTGGGTCGAGAAACTGCCGAACCCAGACTTTGAAGTGCGTTCGTGGTTCGTCGGTCAAGTCGCCAGTCTGCGTGCGGCGGTGGACTTGCTCGCGGTTCGTGCCGAGCGCGCCAGTCGTCAAAATTCACCGTGGCCGGAGTTCTCCGAATCGAGTTGCTACAGTTGCCATCAGGGTTTGAACCCGGATTTTCCACGCAGTGCCGGTGCGGACCGCATTCGGCCCGTCGGCGTCCCCGGCTGGCAGGTCTGGTATCTGTCGCTCGCGAAGCTCGTACCGCAAGCCTCATCAATGCTGACGCAAGGCGACACGATTTCCACGCTCTCCGCAGTCGAAAAACTGCGAATCGCGATGGAGACGACGAACCCCGACCCCGCCAAAATCGCCACGCTCGCCGAGACGGCAACGGCGGAACTCGACGCGATTTTGGTTCGCTTCCAGCGCGGTGGCTTCTCCGAAAATCTGTCTGCCGAGACACTCACACGACTCGGTGGGATGATCGCCGAAAGTGCGTTGAACGCGAATCGCACGGCACTCAAGGATTCCGATTGGGACTTTGCCGCCCAGCATACACTCGCGCTGACGGCGATCTATCACGGCAGTGGTGGTACGTCGGCGGCCCCCGCGATTGCGGCCTGGAAACCGGTGCTGTTGAAGTTGCGCACCGCGATTGCATTCGATTCAAAGTCGAAAGATCGTTACGATAGTCCGAAGGATTACGACCCCAAGAAAACGTACGAAGCGATCCGAGCGATGTACGATCTGACACACAACGCGAAGGGCGACCGATGACCGCACGCACGTTACGAGGGGCATGGATCGTCGCCACCGCTGCCGTGGCAATGGTGGTGTTGGCACGTAGCGGCATCAGCCAGCCACCCGCCGAGGTTGCGGCGAAGCCGATGGTTGTGGCCGACATTCACAACGCATCGGCCAGCATCGCCGAATGCAAAGCCTGTCACTCCGGGCCCGACGAACGCGGCGTGCGCGACTTCAAAAATAAATTCAAATCGCACGAGTTCATTCGCCTCGATGAGAGCGTCATTTGGGAGGAAAACGACCCGCACGGCAAGGCGTTTGCGGTACTCGACCCGACCGCGAACCCCATCGCGAAGATCATGCAGAAGAGTCTCGAATTCGGCAATCCGGAATATCGCGTTCAGAACGACGTGCGTTGTTTAACGTGTCATGCGACCGACATGAAGCCGACGCAAAAGACCGGTAAACTCGCGACCGATTTTGCACGCAACAACGATGTC
Source organism: Limnoglobus sp. (assembly GCA_043780595.1). GTDB lineage: Bacteria > Planctomycetota > Planctomycetia > Gemmatales > Gemmataceae > Limnoglobus. The sequence goes on from JAYWCL010000122.1 coordinate 35,429, forward strand.
GGCGTCGGCTGCCTCGGTTGTCACGGCGTCGGTGCCGAGTGGCAAGTCGCACACTACAAGAGCGATCCAACGGGTAAAAACGAAATCCCGTGGCGCTCGATGACGCCGAAAGTAAAGGAAGAAAAGGGCCAGCGGAACCTTCGCGATCCGCTGGCGAAAGCCGAGATGTGCGCGTCGTGCCACGTCGGTAACCCCGATGAAGGCAAAGTCGTCACGCACGAAATGTACGCCGCCGGGCACCCGCCGTTGCCGCCATTTGAACTCGCGTCGTTCATCGAAGGACAACCGAAACACTGGAACAATCCGTCGAAGACTCCGTACCTCGTCGCGTTGGCGAAAAACAAGCCGACCGATGCCTACGACTTGTTCCAATATCGTTCCGAAACGATCGACAACTACACTGCGCGTCATATCGCGGCAGGGGCGATGGCTTCGATGCAAGCCGAAATGAAGTTGCTTCATGCGGACGCATCCGAGCGCACGAAGAACCCCGGCCATATGCTCGATTTCGCCCGCTTCGATTGTTACGCCTGCCATCACGATTTGAAAATCCCGAGCGACCGCCAGGAACGCGGTTATGAAGGCGCACCCGGCCGCCCGCCACTGAAAGCATGGGTGTCGGCACTACCTGCGGTGATTGCCGCGAACGCGGGGTTGGGGACGGCGTTCGATGAAAAGTGGGGAGCCGTCAAGAAGGCATCGCTCGCGAAACCTTTCGGCGACACGGCGGAAGTTCTCAAGGCGTCATCCGAAATGATCGCCTGGTACAAGCCGAACGGTAAGGAGTTTCTGTATACGCCCGAGGCGACCAACGCACTTCGCGGCGAGATCGAGAAAGCCATCGCCGACAAGAAATGGCGAGGCGACACCGAAGCCATCATGCACCTCACGTGGGCGTATCGTTCGCTGCGGTCGTCGACGAAAGACGAAGCCAAACTCGACCCACTCGGCGTATTTCTCCCACAGAATGTGCGGGAACTATCGAAGGAACAAATGGATAAGAAGGTTCCGGTCACAGCGGGCGAGGTGCTTGCAGACCGGCAGAAAAAGTTTGCCGCATTCGATTGGACGAAGTTTCAGGAAGAGTTCGGCAAGCTGACGAAGTAAACGTTGCGGACTGATCGCATCGCGTCTCGAAGCCCCCGTCCCATGGTTCCACCATGGGCTGACAGAGCGACACCTTCAGTGTCGGGCTACTGATCTTCGGTCCTGAAAGGATCGCTCACGTAGCCCATGGTGATACCATGGGAGGGGGTCGCACCCATTGTCATTGGGACTGATCGCGTCGCGTCTCGAAGACTCGCCACGACTGGTTTTCAAGGGTATTTGCCCCCGCGCAGGCAAAAGGTATATGAGCACGTTGGAAACGTGCTCCCCTTTGTTACTTCTCTTCTTTATTGACCTTTTCGGTGTCGCGTTTCCCTGGCGGTGGGAACTTGCCGTCGATCAAATCTTTCAAGATCGGCTTGACCACCTCGGCAGGCAGTGCCCAGGTTTCCACGCGGCCCGCACGGGCGATGTTGATGCCGAGAACCTTGCCGTCGAGGTCGACGAGCGGCCCGCCGCAATCGCTCGGTTTGATGACCATGTCGTGCATAATCACCGATGGAAAACCGGTCCGCCGACCCGACAGTAAACTGCCCATCGCGTTCTGGAACGCCCCGCGATCGATGTCGGCTCGGCTGCCGAGCTTCACGTTGAATTCTTTTTCTTCCTCGCCGCGAAGGACCGTCATTTTGATCGTGTCGCCGGGCTTGTACTCGTCGAGCAACTTTTTCATCTCTTCAAACTTTTTGACCTTTTTGCCCGCAATTTCGAGGATGATATCGCCTTTCGTGAGCTTCGCGCGGAAGGCCGATCCCTTCGGGTCGACTTCGCCGATGACGACCTGTTCTTTTCCTTCGGTCGGTAGTCCCGCGATGATGCCGAGGAAGCCTTTGTTGCCGTTCTCGACGAACGATTCTTCGCGGTAGAGTTTGCGAACGCCCGCGCTGATGATGCCGACGCCAACCGGTTCGGACTCGAAACCGACGGCGGCGACCCAGTTACCGACGGTGGCGTCTTTGCCCGGTGCGAATGCCGCAATCGTGGCAATGTCCGTGGCATCGATCTTCAGCAATGCGAGGTCCGATGGCTCGTGATAGCCGACGTAAACGGCATCGTACTCGGAACCGTCGCGGAGCCGGATGCTGATCGGCCCCTTGAGTTCGCTGCCCTTCGTGAGGATGTACCCCTTCTTGTCGACGATCGTGCCGAGGATCGTGTCCTTGTTGTTGCAGCGAACGCGAACGGTCGCATCGGTGGCCTTGGCGACGACATCGCCGAACAGCTTGACGAGCGATTTCTTGCCCTGTTCGTTGGCATCGACGGCATAAGCGGGGCCATTACCGGCCACGATGGCGATGGCCGCAGCGGGTATCCAGTGGCGAATCTTCATTGTGCGAACTCCCAGATAATGTGATGAATGCGAGGCTTATTTCTTCTCTCGTTTACTATTGGAGCGTTTGCCGAGTTTGACTTTCACTTCGAGAATTTCGTCGCCGCGACTGATCTCGAGCGTGACCGTTTCGCCGGGCTTGCGGGCGGACATCATGCCATCGAGGTCGTCGGAGGTATGGATCAGTTCGCCGTCGAACTTCAACACCATGTCGCCGACCTTGATCCCCGCTTTGTCCGAAGGCGAGTCTTCGGACACGCTATCGACTTTGGGCAAATTCTTACCTTCGCGGTTCAGAATCACACCGAGTACGGCGTCGGATTGCCTGCCGACGACATCGCCGCGAACGAGTTGCTTCCATTCGTCTTGGAAGGCGTGCGTTGGCACGTGGAAGTTCTCTTCGAGGTACATGCCGATGCGGCTGTGGATGCCGACGACCTTGCCATCGAGATCGAACAGCGGGCCACCCGAGTCGCCGCCGACCAGTGTGCAATCGGAGATGAGCGTTTTCTCTTTTGCGTTGGCACGGACCATCTGGCCGAGTCGCACGGGGGCACGGCGTTCGGGTTTCGGCCCGCCGGGGTGACCGAGCGAGACGACCCATTGGCCTTTGGTGAGCGCGGTCGAACTGCCGATCTCGACGAACGGCCATTTACCTTCTTTCGCACCGGGCCACGTCGCATTCTTGGGAACGGAATCGGTGATTTTGACCATGCCGCTATCGAGCCGCGGATTGCGACCTAAGATTGTGCCATTCACGACAATGTCGCCAGGCAACACGATGCGAACGTTCTTCCCTAACTCCGACGCAATCCCGATGCCGGACCGAAACACCATCGGCTCGATAACGTGTGCCGCCGTGAGAATGAGGCCGTCTTCGCTGACGATCACGCCGCTACCCGCCCCCGGCCCCAACAGTACCGCCACCGTCGCCGGCGTGACTTTGTCGACGACCGACTTGACGCTTTCTTGTAGCAGTTTGAGTTCCTTCACGTCTCCCGGCGAAGTCGTTCGTAGCGAATCCCAACCGGTTTTCTTCGCATCCGCGAACGACGGATTCGCCAGAAACGGCAACGCGAATAACGTGAGTAGCAACGATGAGCGTGCGAACATGCGTGACAAGCTCCAGTGTGTGAAGGATCGGCGATCCCGCTAATTGAATAATAGCACCGGACGTTCCCGATAGTGACAAAACTCTAAAGATAGATTCGCCAGTTCCGCGCGCCGATGCAAGCGTAGAGCACAAACTTGAGTAAAAAACCGGTCCGGTCGTGCGGGCGATGAAAAGTTGATGAGTGGCGAGTGCGAAAGGTCCAAACGATGCCCATGCCAGCTTACGCGGTGATCTGTTACTCTGCCGGTTGTGGCCGTGCAGCACGCTACAAAGTGGCGGCGAGGTGGAGCGATGGCCAGACTTGCGAGCTGAAAACGTACGCGATTGGCTGCGAATCGTGCATTGTTGCTCAGTGGAACGACGCGAAACGACGGCGGCTGGGTTGCCGCCTCATTCCGGGCGAGACGCTCGAAGAGCCGTGTATTTACGAACTGGTGCGCGGCAGTCGCGACCGCACACTCGTACGCCGGAACGATCTCGAAAGCACCGCGTGAACTACTCCGCCTTCGGTTCCGGGGGCTTTTCTTCTGCGAACGCCTTGCCGATGGCTTCGAGTAGTCGTTCCATCGGGAACGGCTTTCGCAGGTAGTCGATGACGCCGAGATACTCCGCGTAGGCTTTGTGGCGGCTGCCTTCGTTCGCGGTAATCATGATGATCGGCGGGGCGTCGGGCTTGTCCTTGAAGTGTTCGAGAACGGGGTAGCCACCCATTCGCGGCATCATCATGTCGAGAATCATGAGGTCCGGTCGCTGGTTGTAAACCGTCTGTTTCGCCTGATGGCCATCGTGCGCCAGAATCACACGAAACCCCTGCTTTTCGAGCACCATCCGCAGCCCGTCGGCCAGTTCGCGATCGTCGTCCACGATTAAAATCGTCTTCCCACTCTGCATCGTTACCCCTCCACAACCGGACTGTATCTCGCACTACTGTAACACCATCGCAAGACTGCAACAAGGATTCTGCGGTGTGCGGAGGGTAATACCCGTTCGACAAAATGCAAACTCTGGCTTAGAATAGAGTCACTGCCGGTTCGCGCTTCGTTTCGCACTAGAGGCCATTCCCATTATGCGTCTGATCTACGCAACGATACTGGCGTTCGTCGGTGGCTCGGTCATCGCGGCCGAACCGACGAATGAGCAGATCGAGTTCTTCGAGAAGAAAATCCGCCCGATCTTCGTCGACAACTGCGTGAAATGCCACGGGGCGAAGAAGCAGGAAGCGGGGTTGCGTCTCGATACCGCAGCCGGGCTGAAAAAAGGCACCGACACGGGGCCGGTGGTCGTTGCCGGCGATCCGGCCAAGAGCCTGCTGGTAAAGTCCGTTCGCCGCGAAGGCGAATACGCGATGCCGCCGAGCAAGGCGTTGCCCCCGGAGGCGGTGGCGGCACTGACCGAGTGGGTGAAGATCGGTGCCCCCTTCCCCGTTGACAGCGTGCAAGTCGGCGATGCGGCCACACTCGGAAAATCGCACTGGGCGTTCCAACCGGTTCGCGATCCCGTCGTGCCGAAGTCCAAATTGGTATCCGATACTGCTAACCCGATCGATCGCTTCCTCGCGGCAAAGTGGGAACAACGCGGCCTCACGCCTTCGCCGCCCACCGACGCGCGAACGCTGATTCGCCGCGTCAGCCTCGATTTGACCGGCCTGCCACCGACCGCCGATGAAGCCGATGCCTTCGCGAACGACAAGTCGCCGAACGCCTACGAACGCTTGGTCGATCGCTTGCTCGCGTCGCCGCAATACGGCGAACGCTGGGGCCGACACTGGCTCGACCTCGCACGCTATTCGGACACCAAGGGTTACGTGTTTACCGAGGATATCAACTATCCGTACGCTTACACCTTCCGCGAATATGTGATTCGATCGCTCAACGAAGACAAGCCGTACGATCAGTTTTTGAAGGAGCAACTCGCGGCGGATCGCATGAACCTCGGCGAAGACAAACGCCCGCTGGCGGCACTCGGCTTCCTCACCGTAGGCCGTCGGTTTAGCAATAACCCACACGATATTATCGACGACCGCATCGACCTCGTCACGCGCGGTTTGATGGGCATTACCGTTGCCTGCGCCCGTTGCCACGATCACAAATTCGACCCGATCCCGACCGCCGATTATTACAGCCTGTACGGCGTGTTTGCGAGTTCGGTCGAGCCGAAAGATCTGCCGATCATCGGCGATGTCCCGCGCACGCCGGAGTTCATCGCCTTCGAGGCGGAGCTAAAAAAGAAGCAAGAACTCGCTGCCGAGTTTGCCACGAAGATGTACGAAGCCGCACTCGCGCCGTTCCGCACTTCGGAGAACATCGCACGCTATTTGCTGGCTACGAAGGAACTTTCGACGTTGCCCAACACGAACGCCGACAAGTTCGCAGCCGAACGCAAGATGAACCCGACGATCTTCGACCGCTGGCGGAAGTTCCTGACTGAAGCGAAGAAACGCAACGATCCGATCTTCCTGCCGTGGTTCGCCGCATCGGAGGTGCCCGAGAAAGACATCGCCGCAAAACTCGCGACACTGCCGAAAACGGTTCATCCGTACCTTCTGACGATGCTCGGCGACAGCCAACCGAAGACGCTCGCGGACGTGGCCGCCATTTACGGTGAACTGCTCGCCGAATCGCTCGAGCCACTCGCCGGCAAGCCCGATCCAGCACGTGCGGCACTCGCGGACGTGCTCATCGGCACCGACGCACCGACGAATCCGTTACCTGCCGAAGCGGATAAAGTCGTGGTCATCGCCACGAAGAAAATTTTTCGCGGACTCCGCAACGATGCCGACAAGTTCCGCTCGAACTCACCGTATTCGCCACCGCGTGCGATGGTGATGAACGATGCGCCGCAGCCGACCGAACCGGTCGTCTTCCTGCGTGGGAACCCAAACAATCGCGGCGTGAAAATTCCCCGGCAGATGCCTGCGGCGGTCGGAGTGCGGAAGCCGTTCGTCAGCGGCAGTGGCCGCCTCGAGTTGGCCATGTCGATCGCGAGTGCGGACAACCCGCTGACCGCGCGCGTGTTCGTCAACCGCGTCTGGATGCATCACTTCGGGCAGGGTCTCGTTCGCAGCACGAGCAACTTCGGGTTGCGCGGTGAACTGCCGAGCCATCCGGAACTTCTGGACTATCTCGCGAAACGCTTCACGACTGAAGGTTGGTCGATCAAGACACTGCACCGGCGGATTTTGACATCGCAGGTGTATCGTCAATCGAGCCGCGTGTTACCCGATGCCGCCGCCCGCGATCCGGAAAATATCTGGCTCGCCCGCATGAACCGCACGCGGACCGATTTCGAGATCATGCGCGATGGCTTCCTGTTCGCCGCCGGCGCACTCGATACGAAGGTGGTTGGCGGGCGATCCGTGAATCTGTTTACCGAACCGTTCGCGAAACGGCGTGCCGTCTACGGCTTCGTCGATCGCCAGAACCTGCCCGGGACGTTCCGCGTGTTCGACTTTGCCAGCCCCGAGCAACACTCTCCGCAACGCTTTCAAACGACGGTGCCGCAACAATCACTGTTTCTCATGAACAGCCCGTTCGCGATGTCGCAAGCGGCCGCGGTGGCGGCCCGCCCGGAGGTGACACAAGCGAAGACACCCGAGGCGAAAGTGACCGCGATTTATCGCATCATCCTCGGCCGAAACCCGACGGCTACGGAGTGGGCCACGGTGCAACCGTTCGCAACTGAAGATACGATGCCCGCGAATGCGTATGGTGTCTGGGCGCAACTCGCGCAAGTGTTGCTGTTGAGCAACGAGTTCGCCTTCGTCGATTGATTTTACGACCAAAACTATGGTGACGCGATGAGCACAATGTTCCCCTCACGACGCGAGATGCTGACCCGTTGCGGCGTCGGCATGGGCCTGCTCGGACTCGCACCGCTGCTGGCCGAAGCGGGTGCGGATAACTCGAACCCATTGCTGCCGAAACTGCCGCATTTCCCCGCCAAGGTGAAGCGTGTCATCCACATCTTCGCGAACGGCGGCCCGAGCCAAATCGACACGTTCGACCCGAAGCCCGCACTGCTGAAGTACGCGGGCAAGGCTTTGCCCGTAGGCAATTTAGCCACCGAGCGCCGCACGGGTGCGGCATTCCCCAGCCCGTTCAAGTTCCAGAAGTACGGCAAATCCGGGATCGAAGTCAGCGAGATTTTCGCGCACACCGCGAAGCACATCGACGACATTTGCGTAATCCGCTCGATGCACGCCGACGTGCCGAACCACGAACCATCGTTCTTGCTGATGAACACTGGCGAATCGCGACTGGTGCGGCCGAGTATGGGTTCGTGGGTGACGTACGGCCTCGGCACGGAGAACCAGAACCTGCCCGCGTACGTGACGATGTGCCCCGGTGGAATGCCATTGATGGAATCGCAGAATTGGCAGTCCGCGTTCCTGCCCGGAATCTTCCAGGGAACGTACGTCGACACGCGACACTCGGACCCCGAAAAGCTATTGGAGAACATCCGCAACAAGTCCCTGAGCGGACCCGCGCAGCGGAAGCAACTCGACCTGTTGAACGCGCTGAATCGGATGCACCAAACCGCACGCGACCCCGACCCACGGCTCGAATCGCGGATCGCTTCGTTCGAACTCGCGTACCGGATGCAAGCCGAAGCAACCGATGCATTCGACACTCGCAAAGAAACGAAAGCGACACTCGAAGCGTACGGCCCCGGCGAACAGGCTCGCTCGTTACTGACCGCGCGGCGTCTCGTCGAACGCGGCGTGCGATTCGTGCAAGTGTCGCACGCCCCCGTGCAACCGTGGGATAGCCACGACGACATCGAGATTAACCACCGACGCCTTGCGAAAGAGATCGATCAACCGATTTCCGCGCTGATCACCGACCTCAAACGGCTGGGGCTATTCGATTCAACGCTGATCATTTGGGGTGGCGAGTTCGGGCGCACGCCGGTAGTCGAGCTACCGCAACCCGGCTCGAATGCGGGCAAGATAAACGGTCGCGACCACAACCACTGGGGCTTCACGGTGTGGCTGGCGGGCGGCGGCGTGAAGGGCGGTACCGTCGTCGGTGCAACCGACGAATTCGGCTTCAAAGCCGTGGAAAACAAGGTTCACGTCCACGATTTGCACGCCACGATTCTGCACCTGCTCGGGTTCGATCACGAGAAATTCACGTACCGCTACGCCGGTCGCGATTTCCGTTTGACCGACGTTCACGGTCGCGTCGTCAAGGAAGTTCTGGCGTGATCGACTGCCCCATCGCGCTGCGCGACGATCGCGCAGCGGCCGCGCTCGCCATCTGGAACGCCGCCGTGGCGGCCGCCGATCCGGCGACGCTCGTCATTCAGCAATTTGTAAACGAGTACGAACAACTCACGCCACTCCTCGATTCGGCTTCGCGTATCCTCGTGGTCGGTGCCGGTAAAGCGAGCGGTGCGATGGCGCACGGACTCGAACGGGTGTTCGAGAATCGCGAACATCTCAGCGGCATCGTCAATGTGCCCGATGGCACGACCGCAATCACCGACCGCATTCGCCTTAACCACGCCCGACCCGCTGGCAGTAACCACCCGACCGAAGCGGGCGTTCGCGGAGCAGAAGAAATGCTCGCACTCTTGCAGGGTGCCGGCCCGAACGACATCGCGTTCTGCCTGATCTCCGGTGGCGGTTCCGCACTTCTCCCCGCACCAGCAGACGGAATCTCCCTTGCAGACAAGCAGCAAATCACGAAGTACCTCCACGCCAGCGGTGCGACGATCAACGAGATGAACGCCGTACGAAAGCACTTGTCGCGCATCAAAGGCGGTTGCCTTGCCAAGGCGTTTCGCGGGAAATTACTCATCAGTTTTATCATCTCCGATGTTGTCGGCGACCCGCTCGATGTGATCGCCTCTGGGCCGACGGTTATCGACCCGACGACGTACGCTGACGCAATCGACGTGCTGACGCGATACGACTTGTTGGCCCGCGCGCCAGCGGCGATTCGCGCCCATCTGGAACGCGGCGTACGCGGTGACATAGCGGAGACACTGAAAGTGCTTCCCGATAATATTCGCAACGTGCTGATCGGCTCGAACGCCCAGTCGCTCGATGCCGCATCGCAAGAAGCGACCCATCGCGGTTACACCGTGGTCGATCTCGGGCCATTCGTCGAAGGCGAAACCCGCGAGGTGGCGAAGGTCGTTGCGGCGATTGTGCGGAACATCCGCAGCCGCGCGAAACCGGTGCCGCCGCCAGCGTGCATCCTGATCGGTGGCGAAACGACGGTGACGCTGAACGCGAACCCCGGCAAGGGCGGGCGCAACCAAGAGTTCGCGCTCGCGATGCTCGCGTATTTGGGTAGCGACGGAATGCGTGGCGTCACGGTGTTGAGCGCGGGGACCGACGGCGAAGATGGCCCCACCGATGCCGCCGGAGCGATCGCGACGTACGACATGTTGCAAGCCGACGAGCAACGAGGATTCTTGCTAACGAAGCATCTCGATACTCACGACGCCTACCCATTGTTCGCCGCTACCGGTGGCCTGATTCGCAGCGGCCTGACGGGCACGAACGTCACCGATGTGCGCGTGATTCTGGTGTCGTGAGCGATTGCACTTTCTTCCCAGTCGGTAGCTTTCGCGTGTAAAAATTGCAAACGACGGAATCGCACGAGCAAGAACGACTACGATTTCAGCGTTTTAGGCGGCTGCGACGCGAATCTTCACGATGGCGCGCGAATTGCAATATGTTCGATTGTTGCCGACCTGGCACTTGTTTACAGGGGCTGGGACGGAAGAGGCACGGCACGCGGACCGGAACCTGCGTGCCAATGAATGGCCGGGTGAACTACATATGGTTCACCCGGCCATTGCGTTTGACGGTCACTTCTTCGCGACTTCATTCAGCAGTTCCAACACCGTTTTCACGATCCCCACCGAGGCATTCACTTCGAGGTAACTCGACCGCGCTCGCCACGTTTCGTAGCCGCCGAGATGATGCTGATGCGGCGTCGGCAGGTAGCCGTTGTACCCGTTCGCCAACGACACGTTTAGCGTCGGCTGAATCGGGCTGCGTCGCTTGATCTCGAGGCCGATTTCGGTGAAGACTTCGCACGGGATTGCGGTAATCGCCAGGTTGCCGACACGCATGACTTGCAGTTTCAGTTTCACCGTGTCCGGGTACTTGTTGAGCGCGATCGTCTCGCCGGCATAGACTTCATCGGCACCGGCTGCGTTGCGGCCAGCGATCTTTTTCAGGATCGCCTCGGCTCGCGTAATTTCCGTCGCCGTCGGTTTGCGGACCTTGAATTCGAGTTCGCGCTCGGCGACAGCCAACGAAACTTCGCGAGTGTGCTTCGCCGACAGATACGCTTTCTTCGCAGCCGTTGCCACGACTTCGCCCACGACGCGGATGCGTTCGCCAGGCCCCGCTTTAATCGGCGATTGCCCGAAGTTGATGTTGTTCACGTCGCCACTGGTGCCGTTGGAAAGTGCGCCGACGAACTTTGCATCGCCGCCGATCATCGGCCCGATTTTCTCGCTGACCACGCCGAAATAATCGGCGGATACTGCCGGAAAACCGCCGACGTAGTGCAGCGAATAATTCGTGTAAAGTGCGAGCGGTTGGCCGCTCACCGTGCGTGCGGAAAGCACCGAAACATCGGGGTCGATCGGCCCGGCAGGTGCGATCAGGCCGGGGTTGAGTTGGCCGGGGTTCATCCGCACCAAGTCCGTCGTGTTGCCGAATGGGTCGAGGTTCGGCACTCCCGGTTTGATCCACCAACGCCGATTAAAGAGCTGCGTTGGCTCTTGCGCGACGCCCCAACCCAACTCGCATTCGGTCAGGTTCGCGTTCGCTTTTTCGATCCCTTCGGCAATTTTTCCCGTCAGAAATTCGACGTATTTCGCATCGGGGTTGCTGCCGAAGCAGGCGGTAACCGCGGGTGCGGTGTGCGTGTGCGTCGCCGATACGAGCATGTGACCGACCGGGATTCCGGTCTTCGCGGAGGCTCGCGTTTTCGCATCGTCGATCAGTTCGCGGGGCATGAGGCAACTATCGACGATGACGATCGCGAGCTTGATTTTGCTATCGTCGAGAACGATGCACCGCGCGTGGAGCGGGTCGTGAACCGCCGTCGCTTTGACATCGCTAAAGTTGCCATTCACGGAGATTGGGAAGTGCAGCGGACTCACGTCCATTGCAAATGCCCCGGCCCGCAACGTCGGCTTCGGTTCGGCGGCGAACGATGGGACGGCGATCGTGCCGACCGCGATCAGGATCAGAAATGCACGCACGGAGAAACTCCTTCAATTAGGGTTTGGCGAGGGTCAACGTCAGCAGGTAACTCATCAAGTCGGCGATCTCGCGATCCGTGGCGAGATCGAGCGACCCGACGGGCATCAGCGATTCGTCTTTGGTCTTTTTGGATTCGATGCGGTCGCCCGTAATTCTTATCGTTTCCGTCGCTCCGGTTTGCAGAATGATGCCGTCGATCGCTTCGTACACGATAATTCCTCGCACACTTTTCCCTTCGTGCGTAGCGATTTCCGTCGTACGGTAGCGAACGGGAACGTCGCGATTCGGGTCGATGATCGCCGTCCAGAGGTCGGCTCTGCCAAAGCGTTTGGCTACGCCTTCGAGCGATGGCCCCACCGCCTGCGCGCCGTTGTGGCAGGCGGCACATTGGAATTTCGCGAACAGTTTGAGGCCGTTTGCCGCGCTGCCATTCGCCCAATCGATCGCATCGAAACGCTTCTTCCAACTGCTCGAGTTCGGGCTACCTTCGTTGAGTCGTTTCGCCAACTCCGGCCGTTCGCGTTCGACCCACGCACTCCACTCGCTGAAGTTCGGACCGTACGTTTGTTGCGTCGATTTCCGCAACAGTTCCGCCACTGCTGCGCGGGCCTCAGCTTCCGGTTTGCCATCGCCGAGCCGACGAAATGCCCGCAACAGTGACAGCGTATCGTCATCGCGCTTCGGCAGTTTCGCTAAGGCATCGACGATCGTAATCACCGCTTTCGGATTGGCCGTACGCAGTCCACCAATAAGCATCGCGTGATCGCTCTCGATCGGCGACTTGGCGATCAGCGGAAGCAAGGCCTCTTCGAGGCCGCCGACCGACCAGAGTGGTGAAATGAGCGGTCGCACTTCAATAGCGGGCAATGCGCCGAGCAACTCAGTTGCACCTAAATCCCAAGCATATGCGCGATCTTTCGCCGCCACGGCCACGAACCGCCGCGCTGCCTTTTCGCGCGAGATGCCTTCGAGTTTCGCGAGCCAAACGTGCTCCACGCGACCGAACTCCGGGCGTTCGAGAATTGCTGTGGAAAGCCGCATATCGCGCTTCAATAATTGGTTCGCCACCTCAGTGAGGCGTAACGTCCAATGGCGATCGCGTAGCCATTTCCGCGACTCGTATTTCCCATCGAGCGCAACGATCGCCGATGCGGTGCGAGCCGTGACAATCTCGTTTCGCATACCGCGAAGTTGAGCGAGGACGGCGAGGTAATGGACGTCTTCAACGGGGTCGCTGCGCGCATCGATTTTGTCGAGGACTTTGACGATCGTATCCAGGTCTTCGTCGGCGAGTGCGGCGAGCGTTCGGGAGAGTTCGCGGTCGCAATCGATGTTACCTGAAGGGAACGACGCACGAAGCGAAACGAGTACAGGCTTCGCCAACTCGTCCGTCGGTGGCTTGCGTAGGGTGTATCCTTCCCACACGGTTCCCATCGCACTCGGGGCCGCGAGATCGCCGTAGGAAAGTTGCAATTTGCGAACGGCTGTCAGTGGAGTGTCAGCGACATCGCGAACGATGACTTTGCCGAGATCGAATTTCTGCATCGGCAGTGGTTTCGCATCGCCGACCGGTTTCGTCGAGTGGATGCGGTAGACCGAGCCGCGCGTGCCGCGTCCGCCGATACTTGCGAACAAGTCGCCGCTCTTCGGGTGGACGGCCAACCCGGTCGGCGCGAATCCGCTATCGCCGACCGCTTCCAGAAACGGCACGGGCGTGCTGCGGTCGCGTTCGACCTTAGCGAACCAGATTTTGCCGAAGGTCCAATCGGCGAGGAAGAAGCCGTTTTGATAGTCTGCAAACTGCGTGTGTCGATAGCAGATGCACGCAGTCGGCGAGCCGCGCCCGAGCGTTGCGAGCGGCGCGATGGTGTCGGAAAAGTACGGCGGTTTGCGCCAGGTTTGAGCGAACTGCGGGTTCAGCCAGCCGTAGTGAGCACCGGGTACGATGCGATAAAATCGCGTCGGTTCGAACCACGGCAACCCCACGCATCGCTCGTTGTCCGAGTCGAACGTGTACGGTTCGCCGTTGGTGTCGAAGTCGAAATCGTAGGCGTTTCGGAAACCGTCGGCGATCGCTTCGACATTTTTGCCGCTCGTATCGATGCGTAAAAGACAGCCTGCTATCGGGGCTTTCACCGGCGACGTTGCGGTGGTGATCGCTTTCGCGTTCACGCCCGTGTTGTTTCCGCACATCACGTACAGCCAGCCATCCGGCCCACGACGGACCGCGTGCGCGTGGTGTTCGCCACCCGTTTTAAGGGCTAGGATTTTCGTGCCGGAGATCAGCGTGACTGGTCGTTTTCCATCGCAGTTCTCGAATCGCCAAAGGCCGCCATCGGTAACGGCGTACAACGTGTTGCCTTCCAGCAGTAGCCCCATTGGGCCTTCTTGGATTCCCGTCACAAGTTCGACCGCTCGCTCGGCAACGCCATCGTTGTCGTCGTCGATGAGTTCGCGAATGTACCCGCGTCCCGCCACGATCGCGCGGCCGTCGCTGCTAATGGACATGCAATAAATATCGTTCGCGAGTTCCGGCCCCGCAAACGAATCCACCGCGAAACCGGTCGGCACTTTCAGGTCTTTCACCGGCTCGGCACGCGAAGTCGCCGTCAAAACGCAGGTGCTGAAAAGGAGCAATACGAATCGGAGAAGCATTGGGGCAGGCTCGTGTGGATGCACCGGTCGTGCCGGTTGGTAGAAGGATAACGAGTTCAGCCGGGAATGCACGCGCGAACTCATTTTCCTTTTCTGCGAAGAATGTTGCACGAAAACGAACGCGGTCCGCCACTAACACGGGTAACACCACGGAGAATCCGATGCGCCTCACCTTGCGAACCCTGCTGGCATACCTCGACGACACGCTCTCTGCCGAGGAAGCGAAGTTGATCGGGCAGAAGGTCAACGAAAGCGAATCGGCACAGGAACTGATCGAAAAAATCAAGCGGGTGACGCGCCGCCGTGGGTTGTCCACGCCGCCTGCCGCCGCGAACGGTTCGGACCCGAACACCGTCGCGGAGTACCTCAGCGATGCGTTGCCGAGCGACCAAGTCGGCGCGTTTGAATTGTCGTGTTTGGAGTCCGATGTGATGCTCGCCGAAGTGGCGGCGTGCCACCAGATTCTCACGCTGTTACTCAGCGATCCCGTTCGCGTTCCGCCGACCGCGCGGCAACGAATGTATCAACTGACGCGCGGACCGGAGTCGCTACCGAAGCGCAAACCCGGCAACGCGATCCCCGTCGGCGGCGTGCTTCCCGATGCGCCGTTTCAAGATGCCGACGACTCCGATGCCGCCTACCTTCTCGGCATGAAAGCCTATTCCCGAAGCGATTCGCCGGCCAAACGCGCGGGGAAAGTCTTGTTATTGGTAATGCTCGTCGCCGCGTTCGTCGGTTCGGTCTGCATGGTCTGGCCCGAGTCGATCGCGCCGGACGTGCGACAAAAGAAGCCCGATCTCGACGCTGGTGTCGTGCCGAACGTACCCGCAGTCGAACCCAAAAAAGTGAACGAACCCGCACCCGAGAAAGTCGTTGTCCCACCGGCTCCAACGCCAACGAGGAAATCCACTGACACCCCCATGACACCCATCGAACCGGCACCGGCGAAACCCGAGCCGATTGCTGCCGCAAAAGCGGATCGCATCGCCATCGGCAAACTCGAAACGCCCGATGCGGTCGTGCTTGCCGAATCGGGTAAAGGGAAGTGGATGCGCATCGTCGGTGCGGATCTTTCCGTATCGACGGTCGATCGGCATATCAGCTTGCCCGGTTACAAGTCGAAAATTCGCCTCGATAGCGGTGCGGTCGTCGAACTTTGGGGCAATCTGCCCGATCAGCTGCCGATCCCGATCCTCGAAAGCTCGGTATCGTTTGCGGTACCCGTCGAAGGATACGGTGCCGATATCCGCATCCATTCCGGTCGTATTTACCTAACGACGAAGAACCCGATGGGCAGCCGAATTCGCTTGCGAATCCGCTCGGAAATCTGGGATGTCGCGCTGATCGACGACAAATCCGATGTCGTCGTGGAAGTTTCCCACAGTCTGCGTCGCGGCATACAACCGAACGCGGTCGATGCCTCCGAACCGCCGCAGACGGCCATCGCGATCGCGGCTCTCAAGGGCAAAGTGAAACTCGAAATCGCGTCGCGAACGATACCCGAACTGAACCCCGGCGAGGCGGTTTTTTGGAACAGCCAAGCGAACGAATTCGTCGGGCCGAAGAAGCTAGGTGAAGCGAAAACCGGAAAAGATTCTTCGTACTTTTCGCGCTATCCCGTACCCGCATCGGAAGTCGTGGCGAAAGCCGTGCAACAGTCGTTGGCCGATCTCTCAACGAAGTTCACCGCCCCCGATTCCGTGCGGGTCCGCTTCGCGGAAATGCTTGCAGAACAGACCGAATACACATTACCGATCCTCATTCGCTGTCGCGTGGGGATACTCGGCCACACCGCCATCGGCGACTGGCCCGAACTGGTCGATGCCCTACACGACGTCTCGCGACCGCAGGTTCGCGAAGCCGCCATCTATGGCATCATCGAACTCGCCGGCGAGAGTAACGAGGGGGCCGAACGCCTCCAAAAATTGCTCGTCGAGAAGAGCCGCTGCAACGCCGAACAGGCCCAGCGAGTCATTAGCTTAATTCGCGGCCCAACCCCAGCCGAACGCACCGAAGCGATCGTACTAGATCGCATCGTCGACGATCTCAATTCGCCGGCGCTGGCCGTGCGTGAGTTCGCACTCTGGACGTTGAAAAACGACATCGACCCCGAATCGCGAAGCAACAAGATATTGAGCTTCATCGACATGGCCGGCACCGCCGAATCGCGAGAAGGAGCGATAAAAGCCTGGAAACGCCGAATCGACGAGATCAAGAACCAGTAACGAATGTGGCAAGCACAAAGATACGAGCCACCGGGCTTGTCCCGGTGGGAATTGACTCAGATACTCCCGCCGGGATGAACCCGGCGGCTCGTAGGTCAAACCAAATCCGGACTGCGGACGGGGCGGAAGTCGATGACTTCCATTTCGATCGAGCGGTAGCCGTTCCATTCGTTGATTTTTGGTGTGAACACGACGGAACAGATGCCACCCGCGGAGACGAGTTCGTCGTAGCGGTCGCCCATACCGAACGCGACGGCGCGCATTTTGATGCTCTGCTGGCGGACGCGGAAGCTCAGGTGTTGCTCGTTCGTGCCGATCTTTTTTGGTGGGCCTTCGAGCGTCAGATCGGTGGCTAACAGTTTGGGCCGCGGGTTGTCTGCGCCGTACGGTTCGAGTTTGTCGATGTCTTTGAGTAGCCCGAACGTGAGTGCCATCAGTGGCACCTCGGCGTCGATAATGAGTCGCGGGGCGGGTGTGCCATCGGGGAATTGCTGGCGCACGTAATCGTTGAATGCGGCGCGGAATTCGGCCAACTTCGAGGGACGCAGTTTCACCCCGGCGGCCATCGCGTGCCCGCCGTGGCCGAGGAGATGTTCGTCGCACGCGCGCAGCGCCATGTGCAATTCTACGCCGGGAATCGAACGCCCCGACCCCGACGAAGCGGCATCGTTGGCCTTTAAGGCAAGCAAAATCACGGGGCGAGCGTATTGGTCCGCCAACCGGCCGGCGACGATCCCGATCACGCCTTGATGCCATTCGGGCGAACCGAGCACGAGTGCGGCATCGTTCGCGAATCCTTCGGCTTCGATCATTTCGCGCGCCTGGATGCCGATTTTGCGTTCGATACTTTGTCGCTGTTGGTTGTAGCCGTTCAAGCACTCGGCGAGGTCGTGCGCCCGCGTTGCGGACTTCGTCGTCAAGAGTTCGACGACGAGCATCGCACACCCGAGGCGACCGGCGGCGTTGAGCCTCGGTGCGATTTTGAAGCTCACATCTTCGGCCTTGATCGCAGCGCCTTTAAGCCCAACGACCTCGATGAGTGCCTTTAACCCGAGCGATGGTTTCTCGGCAATGCGTTTCAAACCGTGCTTAACGCAGATGCGGTTCTCATCGCGAAGTGGCACCACATCGGCAACGAGGCCGAGCGCACCGAGGCCGACGGCATCGAGCAGGAACTCGCGCAGTTCGGGCGTGACTTTGTCGCTGGCGCTGAATCGCTGTGCGACGGCCCACGCGAGTTTGAACGCGACACCCGAGCCGGACAGCCCGCCGAAGGGATAGTCGCCGGGCAGGCGCGGGTGAACGACTGCCGTGGCGTTTGGGATGTCGTCGAGCATTTCGTGGTGATCGGTGACGATCAAATCCAGTCCGATTCGCCGTGCTTCTTCGGCTTCCACGATAGCGGTAATCCCGCAATCGACGGTAATCATCAATGCGACGCCGCTCGCTTTCGCTTGCTGAATCGCTTCGATATTCAGGCCATATCCTTCGTCGAGGCGGTGCGGCACGTAGAAGTCGGCTTTGCCACCGAGTTGTTCGATCAGCCGAATGAGAATGGCGGTGCCGGTCACGCCGTCCGCGTCGTAGTCGCCGAACACGCGGATGAGATCGCGGTTGCGGATCGCGTCCGTGATGCGATCGACGGCGGCATTCATGCCCGGCAAGCGGTTCGGCGCGTGCAGCCCTGCGAGTGGCGATTCGAGGAACCTCAGTGCCTCAGCGGGGTCGGTCACGTGGCGGTTCAACAGCAGTTGCGCGACGACAGCCGGCACGCGGATCTCTGCCGCCAGCCTGCGGATCGCATCGTCTTGATGGGGCAACAAGTGCCATTGCTTCGCGACAGCAGCCACGGGTGAACCTCGGTGCGTAACCTTTTGCGTATCGGTTCATGCTATCCCGATTGATGTGCATTTCCTACGGACACTGCGCAATTGGGCCGTGCGGCACATCCGATTATTCCACTACAAGCGTGCGCCACTTTTGGAATGTCGTGGAAAATTGTTTAAGTCGCGTCATGGCTGATGCGCGAGCGGTCGATGAAAGGAATAAGGGTTCAGGGGATCGTTCCCTTACACCGGCCTAATCTGCGCGGGGGCGTACGTGCGGGCCGTACGGAGATTTCACACCGTGATGACTTCCATTCTGTTGACGACGGCCCTCATGACGGGTGCCGACACCGGACCGTGTGGCGATGGCTGCGCCAAGCCCGGCCTGCTATCGAAGATCAAATCGCGGATGGCATCGATGGGTTCGTCGCCGTGCGAGCCGTGCGGAACTCCGCTCATCGCACGACCGTTGTTCGGCGATTCGTGCGGCGGCCCCGGACTGCTGACGAAGATCAAAGCCCGCTTCCAGCATGGGGAATCCGCCGCTGCGCCCTGTGCGGATGTCGTGTATCCCGCAGCGATCGTTGCGAGTACGCCATCGGCGTGTACGCTCGCACCGGCACCGAACGCGGTCATCGTCGCACCGGCGACGGAGGCACCGAAAGTGATGCCGAAGCCCGAAGCACCGAAAGCCGTCGAGCCGGTGAAGCCCGTCGCACCGAAAGCCGTCGAGCCGAAGAAAAGTAGCGAAATCTCGATCCCGCAGGTGCAAGCCCCCGCGAACGATCGCGAGTCGCTGCCGCGCGTCGCGGGGCCGAAAAGCCCATTCTAAATGACGTTTGTTTCGCTCGAAGCCAGCGCGAATGCGCTGGCTTCTTCGCTACCTAAATTGTGTGGAACCCCTGGACGCCCACATAGTATAAACCTGAAGCGATATTTTACGCACGGATGTACGCGGATCAGGGGGCACGATGAGCGGCGGAACCGGTGTGGGTGGCGGTGAGGTTGCGACGAAAATTTCCCGTCTGATGGAAGAACGGGGCTGGAATCAAGAAGACTTCGCACGAATATCGAAATTGAATCGACATACCGTGCGGCACATTTTGAACGGCGGGCCGAATCGGCGATTGCGGAACGCCACCGTCAGCCAGTGTGCGGAGGCACTCGGGTTGACAGTGAACGAACTCCGTACGTTGCCGCTCGAACGCCTGTTGCCGCGGATGCACGGCAAACCGCCCGCCGACGAGGAAGCCCTCAAGGTTCTCCACGATCGCGCAACGCTGCCGGACTTGGTGAACTGGCTCGATCGCAACCGAGATCGTGCCACCGAACTGCGGCCCGATGAGATTCTCGAACTGCTCGAATTGCAAAATCCGGGTGGCCCACTCGAGAAACTCGGCGTCGATCGCTTCGTCGATCAAATCGAACGCCGTCGCGCACTCGTTCACAAGATTCACGCCCTTGCGGCGACGGAATACGTCGAGATGCTCGAGACGCTCATCGGCCTATTGTTCGACAAAGTCACGCAGGCGGCCGCGAAGCGGTGACTTCGAGATTTTCGACCGCGCGACTATATTCGGTACTCGCCATCCCTTGCGTTTTGTCCTTGAATTCCTGACGTGCGTGTAGGCCGAGGCGACGATACAGATGCGTCGCGTTGCACGTGAACCCCGGTTCGCCGCAACGCATTCCGGGTAGCAACGCGAACGCGGTGCGGCGTCGCACATCGGTGCCGCCCATTCGCGTCGGGTGAAGCAGACAACCCGCTCGCGAACCTTCGAGGTAACCGAGGAACGCACAACAGCTTCGGTTGGCGAACCACGTGCGGATTAGTGGACCGAAGCCCGGTATCAAGAATAGCGGTGCGAACAGAAGTGGCGAGAACCGACGCGAGCGAAGTTCGAATAAAATCCGTGCGAGAAATGATGGCGGGTGATTCGATGTCCCGAACGATCTTTGAAATCGTTCGGTTTGCCTGCGGAGTTTGACAATGAGTGACGCGTCACTCAGTTTCTTCCCTCGGCAACAAGCGACGCACGACTGCGTGCGAGTCTGGCAGAGTGGGGCCGGGTTCGCTTCGATTACTTCGAGGTGGTGCATTTCGGGCACGGTTTCACTCTGTTTAAGTAATGAAAACCGCACTCCGGGCAGGACCACACTTTCCCTCGCGTCATCTCGTCGATCATCTCCTCGGACCGCGTCGGCGACATGCCCAATCGCTCTAACTTACGGCGAATCGTCTCGATGCTCTTTCCCGCTTCGAGTTCCTCGTAAAGCTCAGCCGCGTAATCTTGCGAAGAATCTTTCGGCGCTCGATAGTCGAGAACATCTTCGCGGAACGCACCGCCGCACTCGCGACATTCGACGTGCCGTTCCGAACCGCCCACGGGGAAGAGCGGGATGAAGTATACGGTGAACCACGGTCGCGTCGATTTCAACTTGTACGGCACTTTTTCGGAACAACGCGGGCAGTGAAACTCCCCGCTATCGACGGTCCACGAGATCCCGCGCGACCCGAAGAAAATAATCGGCATGTGTAGCAATCCTCAAGTAGCCCCAGGGGTACGACGTAAGACGTCTAACCCTGGGCTAAAAGATCGAACCCCGTTGGGGTAAATGCATAGCCAGTTCTTACCCCAACGGGGTTAAATCCGGTAGCCCAGGGTTAGACGCTTCGTCGTACCCCTGGGCGAGGCTTGTAGGACTAACCCGCGTTCGTGCCGACGGCTCGGTAGTCTTCCATCGCGCGGGCGACGGCGAGCGGCAGGATTTTGCGGATGCGTCGGCCGCGGCGGATGTCGGCCCAGTTCTTGAGGATGTACTCCGCCTGACGGCTACCCGTACGGGTGTGATATTGAATCACCAGCGGGTGCATCCACTCGAAATCGGTGTAGTTGCAATCGATGACGGTGACGCTCTTGCCGTGGAGTTTGCCGGCGACTTCGTTGTGCGGATCGTAGACGAAAAGCTCGCCGCCGGTCATGCCGGAACCGACTTCGTTTTCGATGGGGCCGAGGATCAGCACGCGACCGCGCGTCATGTATTCGCAGGCATATTTCCCTGCGGCTTCGGCAACGATCGTGGCACCCGAGTTGCGGATGCCGAGGCGGTGACCGGCCCGCCCGCCGATGAACACGAACCCGCCCGTCGCACCGTACGCCACGTTGTTCCCGGCGATGCTCTGAATCTCGCCGCCGTAGTCCGATGCCTTGTAATCGAGCGAAACCACGACGTGCCCGCCGGAGATGCCCTTCGCCAGGCCGTCTTGTGTGAAGCCGCGCAGTTCGAGGTCGATACCCGTTAGGCACCACGCGCCGAAGCTCTGGCCGGCCTCGCCATCGAAGCGGACGCGGATCTTCTTGCCGTTCGGAATGCCTTCGCGGCCGTACAATCGGGCGATCTCACCAGCGAGCGTCGCACCGACCGAGCGGTCGCTGTTTTTGATTTTGAACACCAACGACACATCTTGCGCGGTGTCGATCGCGTCGAGCGTCGCGGCCACAATCCGGTGGTTGAGCGAGGTGCCATCGGGCGTGCAGATGCCGCGATTCGGCTCGACCTGTTCGTAGTTCTTTTCGAGAACGGACAGTGCCATATCGGGGCGCAGGAACCGCTTGAGATCGACCTGTGCCGGTCGGCCTTTCAAGTCCGTTCGGCGTTCGAGCAAGTCGCTGCGGCCGGTGATCTCCGAGATCTTCGCGAAGCCCATTTCCGCCAGCAAAGTTCGCACTTCCTCGGCGACCGCGTGCATGTACGCCTTGGTGTGTGCCGGGTGACCTTTGAAGATTTCCGGCGACCCGGTGATCCCGGTCGGACAGTTCGGAATGTGGCAGTTCTTGCAGACTATGCAACCCACGGAAACCATCAAACCCTGGCCGAAGGTGAACTCGTCCGCACCGAGTAGTGCGTACTTGATCACATCGTGACCGTTCTTGATACCGCCGCCGACGCGGATTTTCACGCTCTTGCGAATGCCGTTGACGACGAGCGCCTGGTGCGCTTCGGATAACCCCATCTCGCTCGGCAACCCGGCATGTTCTTTCGAGGAAACCATCGCCGCACCGGTACCGCCGTCGATGCCATCGATCTCGATGATGTCCGCACCGGCTTTGGCGACGCCGACCGCAATCGTGCCGATGTTCTCGACCGCCACGAGCTTCACCGATACGGGCATCCCCGGCTTGATCGATTTCAAGTCGTAGATCAGTTGCGCGAGGTCTTCGATCGAGTAAATATCGTGGTGCGGCGGCGGGCTGATGAGGTCGGTACCGGGCTTCGCGAAGCGAATCTCGGCGATCTCGGCCGTCACCTTTTTGCCCATCAACTGGCCGCCTTCGCCGGGCTTCGCGCCTTGTGCCATCTTGATCGAAATCTCATCGGCGTTCATGAGATATTCCGCATCGACTCCGAAGCGACCCGATGCCACCTGGCGAATCCGAGAACGGAACCGGCTCTTGCTGATGTCGTTGGCGTCGAGCGCGTAGACGCCGGGGTTCTCTTCGCGTTGTTTCCGCACTTTTGCCCAGTGTTCGCCGTGCGCCTTCGGGGGAATGTCGTTCCGCCAACGGGCTTCGCCGCCTTCGCCGGAGTTGCTCAGCGTGTCGAGTTCGTTGAGCGCCGCAGCGATGGTCATGTGCGACGCGCCGGTCAGCGCGCCGTGGCTCATCGCGGCCCCGCGGAAATGACCGCGAATAATGTCGATGCCCGTTTGAACCTGCTCCTTCGGGATGGCGCTGCCCATCTTGATTTTGAACAAGTCGCGCAGCACCGTTGGCACGCGATTGTTGACGAGGTTCGTGAACTTCACGAACTTCGCCCCGACTTTGTCGGCGGCATCGGCGATTTCATTTTCGAGCGGTGCCGTGTACGCCGCCTCGCCGCCGCCCATCACGGGGTCGGGGTGAGCCTCCAGCACCGCGTTCCGCAGCGCCATCCGCACTTCGGGCTTGTAGGCGTGATAGTCCTTGTTGCGACCGAGCGTGCCCATATTTACGGTCCGGTCGAGACGCCACTTCACGTCTTCGACGAGGTCTGCAAGCGTGAGGCCGCCGATGCGCGAGGGGAAGTCGCCGAAGAACTCCATCAGTTCCGGGCCGAAGCCGACTGCCTCGAACAGCATCGCCCCGCGATAGCCTTCGATCGTCGTGATCCCCATCTTCGAGATGATCTTCTTGAGCGAATCTTCGAGCGCCTCGAACAGATTCTCCAAGGCTTCGCGCGAGGATAATTCAATTTCCTGCTTCGATTCGCCGTGCTTGTACGTCAGGCCATCTTTGACCATTCGCAACATCAAGTACGGGTGAACCGCATCGGCCCCGAACGCCACGAGGACGGCAATATCGTGGCCTTCCTGAATGTCGCCCGCTTGCACGACGATCGAGCAACGATCGCGCAGCCCTTGTTGGCAAAGGTAATTGTGAACCGCACCGAGCGCGAGCAACGACGGGATCGGGTCGATGCCCCGCTTGCAAGCCTGACGGTCGCTGATGCACAACACGTGGTGCCCTGCATGCACGGCTTTCTCGGCGGCACTACGCAGTGCGATCAAGCTCGTTCGCAACGCTTCCGCGCCGCCTTCGAGTACGAACGTCGCATCGAGCGGTTGGAACCCGAGCATTTCATTCTGGCGGATCTCTTCGATCACCGCATCGCTGATGATCGGCGAGGCGAGTTCGAGTTGCTTCACGGGCATTTCGTCTTCGCTATCGCGGGCCGTCAGCGAGGAGCGACCGAGATACGTCATCAGCGACATCGCACCGCCTTCGCGGTACGGGTCGATCGGCGGGTTCGTCACTTCCGCAAAAGTTTGCTGGCAGTATTTGAACAGCGTCGGATGGAACACCGAGAAGATCGTCAACACGCGGTCGAAGCCCATGCTCGACAGCGGTTCCTTTTTCAGCTTCGCCATGTCCTTCACGAACACCGCACGCTCGAAGTCCCACCCAGCCGCTTGGAGCAGGTGGTCGAGCGTCCAGTTTTGTTCGACGAGCATCGCGCCGACGACGTCTTCGACTTGCCGCGTAAAGTCGAAGCCTTCGGTAATCACCACCTGCCGAATGTTCAGATCGTGAATGTCGCCGAGTTCTTTCTGGGCTTCGGCAACGACGCGGTCCATGATCTTTCGGCTATCGAGCCGCGTGCCGGTCTTGGTGTCCAGGGCGATCATTTCGCCGGGCTGCAACTGGCCGCTGGCGACGATGGTCAGCGGGTCCAGGCCGAACACGCCCGACTCCGAACCGATGTACAACCAGCCGCGTTTGTCCGAACACCAACGCACGGGGCGTAGGCCCATGCGGTCGACCTGACCGATCATGATGTCGCCGTCGGTGCTGAGAATTCCGGCCGGGCCGTCCCACGCGCACAAGCTGCCGAACGTGCGGCGGCAGTACGTAAACAACTGGAACGCATCTTGGCCCCAGACGTCGGCTTCGGTGTCCCACACGGGCGGAATCGAAAGCCGTAACGCGCGGAGCAAGCTCCAGTTTTCTTCGAGGTGCAGATACTCGACCCATTCGTCGAGGCTCGCCGAATCGCTCATCTTCGGGCTGAGCAATTCGCCGCCGGGGGGTTGCGGACTGAGGCTGCGCGAGAACGCCTGAACCGCGTTGCGGTTCGTGCGTACCGTGTTGATTTCGCCGTTGTGGCTCGAATACCGGAACGGCTGCGCGAGGTTCCAGTTCGGGAACGTGTTCGTCGAGTAGCGTCGGTGGAAAATCGCGATCCCCGCCTCGAACCCCGGTGCTTGCATGTCCGGGTAAAAGTCGACGAAGTGATGGCTCGTGAGCAGTCCCTTGTAGCTGATGAGCTTCGCCGACAGCGAGTTGATGTAGACTTCGAGGCCTTCCTTGCGGAACTGATCGCGCAAGATCAGGCGCTGGCGATACAGCCAACGTTCGGCATCGTCGGGCGTGCCACTGAGCCGCAGCAGAACTTGTTCGATGGCCGATGGCCTCGTATCGCGCGCCTTCGTGGGCAGAATATCATCGTTTGTGGGAACGGTTCGGAAACCCATGAACTGCGCGGAGCCGCTCGAAAGCGCCGCACGGATGAGTTCGCGCGCACGGGCGATTTGTGCCGGGTTCGCACTGTGAATGAAATACGAGCCGATCGCAATCCGGTCGGTCGGTTTCAGCGTCTTAACGTGGTCGAGGCCGAGGCGCTTCGCTTCTTCGTGGAAAAACGCTTGCGGGATCTGGCAGGTCAGGCCCGCGCCGTCGCCCGCATCGCCGCAAACGCCGCCACGGTGCTCGAGCGATTTTAAGGCTTGCAGCGCTTTCTGCACCACTTCGGGGTTCGGCTTTCCATCTTTCGCGGCGACGCCGCCGATGCCGCACGCATCGTGCCCGACATCGTCTGTGTAAAGAAGTTCGCCGCTACGCACGAGTGCTAAGCCGTCGATCATCTCTGTGCTCTTCACGTTAAAGGGGCCGAGATTCGTCTACAAGTGTTAATCGTAACATCGCTCATTCTAACGACAAGAGGCATTTCACGGCGTGGGGTTCGGGCGAAGGGACGATCGCGAGAAATGATTTGCGTGCGATTCGCGAACTGAACGAAAAATACGCCAGAGTCTTGTAACCGATAATTTGAGTCGTTACAACACGCACAGTGCTGGGAGTTGCGGTGACGCTCGATCACCCACCTAGCTCCGTCGCGTGACTCACTTATCGCCTCATGCAATACGCGACCGATCTCACGAATTTTTGAAAGGACCATACGATGGACTTCATGAGCAATCCGGTTTACCTCGGTATCATGGTCGTAGCTCTGATCGGGCTGATCGCATTTTACTTCATCCAAAAGAAGAAGCAAAACGACGACTGAGTCACGCGAGATCGCATCGCCCGACCGCCGCGCCAGCAAGGGGAAGATCCGATTCCCGTCGCTGGCGCGTTTTGAAGTTGCGCAATTTTGCAGTTCAACAGGCAATCGCCGTAAAATTGATACGGGTCGCGGCAGAAACGGATACTTTCACACCCCCAGTGCCAGTTTTGTAGCGGCGCGATCCTCATGTCGGGGCACCCCAAGTGATGTGAAGTTGGGCTTTCTGTCGCATTTCCGCGACGACTAGTTCACCCAGGGGTACGACGAAGCGTCTAACCCTGGGCTATGGGATTTAACCCCGTTGGGGTAATTATTGGCTATGCATTTACCCCAACGGGGTTCCATCATTTAGCCCAGGGTTAGACGTCTTACGTCGTACCCCTGGGTGTACTGGCATATGGAAACGCATCTATCCCAAATGCCCCGCTTCATTGCGCAACTTCAAAACTTGCGCGTCGGGCTAACAAGATCAGATTTCTCAACTACGCCAGTTCCGCCGAGAATGCGTAATCGGCGGGCGTCGGGATGGCGTTGCGGTCGCCGAGGGCCATGATGTCTTGCTCGGAGTTGACGTAACGCACGTCGCGAATGCCTTCGGCGATGAGCCTCCCGTGTGCGACGACGCGGGTGTCGCTGCCGTCGTCGGCGAGGCCGATGAGGATCGCCGAGATGGCGAAACCTTGCCGGCGCATCTGGCCGAGAGCCACCGAAGTTTCAATCGTCACGCGGGGCAGCACCGCAATGATCGTGGCATCGCGCGGCAGTCGTGGCGACACTTCGAGCAGAAAATCGGCGAAGGTGCGACCGTCAGTTTGTTCGAGGCGCGCCAACGTTTCGCGGATTTTATGAAACTGATCGTAGCCGCGCCGCGTCTCGACGATCACCGGCCGCAACCGGTCGTTCTGCAATTTCTCTTCAAATTGCGAACGCGCTTCGTATCGCGTCGTGTAGCCTTCGGGTGCGGTTTCGTCTTTGCTTTTCAGGCTTTCTTCGCGAATGCGATCCGTAGCATCGCGGCCGTTGCTGGCGATGCCGATCTGCTGATTCAAAATCACGACCGCGTTCGCCACCGAAACCGCCGTCGTGATCGCGAGTTCGGAGCGAATCGGCTCGCCCTTTTTCGGGTAACCGTCGGCGTGAAAGTCGATCAGAATCGTCGCGCCGGCCAGTGAGGTCGGCTCGTAAATGCGGCTATGCAGCACGCCAGTTCGCGCCGTGGCCCGCCAGTTGATGCGTTGCAGCGGGTCACCGATCTGGTACGGTCGAACGCCGGCCGTGCGCGTGGGATCCTCGAACAGCATGTTCGCCAGACGGATTTCGCCGATCGGCCGCGTCGATGCAAAATCGAACGTCGTGATCGAAAGCACCTTCGGGTAAACGAGCACGAAAACCGGTTCGGTGAAGACCTTGTGCCGACGGTGCAACCCGAATACATCGCCCGTCTCAGCGAACATCGGGCCGACCTGGTAGTAGCCGCGCAGTGCGAAAATGAGCTTGTATTTGACCGTCTTTTCGCCATTCGCGCGAATGAACAACACCCGCAGACGGCTCCCCTTCAGCGAGAGTCGCCGTTGCACGATCGCCTGTTCCGCGATGCGATCTTCGACCAGCACCCACGGCACCGGGAACCGCCCCGCGTTGCGAACCTTGACGATCACTTCGACCGTGCCACCCGGTTCGAGCGGCTCGGTTTTGCAGATGCGCTCCGCCGTCAGATCGACGATCCACGTGCGTGCGAGGTAGCGGCTTAACAGCATGACGCCGAGCAAGACATACCCCGCAAACGCCACCAACCCCGCCTGCAACACCAGCGCCAAACCGAGTAGAACGACGATGACAATGAACAGTCGCATGGTGGCATTTTCCGGGATAGTCAGGCAATACAATCAACGCCGTGAATGATTTAAGAATTGAAGACAACCACGGAATTCACTGAAAACACGGAAACAGAATAACAGGTGCATTCCCTCATCTCGCAGGATGATTTGTTAAAGAAACATCAAACAACAAGCGAAATAATCCTTCGCGGCAATGCAATGCAGGCTCTTCATTTTGGCGTTTTCATTTCCTGTGTTCCGTGTTTTCCGTGGTGAATTCTGGCCTTCTATCTACTCATCCGATTTGTCGAACAGGGCCGCGACGAACGCATCGGGGTCGAACGGTTCGAGGTCTTCGATTTGCTCGCCGACGCCGATGAATTTCACGGGCAGACCGACGCGCTGTTTGATCGCGAAGATCGCGCCGCCTTTCGCGCTGCCATCGAGTTTCGACAAGATAATACCCGTACATTTCACCGTTTTGCGGAACGCCTCGGCCTGAAGCACCGCGTTCTGCCCCGTCGTCGCATCGAGCACCAAAAAGACTTCGTGCGGGGCACCGGGTATCTGCCGCGCGACGACTTTGTGAATCTTTTCGAGTTCGCGCATCAGGTGCGATTGCGTGTGAAGCCGCCCGGCGGTATCGACGATGAGTACATCGAATTCGCGGGCCTTCGATTTCTCGCAAGCATCGTGCGCCACCGCCGCCGGGTCCGACCCTTGCTGTTGTTTGACGATGTCGCAACCGATTCGCCCCGCCCACACGGTCAGTTGTTCGACCGCCGCCGCACGATAGGTATCGCACGCCGCCACGCAGACCTTTTTGCCCTCGGATTGCAAACGAAACGCGAGTTTGGCAATCGATGTCGTCTTGCCCGACCCGTTGACGCCGGCGATCATAATCACCGTCGGCCCAGCCGGTGCGTAGTGAATCCCTTCGCTCGGATCGGCGAGTAAATCGCGGAGTTCCTGGCGAACGAACAACTTGACATCTTCGCCGACTTCTCTGTCGAAGAAGCCCTTCCGCACTCGGTCGATAATCTCCGCAGTCGCGACGGTGCCGACGTCCGCAAGGTAAAGCCTTTTCTCGAGATCGATCAAAAATTCATCGTTAACCCGGCGGTTTCCGTTGAAGAGATCGACGATGCCACTAAAGACGTTCCGCGTCTTCGTGAGGCCCTTTTTGATTTTGGTAAATAGCCGTCCGAGCATGATCGCGGTGCCTCGCCGAGAATTGCAGTGAATGCGACATTCTAGCAGTTCCCACAGGAATGCCGAGGCCAGCGGTTTAGCCGCGCCGCGTAGTCTTCGGAGCGAAGCGCGGGCTCGATGTATCGGATGAAATCGCGAATGTTACGAGAGTTCACGCCTCGCGCTTCGCTACGCAAAGCCTACGCGGCGCGGCTAAACGAATCCCGATTTAGCCTCACCCACACGATTCCGCAGAGTCAAAAAATCGGGGACGATTTGACGTAACCCGGAATTCGCGACGTGCGCGGAGTGACGTAAAAGTGTCGCGAAATGACATAGAATTGTCGCGTCCGGTCGATTTTGTGTCGATGTTGGTCGATTTTAGGGCGCATTCGGTCGATTTTATGTCGGTACATTCGGCTTATGTTAGATCGACAACACTCGACGTAACTCACAACAACTGTTCGCGTTACGGGAAAAACCCTCGAAACAAATCCGCGTAAGCCGATCGAAAAGTGTCCTTTTGAGACCCAAAAACACCCCAAAACATGGTTTTGGCGTCTCCGCAATTCTGACTTACGTCGATAATGAGAGCAGATTTCACTGGCCAGTATGCAACGTTCGATCTCGCCCGTTGACCGGGTTGGCCCCGTTGCCTACGATGTACCCTTCGTGCGGATGAATCGATTGTAACGGATTAGCGGAGCGAATGGATGAAGGCCGAACACCAAAAAGAACTCGAAACGAACGCTCTCGCCAAAGCCATCAACACGGCGGTCGACAAGGCGAAGACGGGCCAACTCGTCAACGTGCGGCTCGTGTTGATCGTCGTCGCGCTGTTCGTTGCGATCGGCACGTGGTGGTATCTGCGCTCGTCCGCACGCCGTTCGGACTCGCAGACGTGGAGTTCCTTGGAGAACCTGACGAGCATCGATCAACTCGAGAAATTTTCGAGCGAAAACCCAAATAGTCTACACGGCCGCGTCGCGAAACTGCAACTCGCCCGTGCACTGCTTGGCGTGAAAGGTCTGACGCAACTGAGCAACTTCGAGAAGCGCAAAGAAGCCGTCGAGAGCGTCGAAAAATCGCGAGAGTTGTTCGCGAAACTGATTGTCGAATTCAAAGACGACCTGACGCTGAAAGCCCAAGCGATCGAAGGCGCGGCCAAGGCCGAACTCACGCTCGTCGGCATTCCAAAAGACGGTTCGACCGAAGATCGCGGCAGTGTCGATGTTGCCGTGAAGTTATTCCGCGAGTTCGCCACACTCGTCGGCGAGAAGACGCCACTCGGCGAACAGACGAGCAAGAAAGCCGCAAAACTCGAAGAGAACAAGCAAGAAGTGCTGCAACTCGGCAAAGAGTTGAACAATAAATACACCTTCGCCGCGCCACCGGAACCGAAGCTGCCACCAACGCTGTCGCCGATTACGCCAGAAGTGAAACCGATCATCGAGCCGAAGACCGTCGCTCCCGTACCGACAACACCAGCGGCTCCAGTGCCAGTTCCGACGAAGAAGTAATGTCCGAAGAAACGCCGTTCGACGATGACGAAATTCCAGACCTCGACAGCGTGCCGCCACCACCAGTGCTGCGGCGCGGTCAAGAGCCGATCGAGTTGGTCGTGCGCGTCAAAACCGAGGGAATGCGGCTCGACCATTACCTGCACATGTGCTTTCAGGACTTCAGCCGGACGGACCTTCAAGAGGGGATCAAGTCCGGTTCGATCACACTCAACGGCAAAACGACGAAGTCCAGTTACAAGGTTCGCAACCACGATAAATTGCTCGTGGTGTTGCCCGAACCGACGCACGATCTGCCGATCCCCGAAGATATTCCACTCGATATCCTGTACGAAGACGAATACCTCGCGCTCATCAACAAGCCGTGGAATATGGTCGTTCACCCGGCCAAGGGCAACTGGTCTGGCACGCTCGTGAACGCACTGCAATTTCACTTCCGCGAGCAACTCAGCAAGGCCAACGGCACGCACCGCCCCGGCATCGTTCACCGCCTCGACAAAGACACGAGCGGCGTCATTCTCATCGGCAAAGAAGAGCAAACGCACCGCGAACTCTCGATGCAGTTCGAGCAACGCAAGGTGTTCAAAGAGTACATCGCGCTGACCGTCGGCGAGTTCGACCGCGACTCGGACTACATCGAAGGCGCGATGAAACTCCACCCGCACGACCGGTTGAAGATGATCGTTTCGACCGATGCCGACGCGAAACCGGCGGCGAGTTATTACGAAGTGATGGAGCGATTTCGCGGCTACTCATTAGTGAAAGTGCAACCGAAAACGGGGCGAACGCACCAGATTCGCGTTCACCTCGCGCACGTCGGCTGCCCGGTGCTGTCGGATCGAATTTACGGCGGCCGCGACTCGTTCCGCCTCTCGGAAATCACGCCCACCGTCAGCAAAGACGACGACGAAGTGCTACTCACCCGCCAAGGTTTGCACGCCTTCCGGCTCCGCTTCCAGCACCCCCGCAAGGGCACGTGGCTCGAAGCCGAAGCCCCACTGCCGCACGACATTCGCCGAACGCTCGACATGCTACGCACGCATCGCGCGCTCAGGTAGCGGGGTTGCGGTGCGTCACTTCGGGCACCGTGAGGAAGCCCCAGCGGAGGGCACGATCTTGCTCGTATTGTTTGCCGAGCGTCAGTGCGGTGACGGCTTTCGCGAACTCGTAACCGAGGTAAAAACTGTGCGACGGGTCGAGCTTGGCATCTTGTGAAAGCATCTTCGCGAACAACTCGTACGGATCGTTCCCGCGCAGATACATGCTGCCGTTCATCACGTGGATTTCGCCGCGTTCCGCGAAAATGCGATAGTTGCGATCGGTGATACGCGACGCCAATTCGATGAGCGCTTCCTCGCCGTGCGCAAACAGTTTCGGATCGCGGAGCATAATGAGGTTCGGCTCCAATCGCTTCGGCAAGACTTTCTCTTTGACCGCGTGATAGACCAGCCGCCGCGCGAGATCGAACTCCTTGACGGCGCTGCGTGCCCAGGGGATGACTTCGGTAGCGAGAACGCTGCGGATGCCGAGTTCCTGGCAGAACCCGGCGAGCAGTACGTTCACCCCCGCCGTGTCGGCATCGGTGAGTTCGGTGAGATTGCCGACGCCCATCATCATCGCGGCATTCGGGTAGCGTTTGCGCGTGGCGATATAGCGCCCGAGGCTTGCGGCGAAGCCGAAACCGATCGGTTCGATGATCGAATCGAGCCGATATTTCACGCCAAAACCTTCGAGCATTTCGACGGTACGATCGAGCGAATCGAGGTCGCTCGGCGTGTCGGGTATCGCAACGACTTCGACGTTCGGGTAGGTTTCGTGCCAGCGTTTGGCGTTCGCGGCATTCGTACCGTTGACGCTGAGAACGAGTTCCGCGCCCGCTGCGAGCGCTGCTTCGACTTCGATCGTATCGAACGAATCGACCGAGACGCGAAAGCCCTCGGCAACGAGTGACGTTACGGTGTCGCCCACACCACGCCACGGGCCGCCAGGGTCGCAACCGAGGTCGATGATGTTCGCGCCGGAGTCGCGATAATGGCGGGCAATGCTTAGGATTTCCGGGATCGACTGCGACGACGCGTGATTGATCTCAGCGAGGATTTCGATGTCGTAGGTGCCGTAACCGGGCGGCGGGCCAGACTTTTTGCCGAAGTATTCGGGCAGGTCACGCAGGTCTTTGGGGCCGAGTGCGACTGGCAGGCCGGTCGAAGCCCCGAGCGATTCGAGATCGCCGCGACACAACCCCGGCAGCAAAATGCGATCGATTCCCGGTGGTACCGTCAGTTTTTTCGCGACCCAATCGGTTGTCAGAAGTGCGGCCACGGTGATCGGCAAAACCGCCACGTGCGGCTCGAAACCGACCCGCGGCGCGAGTTCGCCGAGCGTACGGCGCAACGCCGGTTCAGCGAGTTTCCCCGTGACGAACAAAATCTGTGACCGTGGCTTGTCGCTCATAGCGTTACGGGTATCGCCGGGTGGAACTGCGCGTCCTTCAACACGATTGCGAATTCGCTCCAGTTCGTGGGTGAAACGACATCGAGCTTTGGCGAAAGCGGCACTTCTGCGACGAGGCACGAGAGGAACGTGAGTTTCGCGAAGATCTCCGCATGAACGAAATCGCCATCGGATTGGAGCGGGAATCGGTCGAGCAACGGGCGACGAATCAGCTTGAATGCAGAGTTGACATCGGTGAGCGGCACGCCCATGAGCAGCCACGCCCACCACGAACGAAAGTGGTTGCGGAACCCGAGCCAGCCGGAGATGCGTTCGGGTGCGGAGCCGAGCACGATTCGGCAAAACAGCCGGTAGGCATTCCCCGCGAACTTCCAGATGCCGGGTTGCGGTCGCCCCGTGCGAACGCCGCTGACGGCATCGACGAGCTTGTCGCCTTCGATCATTTCGACCTTCGTTTCGATCTGTTTGAGCAGCAATTTGAGGTCGGCTGGCACGTACGGATAATCGAGCGATGTGTAGAAGAACAGAGGACGCGTCGCGGTCGGCAGTGCGGTCCGCAAACAGGCCCCGAACCCTTGCGGCAACGGGTGGCGATGGATTGTCAGTAGCGGGTGTGCGGCTCGCAGCGTATCGAGAACCGTCGCCGTATTGTCGGTGCTGCCATCAT
Organism: Limnoglobus sp.; assembly: GCA_043780595.1. Classification (GTDB taxonomy): domain Bacteria; phylum Planctomycetota; class Planctomycetia; order Gemmatales; family Gemmataceae; genus Limnoglobus. The sequence goes on from JAYWCL010000122.1 coordinate 69,392, forward strand.
CGACGATGACCCAATCGATCTCGCGGCCGATGTCCGCCGTGCCGATCATCCAATCGGTTACGACGGCTTGCAACGTCGTGCCGCGATTTTGCACGGGTATCACGACGGTGATGCCATCGAGTGCGGTCGGTTCGGGCGAAGGTTGCGTCATGGGACTGCGATGCCAGGATTACGCGAAGTCGAATTGCTGTTTAGCTTATTCCGACTCGTCGCGTCTCCTATCGGAATCTTACGCGGCTTCGCTTCGCTGGACATTTTGTGCGTCGTAGAGGCGTTGATAGAGCGGGCAGCTTGCGATGAGGATCGCGTGGGTACCGACAGCGACGACCTGCCCGGCTTCCATGACGACGATGCGATCCGCCATTTCGAGCGTCGATAGGCGGTGAGTGATCAGGAACGTGGTCCGCCCTTTTACGAACTCCTTCAAGGCGAGGTGGATTTTGCCTTCGCTTTCGGGGTCGATCTGGCTCGTGAACTCGTCGAGGATTAGAATACGCGGGTTGCGAAGAATCGCCCGTGCCAGTGCGATGCGTTGTTCCTGACCGCCCGATGGCTTCCAACCGTCGCCGACAATCGTTTGATAGCCTTTGGGCAGTGGTTCGATGAATTCGTGCGCGAACGCCTTCTTCGCGGCGGCTTCGACTTCTTCTGCCGTCGCGCCGAGTTTGCCGTACGCGATGTTGTTAAACACGGTATCGTCGAACAGCACCGTTTGCTGCGTGACGACGCCGACTTGTTTCCGCAAGCTCCGCAGGTTCGCCTTGCGCAGGTTGATGCCGTCGATCAGCACAAACCCGTGATCGGGGTCGTAAAATCGCGGCAACAGCCCGAGGAGTGTCGTCTTCCCGCATCCGTTCGGCCCGACGAGCGCAATCGTCTCACCGGCCTTGACGTTCAGGCAGATCGTGGCGAGCGTTGGCAACTCGGTACCGGCCGTATACGAGAACGTGACGTTGCGAAACTCGATCGATTTGCAGTGTTTCGGCAACACGGTGCCATCGGCGTTCGTCGTGATCGTGGGAATTTTGTCGTACAGTTCGAAGATGCGATCTGCCGCGACGGCTCCAGCCTGGATTTTGGTGTACACGCTCGACAGCTTCCGCACGGGGTCTGCGACGGCCACCAAAAATACGTAGAGTTGCAACAGCGTCGGGAACGTCAGGAGATCATCGCTGCTCATGTTCAGACCGAAGATTCGTCGCTGCTTTTCGATGACGAGATACGCACCGGCAGTGAGAGCGAGGCCGATTGCCGCAACGCCGAGGAGTTCGACCATCGGCCCCGCAAAGGCGTCGATGTTCGTCACTTGTTGCGCTTTGCGAGCATATTCATCGGTAGTTTCGCGAAATCGCCGGCGTTCGTACGGTTCCATCGTGAATGCCTTCACGACTCGGATTCCATCGAAGGTCTCGCGGATGATCTTGTAAATATCCGACATGCGTTCGAGCAATTTGCGAGCCGCACGGCGCATCATCCGGCTCACTTTCGTCAGCGTAATTAATGCGAGCGGTACGAGGATCAGGAACACGAGCGTGAGCTGCCAACTGATCAAACACGCGAAAACAATGCAACCAATCGCCTTCAGCGGTTCGACGACCAGCCGCCCGTATAAGGTCTTCATTCCTTGGCCGAGTTGTTCCATGTCGTTCGTGAAGCGGGCCATCAATTCGGTCGTGCCCGACTCGGCGAGCTGTCGCGTATCCTGGTGGATCGCCGCTCGGAAGAACTTATTGCGGATGTCGAACAACGTGCGATTCACGACGCTGCCGACGAGCGATTCTTGGAGGAAATCGAAGATGCCTTTGAATAGCACGCCAACGATGACCGCGATCATAATGCAGACGAAGGTCTCGAAACGTCCGGTCGGCAGGAAGCGGATCACCTTCGATTTCAGTTCGCGAAACCGCCACTCGCTTTTGTTTGCATCGCGTAGCTGCCCCTGCAACTCGGAAAGGTCGTTCGTTTTTCGCCGCAAGTCGTTCTCGCGGTCGCTCGCATTCGGGTTTTTATCGAGCAATCCAAGCTCTTCTTGGAGCTTATCGAGAGCGAGTAGCTTTTCCGGGTCGTTCGCGCGTTTGTGGTAGTGCTCGATCGATTCGTCGACCCATTCGTGGAGGTTCTTGTTGCTGCTCAAAATTTCGAGAACTGGTAGAATCGCTGAAAGATTGAGGGTCCAAAATAGCGACACCATCAGCGCGCAAACGACCGAAGCCATGAGGCGATAACGATATGTCCACGAGAATTTCAGCGTTCGGATAAAACTGCGCATAGTGCGGCCGCTCCGTCGGCCCGGTACAAAATCGGGTATCGTGTGGGGTATACCCGATTATGCCGAAGCGCAGCAAGATCGGTTCGGAGTGCTTTCGTCCCGCCAGCGAATCCAACCATGAACACCGACCTCCTCCGCATTTGGTTGAACCTGCTACCCGGAGCGTGGCCGCCGGAGGATCGTACGATTTTAGCGCTGGCGAACGGTCCCGTTACCGCAGCACACATCGAGGAACGCGCACTCTCGCAGATGGAGAAACTCCGACCGTACCAACTCGTCGATCCCGATCTGGTGACCGAAGGAATGAACCGCCTCGCGCAAGCGTTGATCGCACTCACCGACGAAGCCAATCGCCCACTCCACGCGTCACCACCACCGATCGACCGCGAAATATCATTTGAAGTCGCGGAAAGCATCGACGCACCACAGTTACCAACGATCATCCCGCTCGTATTGCCGGTAATTTATGAAGCGGAAATCGTTCGCAAGCCGAAACGAACGCCGAAGAACGAACGCAAACCGACTACGGTCGAACTCGTTGAAACGGACGCGCCCGAACCGACCGTCGAGATCCCCGAACCGCACCTCATTCCGGCGGGTGCGGCCTACGTCCCGACGGATCGCCGAAAAGCCTACGCCGAACTCGTCGCGTTGCGTAAGGTCATACAGGCATGGGAGAAACTGCAACCGCAGTTTGCATCGCCATCGGAGAAACTGCAAACTTCGGCGATGGTGTTGGGGTTTTTCGAGTCGGTGGCGGAGTGTCGCCACGCGGTTGCGGTACACGGTAACACGGAGTGGTTTGAAGATCATGGCGGCTTGGTGCTGACGATCGTGCGGAACCCGATGGCGCTCAGTCTCTTTCGCATCTTTGTATTGTCGCAACGCCGCGAACTCGCCGCCGATTGGGCAAACGCCGCCGCCGACTTGCGCGGGCGGTATCTCGGAATGCGCGAGACACTCCAAACCACAAAGCCGCGGCACAAGTTCGGCACGAAGCTACGCGAGACGCAAATCTGGATGCGCGAGAACCCCGAATGGCTGTTGGCGACGGTCGTACTTTTCACGTTCGCTATCGGGCTGGCCCGCACGATCGCGCGCTAAACCGCTATCGCACACACTCGCGATTTGGGGTAAATACTCCGTGGGAAATGGTATTCTGGCCGGAGGGATGCGGTTGACTCGCGCACATTACCTTGCAATTCTTGCAGCGTTTGCCGTTTATTGCCTATTGGCGTGCGTCGTCCCGCCGATGGACGACGAGCTATATGGCTGGTGCTGGGCGGTCACTCCGCAATGGAGTTACTACGACCACCCGCCGATGACCGCGTACCTGATCTGGCTGACGACCGCCGTATTCGGAGAGACGTTGTTCGCGGTACGGCTGCCGGCGTGCCTCGGCAGTGCCTTCGTGTTCGGGGCAATTCTGTATTTGACGCAACCCAAACGGGTCGCTTGGTGGTTGCTTTTCACCCCGATGTTCACGTTCGGCGCGGTGCTGATGACCCCCGATACGCCGCTGCTCATTTTCTGGACGGCGTACGTGTTGTGGTTGGTAAAAACGCACGAACGAGTGAGTGCAGGGCGGATTCCCGCGTATTATTGGCTGATCGGCGGAGTGATCTTCGGCTGCGGCGTGTTGGGTAAATACACGATGGGCCTCGCGGTCCCTGCGGGGTTTCTGACGTTCGCGCTCGCCGGGCAGTGGCGCAAATGGATCGTCGGGTACGTTGCGCACGGCCTCATCGCGTTTGTCGTGGCATCGCCGATTCTCATTCACAACATCCCGCGCGATTTCGTTCCGCTGAAGTTTCAGTGGAACCACTCGATGGGCCAAAACGACTGGAGTATCAAGCGGTTCGGCGAGTTCATGGGAATCCAGATGCTGATCTTCGGGACGATGCCGCTCGTGTTGTTTCCGTGGGTACTTATATATTCGCGGAAATTCCTCGCGGACCCGCGACTGCGCGTGTGCCTGTGTATGTATGGCTTCCCGTTCGCGTTTTTCCTGTACAAGGCCGCACGCGGGCCACTCGAAGGCAACTGGGCACTCGCCAGTTTCGTCGCATTTTGGCCGCTCGCTGCCGTCTGGTATGAAACCGTGAAGGATCGCCGTTTACGGCAGATTGCCGCCCCCGCATCGTTCGCGTTGCCGTGGGCCGTCGTCGCGATTCTTGCCGTCCATCTCGCTTACCCGCTACCGTTCGTACCGAGTGCGGCCGACCGGGTGACGCGGCAAACGGTGAAGTACGAAATCTCGAAACAGCTACGCGATTTCCTTGCGAATCAGCCCGAAAAACTGCCGTTGTACGTCGATACCTACCAGTGGACGGCACTGCTGCGGTTCCAGGGGATCGACGCCCGACAGATCGCGGGCGTGACGCGGCCCAGCCACTTCACACAGATTCCCGAGGCGATTACCGACTCCGAAGTCGCGTGGGTACTCTGGGAAGGCACCCCACCCGAACGCCTCACGCGCGGCTTCGCAGAACCGACGCGACTGGAGATCTTCCCACTCAAAATCGGCAACGACTTGGTAACCGGCTTCTGGCTCTGGCGATATGAGAAGATTGGAACGGTCGCAAAGTAACGTTTGCTTTTATGGCGCAGCGAACATCGGCATCGGCTATAGTTGAGCGTGGAGGATGCCAATGTTGAACATCGGTCGACAAACGCAGCGAACGTGCCAGACATTGCATCGGCGTGCCTTCGTGCAAGCGGGGATGTCTTCGGTACTGGGGCTGTCGCTCGCGGATCGGCTGCGGGCAAAGGACATGAACCCGACGGGGTTCAATCCCGGTTCGGCGAAGGCAGTTATTTTGTTGTGGCTCTGGGGCGGACCGAGTCAACTCGATACCTTCGATCCGAAGCCGCACGCGCCGCTCGAAAACCGCGGGCCGTTCGGCACGATCGCGACGCGAATCCCAGGCGTGCGGTTCTGCGAACTCTTTCCGCAACTTGCGGGCATTTCGGGCAAATTCACGGTCTTACGCTCACTCAATACACTGTCGAGCGATCACGGCGTCGCAGGGACTATCGGCCTCACCGGTAGCCCCGCAGGTGGTGTTGGCCTCGATGGTAAACCGCTACCCGGTTCGCCGCGGCCCGCTACGGGCTCGGTCGTTGCGAAGCAGCTGATGGCGAGCGGTCACCGGTCGCAACTCGGCTCGCCGTTCCTCGTCGTGGGCGGGAAATTACACCAGGGTCGCAAGGCAATTATCGGCGAAGGTGGCGGCCCACTCGGACCGGCGTACGATCCGTTCCGCCTCGAATACGATCCCGTTCACGGCACGAAAATCCCGGCTCTGGCGTTGCCCGCCGACTTGACACCCGAACGGCTCGCCGACCGCCGACGCTTGATGCTCGCGCTTTCCGGTGCCGACCGCCATCGCGAATCGGCCCGAGCCACCGGCGTGCTCGACGATTACCGTTCGCGTGCCATCGAGATGCTGACTTCGCCCACCGCCCGCGAGATGTTTGACCTCTCGAAGGAGCCGGGCAAAGTCGCGGATGCCTACGGTCGAACGCGGTTCGGGCAGTCGTGTTTATTGGCCCGGCGATTGGTCGAAGGCGGCGTGCCATTCGTGCAAGTGAACTGGAGCGATCACGTCGAGGCCGAGGAAGATTCGGGCGATGGCGGCTGGGACCACCACTACCGGAACTTCCAGATCATGCAAGATCGCCACGCAGTCTGGCTCGATCAAGCGATGACGGCATTATTGAAGGATTTGCTCGATCGCGGCTTGCTCGGTTCGACGCTCGTGTTGGCGATGGGCGAGTTCGGCCGCGATCCGAAGATCAACGACAAATCGGGCCGCGACCACTGGCCAGGTTGTTACTCGGCACTGGTTGCGGGTGGGGGCGTGGCGGGCGGCCGCGTCATCGGCACGAGCGACGCCAAAGCCGCAAAACCCGCCGACACCCCGCTGACGCCCGGCGACATTTGCACGACGATCCAGCACTGCATTGGCATGACGAGCGAGCAAGTCGGCGCACTCGGGTTAGTATCCCCCGGTCGTGTGATCAGCGAGTTGTTCTAAGAAAGCAGCTGCACATATGATACTTCGACCACAAACTACGAGGAGTTCTTCGTGAGCAATCGCATTCGCGCCTACGCTGTCATGCAACAGGGAAAGCCGCTGGAGCGTTACGATTTCGATGTTGGCCCGCTTGGTGCGGACCGAATCGAAGTCGCGGTCGAAAGTTGCGGTATTTGCCACTCGGACCTCAGCATGATCAAAAACGATTGGGGAATGACCGCGTATCCATTCGTCCCAGGGCATGAAATCGTCGGTAAAGTGACTGCCATCGGCTCGCTGGTCACGACGCTGAAACCGGGGCAAACCGTTGGAATTGGCTGGATGAGCGGTTCGTGCATGACCTGCCGGCAGTGTATGTCCGGCGATCAAAACTTGTGCGCGACTGCGGAACAAACCGTCGTGGGTAGGCCGGGTGGATTTGCGGACAAGATTCGCTGTCAGGCTGCGTGGGCACTGCCGTTACCCGAAGGGCTAGATGAGACCAAGGCGGGGCCGTTGTTCTGCGGCGGCATCACCGTTTTCAACCCGCTGGTGCAACTCGACGTGCGGCCAACTGACCGTGTCGGCGTGATCGGCATTGGCGGGCTGGGACACATGGCACTCCAGTTTCTACGGGCGTGGGGTTGTGAAGTGGTGGCATTCAGCTCGTCCGATTCCAAACGCGACGAGGCGATAAAACTCGGTGCCCATCGAGTGATTAACTCTCGCGATGAAGCCCAACTGACGGCGGCACGCGGCACGTTCGATTTGATTTTGAACACTGTCAACGTGAGTATGAATTGGCAAATGTACGTCGACTGCTTGGCACCGCGAGGCAGACTGCACACGGTCGGTGCCGTTGCCGAACCGATCAGTTTGGCGGCATTCCCGCTCATTCTCGGGCAAAAATCGTTGTCCGGCTCGCCACTCGGAAGCCCCGTCACTGCAACCAAAATGTTAGAGTTCTGCGCCCGGCACAAGATCGTACCGGTAACCGAAACGTTTCCGATGTCGAAGGTCAACGAGGCGATTGAACACCTCGAAGCGGGCCGCGCCCGTTATCGCATCGTACTGACGAACGATATCCGCTAATTCTTATTGGCCAGGCATTTTGCCGTTCGGCGTCATTTTATCGACGACGATTGGCAGGTATTTCGAGAGCGATTTTGCGAGTTCGGGGAGCGACAGCCCCGATTGTTTGGCCATCTCGTTCATCTTGTCCTCGCCGACGACATCCTTGACTTGCTCGGGGCTGATCGGCTTGTTTTCGCCGGTGCCGACCCACGAACCGAAGGTGTCGGCCATGCCCTTGCCTTTGAATTGGCCTAGCAGAATATCCAACGGGCTGCCGCCACTCGCACCCGCATCGCCCGATTTGCCTTTCAACATTACGTTCATGATGGCATCGGTGATTTTTTTCTTGATGCTCGAACCGAACAGGCTCATGATCAACTGAATAATTTTATCCACGGTGCAACCTCTTGGATGACGAACTCCGCGTAAGTTGGGAAAAGTGCCCAACAGTGGGCGTTGTAGCGGAAACGCCAGATGGCGGACACCGCACCTAAAATGGATGCACACGACCATGCGATCGACACTGGCTGCGTTCGTTACCATCGCGGTTTGTATCGGCGAAATGTGCGCCGCAGAGCCGGTGCGTTTGACGACCGATGGCGGGTACAAGCAGCATTTGCAGTATTCCCCCGATGGCACGAAGCTATTACTCACGCGGATTCACGTCGGGAAAATGACCGTCTGGACGATGGCGAGTTCCGGTAAGGAACTCAAAGAGTTGATCCCCGGCCACACGATGCCGAACTTCGACGCGAGTTGGTCGCCCGACGGCAAACGCATCACGTACGTCTACGACACGCTTCAGGGGCAGGATGGTAAATTTCAAATCAACACGTGTTCCGCCGATGGTGGCGACGACAAGGTCTTTATCCCGCACAAGGCGTTTGAAGAGGCACCACGTTGGTCGCCCGATGGCAAAACGATGCTCTGGGTGAGTACCCGCGATGGCAACGCGGAACTGTACACCGTCGATGCCGAAGGCAAGAACCAGAAGCGATTGACGAGCGAAATTGCCTTCGATTTGCACCCCGCATGGTCGCCCGATGGCAAGCAGATTGCGTTCAGCAGCGGGCGAACGGGCCGACAGAAGTTGTTCACGATGCTCGCGGATGGCACGAAAGTCGTGCGCATTACCGATGGCGATTTCCTCGACTCGTGGCCCGTTTGGTCGCCCGATGGCAAACGCATCGCGTACGTGTCGAACCGCTCGGGGAACTTCGATATCTGGCTGATGAACGCCGACGGCACCGCACCGAAGAACCTCACCGCGCATCCGGGTCAAGACACTTCCCCCACATGGTCGCCCGACGGCAAGAGTCTCGCATTCGTTTCGAACCGTTCCGGCGGCACCGATGTCTATACGATCGCGGTCGAGTGAACGCCGTATTCCCAAGTGACGTGAAATTGGCTCTGTTTTTGTTATGGCGGATCAGTCGATTTCCACCGACATTCCTTAATGTGGTTTGCGATTTGTCTTTATCCCGGAGGGATTGTAGCCATTAGCCCCAGGTCGCGCTTCGCGCACCTGGGGTACGAGCGAAATGACAACCGACCCGGAAGGGGTCGTAGCGGCGTCATCCCATCGTTCGCGTGGTTATTCACGACCGAATCGCCTTTTGTAAAATCCCGCAAGCATGACGGGAAGCCGCTACGACCCCTTCGGGGTCGTGAGAATGGGCTGCGTACCCCAGGTGCGCGAAACGCGACCTGGGGCTAATCGCTGAAATCCCGTTGGGATAAAGAAACCAAACCCGGATGACACGCAAACACCGTCAACTGCAACTGCACATCACTTGGGCCGTATACTGAGAGAATCGAAACCGGAGGCATTCAGTCATGGCGCGGGTTGTGTTGGCGATGAGCGGCGGCGTGGACAGTTCGGCATCGGCCGTGCTTTTGAAACGGCAGGGCTACGATGTCGTTGGCTTGTTCATGCGCACCGGCAGCCACACCGACGAACCCGACGAACGCCGCGAGAACAAAAAGGGTTGCTGTTCGGCCATCGACGCCGGCGATGCGCGCCGCGTGGCAGACCGGTTGGACATCCCGTTCTACGCACTCGATTTTGCGCGCGAGTTCGACAAGATCATCGACTATTTCGCCGACGAATACCTGAAGGGCCGTACGCCGAACCCGTGCGTCGTCTGCAATAACTGGCTGAAATTCGGGCAATTGTGGCAGTTTGGCAAGCAAATCGGCGCGGACTTCATTGCGACGGGGCATTACGCGCAAGTGCTGAAAGATGCGGACGGCCAGAACCAGTTGCACAAAGGCGTCGATCCGGACAAGGATCAAAGTTACGTGCTGCACGGCATCAAACGCGAGGTGCTGAACCACCTGATCTTCCCCGTGGGCGGCTACCTCAAACCCGCGATTCGCGCGATCGCCGCAGAGGCAGGCTTGGCGAGTGTGGCCGTTAAACCGGACAGCGTCGAAATCTGTTTCGTGCCGACCGGCAACCACGTCGATGTCGTTCGCAAGCGTCGCCCTGAAGCGATGGCGGTGGGTACGATCGCCGAAAAAGACGGCACGATTCTGGGCGAACACGACGGCATCGACCGCTTCACCATCGGCCAGCGCAAGGGCCTCGGCGTCGGCGGCGGTGGCAAGAAACGGTTTGTGTTGGAGATTCTTCCAAGTACGAACACCGTGATCGTCGGCGACGAATCCGAACTGATTTCGAGTGGGCTGGTCGCCTCGCGGATCAACTGGCTGATCGACCCACCGACGGAATCGCTGGCGTGCGTGGCGAAGATTCGTTACCGTCACCCCGGCGGCCCGGCACACATTCGGGCCACCCCCGATGGCGGCGCGACAGTCGAGTTCGGCGAACCGCAGTCGGCAGTCACGCCCGGCCAAGCCGTGACCTTCTACGACGGCACCCGCGTCCTCGGCGGCGGCTGGATTGAAGAAGCGATTGCGTAATTCTCTCGAAGTAAATTGTCTCACGCAGAGACGCCAAGACGCAAAGTTCAGAAAAAGAATCGTATCTGTTTTCTCTGCGGCCTTGCGGCTCTGCGTGAGATGAGTTTTGAAATCGTTTCTCACGCACCTTATCAATTTCAAAAGGAATCGGTGTAACAATGCGACTCTCCTCGCTCCTTCTTGGCCTCGGCCTTCTACTCGCCACCACCGGTGTTCGTGCCGACGAGAAAGCCAAACCTTCTCTGCTTTCGGAAAAGGAAATCGCCGACGGCTGGCTGCTGTTGTTCGATGGCGAAACGACGTTCGGCTGGACTGGCAAAGCCGAAGTGAAAGACGGCGTGATGCAGATCCCGAAAGGGGAATCGGTCACGTACAAAGTCGCGTTGCCCGTCGGGGAGATGATCTTTGAGGCCGCCGATTGCGAAGTCGGCGTGCGTTCCGCCAGCCCTTCGACAAAAGAATCTTCGCACAACGAGAACTTGTCCGGTTGGAGGAAAATTGCGATCAAGCGAAGCCAGTCGGGGAACAAAGTCAATACTTCGATCCAGAGCAAAGCCGATAGCGAGAGTTCGCAATCGAACCGAACCGAAGCGGGCGACAACGCGGTGGGCACGTGGAACTTCGACCTGTCCGCAGGCGAGAACGGCGGGCAGGTGAAGCCGATCAAGTTCCGCCCCGCGGCCGAGGTGAAATTGTTCAACGGCAAAGACCTCAGCGGCTGGAAGGTGTTCGCGGGCGATCCGAAGCGAGTTACCACGAAGTTCGACGTGACCAAAGACGGCGAACTCCACGCGGTAAACGGCCCCGGCGACCTGCAAACCGAAAAGACTTTCGATAACTTCTTGCTGCAAATCGAGTGCAAAACCAACGGCGTTGCGCTCAACAGTGGCATCTTCTTCCGCTGTTTGCCCGATCAGTATCAGAGCGGCTACGAAATGCAAATCCAGAACGCGATCATCGGCGACGACCGCACCAAACCGCTCGACTATGGCACCGGCGCAATCTATCGCCGGATCGCGGCCCGCAAGGTCGTTTCCAACGACAAGGAATGGTTCGCGATGAGCCTGCTCGCGCACGGCGCACAGTTCGCAACCTGGGTGAATGGCTACCCGGTCGTAAGCTGGACCGACGACCGTAAGCCCGACGACAACGCCCGCAAAGGGTTGAAACTTGGCAAAGGGCACCTGAGCATCCAGGGCCACGACCCGACCACCGATCTGCTGTTCCGGAACATGCGAATCGTCGAACTCGACGCCGCGAAGCGGGAGTGAGCAATTGCCAAACGGTTGAAGCAGGTGGGTCAGCCCACACGATTTCGCAAAGTCAAACAATCGCAGGCGATTCGACGTAAGTCGACTTTTGCGATCTGCACGAACGGACACAAAACGGTCGTGTCCGGTCGATTTTCGGTCAATGTTGGTCGATTTTCGGTCAATGTTGGTCGATTTTCGGTCGGATCCGGTCGATTTTTGACCGGGTCTTTCGGCGAGTGTCAATCGAATGACCATTGACGTAACCCACATCTCGACTTCGATTTACGGCAAAGAACCTCGAATCGCATCAGCGATTTGCGATCAAAAAGTGGCATTTTGAGACCGAAAAACACCCGAAAACACGGTTTTGGAGCGTCCGCAATTGTGACTTAGGGCACGAAATTGTTCCATTTGGGCAGCAATCGATTCTGACGCGGTGACCTCATACGTCCCGAAGTCTAACGACTTCGACTACCAGAAACCGACAAGAATCGATCGAATTGACTCCGGGTATATCCGGATTGAGGCTGTTATTCTTGAAATCTGTTACTGCACTTGAAACTCCGCTGATATCGCGGACGATAACAGAATCCCGCTACGCCATCCTTGAGGCGACTTGCGATGATGCTCTTCCGCATATTCTGTACGTTCGCGATTGTACTCGTGGCCCGTGATGTGCGTGCGGAACGGCCCGTTTCGTTCGCAAATGAAGTCGCCGCGATACTCAGCCGTACGGGGTGCAATGCGGGCGCGTGCCACGGGAACTTTAACGGCAAGGGTGGCTTCAAACTCAGTTTGCGCGGCGAAAGCGCTGCGTTCGATTACACTTCGCTCACCCGCGATATGCTCGCTCGCCGGATCGATTTGACCCACCCGGACGAAAGCCTGTTGCTGAAGAAAGCGAGTGGGCAGGCTTCGCACGAAGGTGGCGTGCGTTTCGGGCGAAGCAGCAGCGAGTATGCAATCCTCCGCGACTGGATCGCTGCGGGCGCGAGTTTTGATGGCGACTTTTCACCCACATTAACGAAGCTCGTCGTCTCGCCGCAACATCGCGTGTTGGTGTCGCCGACCGACCGCGTAGCACTTACGGTTGTGGCCCATTTCGCCGATGGTACGCAGCGCGATGTGCGAACGCTCGCCGCGTACGAAACGACAAATATCGGCGTTGTGAATGTGCAACCGAACGGCGAAGTCGTGAAATTGAAGGACGGCGAAGCGGTCGTGTTGGTGCGATACCTTTCGCAACAAGTTCCCGTGCGACTCGCGTTCATCGCCGATTCGGGTTCGCCGAATCTCTCGATCCTCAGCACCGGACAACGCCTCGATGCACTCGTTGCACAACAACTACAAGAGTTGCGGTTGCAGCCTTCCGAACTCTCGTCGGATGCCACGTTCATTCGCCGCGCGTACTTCGATGCGTGTGGCATCCCCCCTTCACCAGAAGGTGTGCGGGCGTTTCTCACCAATCGCGACCCGAACAAGCGCGAAGCCCTTATCGATCATCTTCTGAGCAAGCAAGAGTTTGCCGAATTCTGGGCGATGAAGTGGTCGGACTTGTTGCGCAACGAAGAGAAATCGCTCGACCGCAAAGGCGTACAGGTTTACTATCGCTGGATAAAAAACCGGTTCGAGGCGGATCGACCGTTGAACGAATTCGCGAAAGAAATCCTTTCTGCTCGCGGAAGCACATACGAAAACCCGCCGACGAACTTCCTCCGTGCCGTCCGCGACCCGCTCCAGCGTGCTGAGAGCGTCGCTCAGGTTTTCCTCGGTGTGCGTATCAGTTGCGCCCGCTGCCACAACCACCCGTTCGATGTCTGGACGCAAGACGAATACTTCCGCTTCGCCGCATTCTTCCCGCGAATCCAATACCGGATTTTGAAGAACGACCGCAAAGACGATCTCGACAAGCACGAGTTCATCGGCGAGCAAATCGTGTTCGCGGACCGCAAAAGCGAGACGATCCACCCGCGTACGGGTGCGCCGGCTATGCCGAAGTTCCTGGGTGCCGAGACGCCGGACCTGATGGGCGATGCCGACCGCTTGGGTGCGTTAGCCGAGTGGATTGCGAAGCCGGACAACCCGTTCTTCGCGAAGGCCCAGGCGAACCGCATCTGGTTCCATCTGATGGGCCGCGGTCTCGTCGATCCGAACGACGACTTCAAGGTCACGAACCCCGCTTCGAACCCCGAACTCCTCGATTACCTGGCAACCGAGTTCCGCGCGGGCGGGTTCCGTTTGAAGCCATTCGTGAAGCAGATCATGATGTCGGCGACGTATCAATTGTCGTCGCGAACGAACGACTCGAACGAGTTCGACGAATCGCACTTCTCGCACGCACTGATTCAGCCGCTCGAAGCCGAGCCGCTGCTCGATGCGATGAGCCGCGTGTTCGATGTGGCCCCGGAGTTTCGCGGCTACCCGAGCGGTACGCGGGCCGGATCGTTGCCCGCAATGTTGCAAGGTGGCGGTGGCCGACGCGGGTCGGCGACGATGAGCGAGCGGTTTTTGAAAGTCTTCGGCAAACCGGAACGGCTACTCACCTGCGAATGCGAGCGGAGCGACGAACCGGGTGTGATTCAGGTCTTCCAGATGATTAACGGCGAACAAGTGAACCGGATGCTGCGAGCGGAGAACAACCGCATCGGCCAAGCCATGAAAAAGAGCCAACCCGATGCCGAACTGCTCGAAGAACTGTATCTGGCCGCGATCAGCAGATACCCGACCGACATCGAGAAGTCGAAATTGCTGGCGACCGTTTCGACCGCAACCGACAAGCGAAGTGCCTGGGAAGACATCGCCTGGGGCCTCGTCAATTCAAAAGAGTTTCTGTTACGTCGGTAGCAACAACGCATTCCAACACCTGGTATCGGAGACGCAAATGGAATTGTCGCGAAACTTAAAAGTGGACAGCGTGTCGCGGTTGAACCCAACGCCGCCGCGCGAGATCGAATCGCATCGCCCCGTGTCCGATGCGATTGAAGCGATGCGCCGCGATGGCGTCGGCTGCTTACTGGTGACGCAAGACGGGCGTCTCGTCGGTATATTCACCGAACGCGATTTGCTCACCCGCGTTCTCGCCACGGGAAAAATACTCACGGTGCCGGTGCAAGATGTGATGACACGCGACCCAGTGACGGTGCAACCGAAAGACTCGATCCGCACCGCCGTAAAACGTATGCAGAACGGCGGCTATCGCCACCTGCCCGTGGTCGACGATCGCGATCGACCGTCGGGGATTCTCTCCGCAAAGCGGATCGTGCGCTACCTCGTCGAGCATTTCCCCGAGACGGTTTACAACCAACCGCCCAACCCCAACACCGCACCCGATTCCCCAGAAGGGGCATGAATTCAACTCGATTTAGACAGGATGAGCAGGATTGTCAGGATAAGTATTAATGCTTGTATTCAATCCTGTTTATCATGTAAATCCTGTCTAAAACTATTATTACCTCGGCTTGAAATATCGACATTGATGCCGACGATTCGCACTGGAATTGTTGGTTTTTCAACGAATTCTCAGCAAGAAACTTTCGAGCCGGGGTAATAACTACGGCAAAATGCGGATCGCGAGTGGGTCTTGCCAGTTTTGGCTTTCGGGCTGGTAGTACAAATAGGCGCGGCTCGCCGGGCCGCGAAACTCGCCGGATACGTCGGCGATCACATCGAAGTTCAACTCGATAATCTGCTTCGGAGTCATGCCGCGCCAGTAGAGGATGAGTTCGCGTCCACGTTGTTCCCAGTAGTCGATACCACGCAGTTCGCGCAGTGGTTTCATGTCTGCGGGTAGCCTCAGCCCCGCCGGTATCCCGATGATCGCGATTGCCATTCCTTGCTCGGTTGCGGTGGCATTTTCCACCCGCACTCGCAGTTGCACGGTCTGCCCCTCGGTCGCTTCGGGCTGGCTCAGCGACGTAGTGAGTTTGACGGGACAATCGAGAAACGTCTCGGGTTTCAGCGCTCGCGCGGTCCAGGCCACGCTGAACGGGTAAGCCGCCGTTGCGGTGGTTTCTAGGCGTATTTCCTTCGCACCATCGCCGAAAATCTCGTCGGTAAAATCAACCGCAATCGGTTCGGTACTCGCCGTGTCGAACGGTTGCTTTGCCACGATTCGATCTGCGACGCGAACGATCAGTTCTCCTTTCTCGGGGGCCGCGTTTTTTAGTCGTGCCTTCTCTACAAGGGCCTTGAGCGTTAACACGGTCGCTTGCGTCGCGCCGAACGCGCCGAACGGCGTGCGTTTCGTGTTCAGCCACGCGGTGGCGTTTGTCGCATTCGCGGTGAATGTTATCGGCGGTTTCAGCCACGCTAACGTGGCGAGTGCGGTCGCCTCCGTAATCAGGTCAATGCCACTCGAACGGGTGATCGTCGTCTCGGCGGCGGGCAGTGCGCCGTCGGCGTTTTGCAAACTCGCGAGTGCCTTGAGTGCGACGTCGCCGCGCGGGTCGTTGCGGTTCATCAGTGCGTTCGCGACGAGCGCCAGCCGATACGGGTCGTTCGATTTCATCGCTTCAGCGAAGGTGGCCGTCAACTCGATTTCGAGCGGCGTCGGCTTACCGCCGATACGGTCGGTCTCGGTGATCGCCCAGACGATGTATGCATTTGCAACCGACTCCGGCACGGCACCGAAACTGTGATTATCCGTGCTACGTTGGAAGCCGCCACGGCCATCGCGGCGCGACAACAAGAAGCTTCGTGTGCGGTCGATGAGCGTCTGTTCGACGGGATATACGCGCGACATATCGGCGAGTTGCATGAGGCCGAATGCGGTCAGTGGTTCGTGTGCGGGAGCTTTGCCGAACCACTCGAACCCCTCGCGACCATCGGTCTTTTTCGGCACTTCAAAACTGGTGAGTTTGGCGTAACCGCGTTCGAGCATCCCCTTCGCGAGATCGGCCATTGCTGGGTCGGACTTACCCGATTCCCGCAGGGTATCGAGTGCCAGCACATTCGGATAATTCGCTGCCGAAGTTTGCTCGAAGCAGCCGTTCGGCTCGCGCAACAACCCGCTCAGGCCCGATTGCACGTCGGCCATCGCGTTGGCGTAGACGGTGATTTTGCCGCGCATAGTGCCCGGTACAAGTTGCGCGGGAAGCGACAGTTTTGCGGTGCCGGTTTGTTTGAGTACCGCATTCGTCGTGCCCGCCACGGGGAAACCATCGGGGACGATAATCGTCGTTCGTTCGAGTGAATCGCCGAGCGTTCCCGCACGGACCGCGAGCCGCAATTTCGCCATACCGCTGGCGATTGTTGGTTTGAGCGTGACATTAGTACGCACCGCTGACATCGCGTTGACAGCAATCGTTCGTTCGGCTTCCGCTACCAGAATCGGCAAGCGATCCGACCATGCCGTGAGCTTGACATTCATGGCAGTTGCAGTGCCATTTGCGATGGATACAGGAACGATTAAACGGTCCGTGGCACTGATTTCCAGGGGTAATTTAATGTCGACGGCGAGCGGCTTGCGGACTTCGATGAGGCCCGTCACCGAACCGAGGCGACCGTCGAGCGTGTGCCCGGCGATCAACACGCGATACGGGTTGAGTGCATCACTCAGCTGAAACTCGACGCGGCCTTTGCCATCTTCTGGCAACACCAACATCGGGTGCCAATAGACCGTTTCGGTGAAATCGGTGCGGGTGTCGTCGCCAATCGGCGCGACCGGTTTCGTGTGTGCATATTCGCGAACGACGAACGGAGCGGACCGCGTGAGTGCCTTGGCGACGCGCTTGGCCGCATCAAATTCGGGTGGTGTAATTGCAGTGCGTTGGCCGCGGACAATCTTCTCGACACCAGCAACATTGACTCGCGTAATGCCGAGCGCTTCGTCGGCAGTGAAGCCATTCGCGAAGCGAACGCCCTTCGCGGGAATCGCGTCGCGCGTGAGGGCGAACGGGTCGTCGTTCGACGCGATGCGGTTCGATGGCTTCGGCATGTGCGTTGCAGTTTTGCTCGCCGATTCGAGCCTCCAGCGGCCATCGTCCAGCTCCGGAATCGGGTCCGGCACGGCAGCCTGCTTTGGCTCAATAATCGTCGCAGTTCCGATGTCGCCACGGGTGTTCGCGTACATCGCCATGAGAACGAGCGAGAGCGCCACGAACGCGAACCCGCCGAGGCGAATCGCACGCGATCCGCGAACGATGGCGAGTGCGCCGATCATCGCGAGTACGCCCGCAACCCACGGCGTGCGGGTTTGAATCGCGTCGCGATAGTATGTCAGTTGGCTGGAATTCGTGGCGAAATCGGTGGCCGTCGCGGCCCGCGCGTTGGCCGAAACCTTGCGAGCTTCCTCGGTCGCTAACAGCACGTTCCGGTAATTCGCAGTCGCTTCGTCGAGAGCTTTCGAGGCGGGGTCGAACTGCGGCAAGTAGCGTACTGACACCGGGTCGTCAGCGATCGTGCCACCGCGAAGCCACTTCGGCTTCATTCCGTTCGAGATGCGGAACGGCTCGGCATCGGCCGTCGATTGAAACCGCCCCGTTTGTTCGGCAAAACGACGCCAGCCTTGTGTGCCGAGGAGCAAGTCGAGCGCGACGGCGGCCTTCGGGTGCGACGTCAGGAAGAAATCCGAATGTTCCAGCAACTCCGGCTTCTGCACTTCACTATTCAACAGGAAGTACGTTGGCAACATGCGATCCGTTTTGTCGTCGGCCATTGTGGCGACACTCTCGTTGACAACTGCAGCCCAAAGAATCGCCGCCGTGGCCGCACCGGTTTCGTTCGTGGCTGAGATGTCCAACTTCGCACGGTCACCAGGTGCGAACAGATCGCCGTTCGCCTTGAAATTCAGGATCAATTGCGATTTCGGCCGGCGGAACATCAGTCGTTCGGCGAGCGGTGTACCTTCGGATTCGTCGAGGACTGTCACACGGGTGACACCACCCGGCGAACCGGCTACCGGTGTCAGAATCACATCGATGGGCTTTCCCGCTTCGGCCTTCACTTGTTGTTGCGCGATGGCGACGCCCCGCGTGTACGCCCCGACGAACAGCGTGCGATTTCGCGTGGATGTGATTGCGACGCGGATCGGGTCATTGGCGTCGACGACGCCTTGCGCGATTCGCAACAATGTGCCATCGGCCTTGGTTTTCAAGTCAAATGGCACCGCATCGACACCATGCGGCTTCAGCAGCTTGACCGTATAAGTCTTGCTCGCCTCGGGGGTGAAAGTGAACACGCCGAGGCCCTGGTTCGCGCCGGGTTGTTCGACATCGGTCATCGTCTGCAAGTCGGCGACGTTTCGCGTGCCATCGTGAAGGTGGCCGATGATGTCGGCGGGTCTGCCAAGTTTCGTGGTGGCGCGGAAGTAGACGCGGTTCGGTAACCCCGCAACCAGGTCGCCGCCTTCGGGGAACAATTCGACGTTCAACTGCTTTGTGGCAACGGGCACTTTGCGAACGATCGACTCGGGGAACTCACCGCCAACGGTCACTGACAGACGTACATCAGCACCGGGCGGGAGCGTGAAGCGAATGATCGCGCTGCCGTTGACATCGGTCATACTCGGCAACGTGTTCGGATCGAGTGGCAGGCCAATTTTGCCTGCGGACACCTGGATGCTCAGGCGTGCTTTGGGCAGCGGGCGGCCACCGTCGTTGACGGTGACCATCGCGCTCACCACGTCGCCGACACCGAAACTGACGGCACTGAATTCGAGCCGCTTTTGCAGTTTTTCCGGCGTGTATTTGTTGACGAGAAACTTGCGCACCCCCACAATCGGTGCCCCTGTGGGCGGTAAGTCGCTCGACCAGCCGAGCGGTAATTCGGTGGCAATCAGCGTATATTCGCCGCCCGGAAGTTCGGCGGGTAACGCGAACGTCCCGCAAGATACGCCGCGTAGCGTGAGGCCGGTGAGTGTCGCATTCGGCAGTGACTGTCCTTTCGGGTCGCGTATATTCACCCGCAAGGTTTGGTCGGCGGTCGGCGGCAGGAACCGCGTGCGATCGAGCGTTAGCGAACGGAAAAACACCGGTTCGCCCGGTTGATACATCGGCTTGTCGGTTACGAGGAACGTCGAGTAAACCAGTGCCAATAATCGAATCGGCTCGGCGAGTTCGGCCTTCTCGCCGGTAGCGTCGGCGGTCGCGACGATCCGCAATTCGAGGTCGTTCGCACCGACGGGGAGTTTCTCCCAAAGCGTTGCCGGCAGTTTCAGTTTGGCGGGTGCGTCCGTCGTGGCAAGCGTTTGCTTCCAGTACACCGTGCCGCGTGCATCTTGCAAAACCGCATCGATGTGTGCGGCAGTTTTCGTCGTCACGCGATATTCGTTCGCGGCTCCCGGCGTGGCCGACACCGGCCCGGAGACATCGATCGTGAAAGTCCGCGCGCTGCGATCCGCAACGTCGGCGGTCACCCATTCGCGAATGATGGCATCGTGCGTTTTTTGCGCGGCGGCAACGGTGGCTTTCGCCGCATCGCGCGGCTTGGTATCGGGTTCGACGGGTTCCGCGTTCAACGCGGCGAGTTCGGCTTGGACCGTTGGTTTCAGTGTTTGATACGCAGCCCAATCGCGGCCGGTGAAACTCCCAATACCAATTGCCAACAGCACGGCGGCGGCCACAGCCCACGCAGTGATGCGGTCGCGCAACGTTCGCAGTGTGGGCCGCGCGATTTCACTCGGCGGCTGGAAATGCACTTCGGGGAAAGACACTTTTGCGGCGCGAGCGAACAAACCTTGGGCAGTCACAGCTTCGGCTTTTGCGGTGGCACACGCGGTGCAGGTCGACAGGTGCGCAGCAACTTCGACTTCCTCGGCCAGGTCGAGCAACCCGTAGAGAGAATCGATCAGTCGTTCGCGACACACTTCACACCGGAGCATGAGACCACTCATAGTTGGGAATTCTTCAACTGTCCGCGTCGGGCTCGGCGTCCCGCTCGGGATTCAACACTTTTCGTAGCTTGGTCAACGCGGTCCGCATCTGCGTTTTCACGGTGCCGACGGGGGTATTCCGCAGTTCGCCGATCTGCTCGTATGTCAGATCGCCGTTCTGCCGGAGCAAGAATACCTCGCGTTCTTCGTCCCGCAAGTCCAGGATTGCCTGGCGTAAGCGGGCGACATTTTCGTCGTCTTCCATCGCATCGGCCACGGGGAGATCGTGGGCGGGGAGTAACACTTCTTCGGCGATCAGCGGCCGCGAACGCTTGTTCCAGCCGCTGCGTTGATAGTCGCGGGCGGCATTCAGGCCGATCCGGAAAATCCACGCACGAACGTTTTGCACGTCGACCAGCGAACTCTTCGCACGCCAACACTTCAAGAACGCCTCCTGCGCGGCATCCATGGCATCGTCGCGATTGCCGAGGAGGTACGCCAGAGTGCTAACGAGTTCGTCGCGAATCTGGCCGAAGGTGGCGACCAGAAGCTGTTCGTGCGGTTGCGAGTCTGTCACGGGCATGGGTGAAGCAGGCCCAGCGCTCTCCGAATTCACGGGAGACGAGTCGCGCGGGTCCGGGGGCTTGTTCCGGTTATCTCCGCGTTTGGCCATTCGCTCCCTACCAGACAGACGAAGATGGTGCCATCATCGTTTTGGATGAAAATGAAAAGTAGGTGGGATCGGTGTAGACAGGAAAAAGCGGGCCGAGCAGAAACCGCGCGACCCGCACAAACTGCCGATATTACTTCGCCTTGTCCAAGTTTGCGGCCACGGCGTCCCAGTTCACGACGTGGAACCACGCCTCGACGTACTTCGCGCGCAGGTTGCGATACTTCAGGTAGTACGCATGTTCCCACACGTCGCAACCGAGGATCGGGGCCGCGACGCCTTCCATCTGCGGGTTGTCCTGGTTCGGCGTACTCACGATCATCAGTGGTTTGTCTTTACCGGGAACCAGCCACGCCCAGCCACTGCCGAAACGCTTCGTACAGGCTTCGGTGAAAGCCTTTTTGAAGCCATCGAGCGTGCCGAACGACTCGTCGATTTTCTTCAGAAGTTCGCCCTTCGGAGCGCCGCCATCCTTCGCCATCACGTTCCAGAAGAACGTGTGGTTCCAGTGCCCGCCACCGTTGTTTCGTACGCCCTGACGGGCCGCATCGGGCAACGCCTTCAAATTCGCCAGAACCTCTTCAATCGATTTCGACAGCATTTCCGGCGCGTTCTTCTTCAGCAAGTCGTTCAGGTTCGTCACGTACGCCTGATGGTGTTTCGTGTGGTGGATCGTCATCGTTTCGGCGTCGATGTGCGGCTCGAGCGCATCGGGGGCGTAGGGCAACTTGCCCAAGGTGAAGCCCGCGGCGGCTTCGTCGGCAGCGCGACTAGCGGCGGGTACCAGAATCGCGGCAGCAGCACCTGCGGCCACCGTCAACGCTTCGCGGCGGGTCATCATGGCGGAAACTCCATAAGGGAATGGACAGTTCAACGACACCCGAATTGTACGCCTGACACATTAAGTGGCGATGCCGAGGTTCGACCAATACGCCGGTAGTGGCGCGTCGACGGCCAGTCGCACCTTCGTAAATGGGTGATCGAGTTCGAGCCGACGCGCGTGCAACGCGATGACGCAATCGCGTGGCTCGACTGCGGGTGGGCCGAACGCCCGTGGCGTGGCATACGCCATGTCGCCCAGAACGGGGTGCCCGCGCCACGCCGATTGCACCCGCAACTGGTGCATCCGCCCCGTGATCGGCGCGAACTCGACGAACGTGCAATCGGCGAGCGTTTGCAACACGCGATACTCGAGCACCGCGAGTTTCGCTCCCGGTTCGTCCGGCACGGCCCTCACCACTTTCGCTTCGTCGGGCAGTTTGCGAAGGCAATCGTCCCAAATGCCGCTCTCCGGGGTGACGATGCCTTCGACGATGGCCCAATACGTTTTGCGAACGGTGCGTTCGTGAAACTGTGCATGAACCCGTTGTGCCGCCTTCGTGTTGCGGGCGAAACAAATCGCACCCGTTACGGGACGATCGAGCCGGTGCGGCACGCCGAGATACACTCCCGCCGGTTTGGCATACTTCACCTTGATGTACTCTTTGACCATCCCCTCGAGCGACGGTATCCCCGCCGGTGCCTGCGTCAGTAGCGGCGCGGGTTTATTCACGATTAGCAGATGGAAATCTTCAAACAGCACATCGAGAGACACGGAAACCTCGCAAGAAGTGACGCGGAGCGTAATCAGAGTGCCGCGAAGTTGGCGAGCATCTTCAAGCCGATGGCTTGGCTTTTCTCGGGGTGAAACTGCGTGGCGAAGACGTTGTCGCGCCAGATCACCGACGCGAACGGCGTCGGATAATCGGTCGTGGCCGCCACGATGGCATCGTCCTTTGTTACGGGGTAATACCCGTGGACGAAGTACACCGACGGGTTCGGCGGTAAGCCTGCGAATAGCGGGCAGTTCGGCGCGGTTAGCGTCAGCGTGTTCCAGCCCATGTGCGGCACTTTCAGCCTCACGCCGTTGCCGTCCAGTAGTGGATTCGCGTACGGCACCACTTCGCCATCGAAGATTCCCAGCCCCGCGTGCAAGCCGTTCTCGTGGCCGTGTGCGAACAGCATCTGCATTCCGAGGCAGATGCCGAGGAACGGTGTGCCGCGTTGAATTTGCTCGATAATCACACTATCGAGGTGCGTTTCGCGTATCCGCACCATCGCATCGGCGAACGACCCGACACCGGGAAGAACGACCTTCGCGGCGATGGCGATCTGGTTCGGATCCGATGAAATCTCGGCGGCGTGCCCGACCGCTTCAAACGCCTTTTGCACGCTCCGCAGGTTCGCCATCCCGTAATCGACGATGAGTATTTTCGACATGATTTCACCCGTTCTTTGTCACAACCGGTCCGCGTCGCAAGACGAGTCCCATTACCAACAGGCTACCCCCGATGACAAACGTCAGGAAAAGTAGCATCACGGAATCGAAGAACGCAATTCGCATCAGTTCGCCGAGCCAGGGCCACCCGAGCCAACACGCAAAGATCCCGAGCGCGATCCCCGGCCCGAACGGCAGTTCGCTATGTACCTCTTTGCCCATCATGTACTGGATAATTTTCAGCGGCACGACGATCGGCAGCAAGATCATCGCACCGGCGGGTAGCGATAGTACGGCAATCTGCCAGCCCAGGAACGCCCCCGCCATCATCATGAGGTCGGCATCGCCTAAACCGAGCGAGTCGCGACGGAAGCCGATCTCGAACAGGAACTTCACGGCACGGCCTGCGAACTGCCCCGCGAGTGCCCCGAACAGCCCCGTAAGCAAGCCCATCTGCCAACTGCCGGCGGGTGCCCACGAGGGTGGCGGCCCCCAAAATGGCCACAACGCCAAGCCCGTCGGGATCTTTCCTTGCCACTGCGGGAGTATCCACGACGGGTTGCCAACGAGGTTCGGCAACGCCGACGGTTCGCTCGGGAACGGCCACGGGCAGAAGGTGGACACCGCAATCCCGACCAAGGTTCCCGTGTACGTGAGTTGGCCGGGGATAATACGGAACTTCAGGTCGATCATCGACGATGCGAGCAATATCGAGAACAAAAACGCCAGGGACAGGAAGTGAATGCACGCCTTTGCGGGCGGTAACGCACTCATGCCGGTGAACGGGTGGAAGTTCAGGCCGGGGATCGCGTGCCAGTTCCCGAGGATTTCGAGCACGAACAAACCGAGGAACATCGCGCCGGTGCCGAGTTCGATCCAGAGGTAGCGGCTCGAAAATGTCGTCCCGCAGAATCGGCAGCGGCCGCGTAAACGCAGGTAGCCGACGATCGGGAGATTGTCCCAGATTCGCAGCGGTCGCAGGCAGGTCATGCACCGCGAACCGGGCCACAGGACGCTTTTTTCGTAGGGAAGCCGTGCGATGAGCACGTTCAGGAAACTGCCGATGCCTAGCCCGAATACGAAGACCCAGAAGCACCAAACGACGATGGGGATGTTGTAAAGCCACTCCATGCCACCAAGATAGCGTTCGCGATGGCATCCGGCGATGCGGCCGCATCGAATCGTGCGTGTGCGGTCGTTCGGTACAGTGGTTCGCGGGCCGCCATCAGTTCGACGACTTCGCGAAAACCGCCCGTTGTCAGCGTCGGCCGACGCTCTGCCGTTAGCGGATCGGTCTGGATTCGCGGCCAAACGAGTTCCGGCGTCGCATCGAGCCACGCGACGAAACCGCTTGCCATCAAGAGTTCCCGGTTCTCCGCCCGCAACACCACGCCGCCACCCGTCGCGATGACGTGCTTCGGCTTTGTGGAAAGGTCGCGCAAAACCGCAGTTTCCAGATCGCGGAACGCCGTCTCGCCTTCGGTGGCAAAGATCTGTGCGATCGTCTTGTCTGCAACGGCTTCGAGCACGCTATCGGCATCGAGGAACGTCCAGCCGAGCCGAGCCGCGAGTTCGCGACCGACGGTCGATTTGCCGCAACCGCGATAGCCGATGAGAAAGATCACGCTTTACCTCGCTCTCAGAATCGACGTAAGTCACAATTCCAAAGTCTCAAAAACCGGTTTTTCGTGTTTTTCGCGACTCAAAACGCCACTTTTTGATCGGCTTTCGCCGATCCGTTCCGAGGGGTTTTCCCGTATCCTGTCATCCTGTCGCGGTTTGCGTCGAAACTCTCGATTTCGCATCAGCCGAAACGACTGGTCAAAAATCGACCGAATGCGACCGAAAATCGACCGGACCCGACACAAAATCGACCGGACCCGACAATTCTATGTCATTTCGCGACACTTTTGGGTCACTTTGCGCACGTCGCGAATTCCCACTTACGTCGAATCGCCTGCGATTTTTTGACTTCGGGAAATCGTGTGGGTGAGCCAAAAACTCACCCGACGAATACGCCGAGTGTCGGTTCGGCGATCACTTCGACGCACGGGGCGGCGGGGCGAGTTCGCGGGATTTGGGCGAAGGCCGCTTCGCTTTGCAATCGCCGATCAGCTTCTTGACGATCTTCACTTCGTTCGCGAAGAACTCCGGCCGCTCGAACTTGGCGGCCACGGCCAACGCCTTCTCGTACCAGTCAATGGCCACGGCGTAGTCTTCCGTCATCTCGGCCACCGTACCGAGCTTGTAGAAGCTAACTAGCAGGTTGTGTTGCCCCTGAGCGTTTTTCGGGTCGGCGTCGGCGAGCCGTAGACGCGTCACCAGGCACTTCTGGTAGAAGTCGAGTGCTGCCTTCGTCTGCTCGAGTCGCAGCGTGACGTCGCCGAGTTTCTCGAAGCTGAAGCCGAGGTCGCGTTGGATTTGCGCGTTTTTCGGGTCGTTGCCGGCGAGCCGCTGAGTCACCATCAGGCACTTCTGGTAGAAGTCGAGTGCGTCCTTCGTCTGGTCGAGTTTCAGCGTGACGTCGCCGAGCCTGTTGAAGCTGACGCTGAGGTCGCGTTGGGCCTCGGCGTTATTCGGGTCGGCGTCGGCGCGCCGCTGGCGCACGACCAGTCCCTTCTGGTAGAAGTCGAGTGCGGCCTTCGTCTGGCCGAGCTTGAGCGTGACGTCGCCGAGCCTGTTGAAGCTGACGCCGAGGTCGCGTTGGGCCTCGGCGTTTTTCGGGTCGGCGTCGGCGAGCCGCTGACTCACATCTAAAGCCTTCTGGTAGAGGTCGAGTGCGGCCTCCGTCTGGCCGAGTTGCAGCGTAACGTCGCCGAGCTTAGTGAAGCTGGCGCTCAGGCCACGTAGGGTCTGTGCGTTGTCCGGGTATGCGTCGGCGAGCCGCTGACTCACCGCTAGGCTCCTCTGGTGGAAGTCGAGTGCGGCCTTCGTCCGACCGAGCTTGAGCGTCACTTCGCCTAGCCTGTTGAAGCTGTAGCTGAGGTCGAGTTGGGCCTCTGCGTTTTTCGGGTCGGCGTCGGCGAGCCGCTGACTCACATCTAAAGCCTTCTGGTAGAGGTCGCGTGCGGCCTCCGTCTGACCGAGTTGCAGCGTCACGTAGCCGAGCCTGTTGAAGCTGTCGCTGAGGTCGCGTTGTAGCCCGGCGTTTTTCGGGTCGGCGTCGGCCAGTTGTTTGGCCAGTTCGTAACCGGCCTGATATTCCTTCTGGGCCGCGAGCGTATTGCCGAGTTGTTGCTCGACATCGCCCATTTTGAAATGGCTCCAGACGAGCGTCTGATCCGGACTGCCTTGCTTACGCGCTTCGTCGAGGATTTTCTTTAGTCCGGTGCGGGCTTTCTCCAACAACGCGCGGCGGAGGTCTTGCGTGCCGGGGCGATTGACCAACATGCTCTGGATGTCGAAGACGAAATCGCCGTAGGCATCGCCCAACATCTTCGTCCGCTGGCCGACGACCACCAGCGTCGCCTCGACTTCCTTCGTCTTGGCGACGGCAGCCGACTCGGCGGCCTGCGTCAGAACGAGTTGCGCCGCCGTTGCTTTCTCGGCACCAACTGCCCGCTTCTCCTCGGCCTGCGTCAGAACGAGTTGTGCCGCCGTCGCTTTCTCGGCACCGACCGCG
>JAYWCL010000123.1:0-7911 GCA_043780595.1 Limnoglobus sp.
CGGCTCGAAAGACTGACACTTTCATCGCCGAAACCGCTCGCGAACGGCTTGTTTTCCAGCGAATTCTCAATGCGGATCATACGGGCCGGGGTAATAGTGGATTTTCAGATCGATCTGGAGTCGATTCAGTCGATGTTCGTTCGAGCGGATGACATCGAACGCCAACTTTGGGGACTGTCCGAAGTTCTGCTGGAAGCATTTCGGATTGTCCAACACGATGACAGATATGCCGGCAAAGAGTGGGACAATGCAGCCAAAATCCGTACGAACATCGAACGCGCTCTGCCGCAGTTTACCGTTCTTTCGCAGCTTTCGACGACAGTTGATACTTGGACCGGCATCCCGTCGGCCTACGCTCTCATACCGCGAACGACCAAATTGTGGTCGCATGTGGAAGCGATCGGCAGGCAGCTACGGGAATTTTTGGCTGACCACACCGATGCCACCAAACGAACGATCGACGCCACCGAACTACTCAAGGATCTCGTTGTTCGCACGCTGGAAAGCATCCGATTGACGAGCATCGATGCCGTTGCGGCAGCTCACGATTGGCATACGCTTCTCGATCAGATCGGATTAAAGAACCCGCACTGAGCTTCCTGTTACGCACGAAGTGACACCCGCGTGTCACTTCGCGATCTCGCGAATTTTCACGTTGCGGAAGGCAACGGGGCCGTGATCGGCTTGCAGCATGAACGGGCCGGTGGCCTTCTCTTTCTTCGTCCAGTTGCTGCCCGTGGGCGTCTTCAGTTCCTGGTCTTCGTGGATGAGTTTGCCGTTAAAAGTCGCTTTCACGATCTTCGCGTTAGCGGATTTTTCGCCTTTGTCGTCGAATCGTGCCGATTGAAATGTCACCTCCAGTGTCTGCCATTCGCCGGCTGGTTTTGCGGCGTTGACCTTCGGGCCGATGCCTTTGTCGATGTGGTGATACCTCGGTTTGTCTTCGGCTCGCGGGTAAATTCCGCCGCAATCGTCGCCGCTGAGTTCGCCCTTGTTGTTCGCTGTATCGCGGAACTGGATCTCGTACATCGCGTGGAACTTGATCCCCGAATTCGAGTTTTTGCCCATCATAAACTCGACGTGAACTTCGACATCTTTGTACTCCTTCTTCGTGACCAAATCGGGCACCCGGCCCTTCTCGCCGTTGACCCACGATTTCCCTTCGCCCTTCGCTTTCAGCCTTGCGGGCTTGTCGGTGTCGAGTCCCGCATCGTCCGCGAACACCCAGCCCGCATCGATCTTTTTCCACGGCGACGCCTCGCCGGTTTGCAGTAGTTCCACCCAGCCGCTGGCGTCGGCCGACTTCTTGTCGGGTTCGGCAGCCTGCACGGACAGTATCGCAAACGAAACGAGTAACGCGGCGGAGAAGAGGCGAATCATCGAATGCTCCAAAAGTAAAAGATGGCGGTACCGAATGCGAACGCAGTTGCTTATGATCTACCGAGATCGCGCGATTGGCAAAAGCGATCTGAGAATTTTTCCACGGAGGCATCATGTTGCGAATGGCTCGTCGGTTGTTTCTCGCCGCGTTGGCGGCACTGTTCGGTAACGTCGCGGCCATCTCGGCCGCCGATGCGGAGCGTTACTGGGTCTACATCGGCACGTATACCTCGAAGGATGGCAGCAAGGGCATCAATCGCTGTCAGCTCGACGTCAAGACCGGCAAGCTCTCAGAGCCGGAAGTCGCCGCCGCCGTCGGTAGCCCGTCGTTCGTGAACTTGAGTCCCGATGGCAAGTTCTTGTACGCCGTTGGCGAATCGGCGGGCAAGAACGGCGGCGGCGTTTATGCTTATTCCGTCGATGCTGTTACCGGCCAGTTGACGAAGCTCAACGAACGAAGCAGCGTCGGGGCCGGGCCATGCCACGTCGAAACCGACCCGAGCGGCAAGGTCGTTCTGGTGGCGAACTACGGCGGCGGCAGCACGACTTCATTCGCGGTCAAGGACGATGGCAGCCTAAGTGACAGCGTCAGTTTCATGCAGCACAAGGGCAACAGTAGCGACAAATCGCGTCAATCGGCCCCGCACGCGCACTGCTCCGCGTTCGATGCCAGCGGCAAGTTCGGCTTCGTCTGCGATCTCGGCCTCGACCAAGTGATCGTTTACAAAGTCTCGGCGAACGGCGAACTCAGCGCGAACGACCCCGCGTTCATCAAGATGCCGAGCGGTTGCGGCCCACGCCACATTCACATCAACCCGAAGAACACCATCGCCTACGTCAACGGCGAACTCGACATGACGGTGAACGTCGTCAAAATGGACGTGGCCGCAGGTAAATTCGAAGTGATTCAATCGCTCTCGACGGTGCCCGAAGGCAAGCCGTTGCCCGGCTACAGCACTGCGGAAGTCCGCATCCACCCGAGCGGAAAGTTCGTCTATGTGTCGAATCGCGGGCAACATAGTGTGGCGGCGTTCGAAGTGATCGACGGCGGGAAACTGAAGCCGATCGGCCACATCGTCGGCAACATCAAGACGCCCCGCGGCTTCAACATCGACCCGAGCGGCAAGTGGATGCTCGTCGCCAACCAGGACGGCAACAGCGTCCGCGTCTTCGAGATCGACCAAAAGACCGGCATGGCCACCAAGACCGAAAACGTCATCAAAGTCGGCACCCCCGTCTGCGTGAAGTTCCTGGCCGTCGCGAAGTGATGTACGAGCCACCGAGTTCATCTCGGTGGGAGTTTCATATGCGGGAGTCTCCCACCGGGATTAACCCGGTGGCTCGTGACCTGGTGGCTCGTAGATGCGAATTACTTCGCCTGCACCAGCCAGATGTTCCGGAACTGCACGGGGTGGCCGTGGTCTTGGAGCAGGATGGGGCCGGGCTTGCTCGGATCGCCTCCGCGACCGGCACGGGTGTTGTCGACGGGCACTTTCACATTGTCGTGTACCTTTACGCCGTTGTGGGTGACGGTCATCCGTACGGGTTCGGTCTTCTTGCCATCGGCGAACACCGGCGAAGTGAACTCGATATCGTAGCTCTGCCACACCGTTGGGGCTTTGCAGACGTTCTTCGATGGGGCGACAACTTCATAGATGGCAGCACAATCGTTGCTTTTGCTCTCGATGCCGTAACTATCGAGGATTTGCACTTCGTAGCGGCCTTGCATGTATACGCCCGAGTTGCCGCGGCCTTGGCCCTGCTTCAACGCGGGTTCGTACGGGATGCGGAACTCGACGTGCAGCGTAAACGAGCCGGCGAAACTCTCCTTCGTGATGATGTCGCCGTGGCCTTTGAAGCCTTCCATCGCGCCGTCGTTCAACTTCCACTCGACCTTCGATTTGCCGTCGGATTTCGTCCATTTGTCGGCCGATTTGCCATCGAACAGCACGAGCGCACCTTCGGGAGCGGGCGTGGTTTTGAAATCGACGAGATCGTCGGGGCTTTTCACCGCGAATTTCGCATCGAGCTTCCATTGGGCCGTCGCCGCATTCGCAAGGGCAACGACGGCAACCAGAGAGAGGACCGTTCGGAACATGGAAAGAAACCTCCGGAGGGTGAAACGGGGCAAACGCCCACGCAGCCTTTTGTACGAAGCCGCGGCCTCAAATTTGGAGATCGTCGGGGATCACGCTGGCGCGGGGCACGCAGACGATGCCATCGCGGATGTGGTATCGGCCGGCGGGGTCGTCGTAGTCGGCGTCGCCGGCGTGGTCGCGGATGCGAACGCCGTGGCCGATGCGGCAGTCTTTGTCGAGGATCGCACGTTCGATTTGAGTCCCGTTGCCGATGTTCAAATCGGGGCGACCGAGTTGCCGGTTCTCCGCAATGTCGGCAATGGTTTCAAATTTATCCGAGCCGATCATCACGACATCGCGGAGTTTGCACTTCGCACCGACGCGACTGCGTACGCCAATCATGCTGTGCGAGATCGTCGAACCCGCACCGACAACGCAACCGTCGGCGATGGTGCATTGGTCGAGCGTCGCCCCGTTGATTCGGCTCGCGGGCAGGTTCCGCATCCGCGTGTAGATGACGCCTTCTGGCTGGAAGAAGTCGAATGGCGGTTCCGGTTCCGCGAGTGCGAGGCTGCAATCGTGGTAGCTCTTAATCGTGCCGAGGTCTTCCCAGAAGCCATCGAACAGGTGGGCGTGAATGTGCCGATCCGCCACGTGATTCGGGAACACATTCGAGCCGAAATCGTGCGGCAGAAGGTTCGCGTTGTGCAGCGGGTCGGGCACCGGCGTATTCAACATCTCGAACAATTTGTCGGTCTTGAACAGGTAAATACCCATGTTCGCAAGGTAGTTTCGGCCGTTGCTCTTATAACCTTGCGATTCGACCCACTTGTCGGGCGTGAAGTACGGTTTGCGCGCCTCTGCGGTTTTCGGCTTCTCGGCGAAACTGCGAACGCGACCCGAATCGTCGATTTGCACCAGCCCGAACCCCGGCGTTTGCTCTTCCTTCACGGGGATACACGCGATCGTCACGTCGGCGTTGCTCTTGCGGTGCGTTTCGATCATCTCGCGATAATCCATCCGGTAAAGTTGGTCGCCGGAGAGGATCAGGACTTCGTCGGGTTCTTCTCGCTTGATGTAAGCGATATTCTGCCGGACGGCGTCGGCGGTGCCTTGATACCAGCCGATATGTTCGTCGTAGGCTTGCTGGGCGGCGAGCACTTCGACGAAGCCACTGCTGAACATGTCGAACTTGTACGTGTTCGATATGTGCCGGTGCAAACTCACGCTGAGGAACTGCGTGAGCACGTAGATCTTGTTGAGCTTGCTATTGAGGCAGTTCGAGATCGGGATGTCGATCAGCCGATACTTACCTGCCACGGGCACGGCCGGTTTGGCGCGTTGCTTCGTTAGCGGGAACAAACGAGCACCCCGGCCACCGCCGAGAATGAGCGATAAAACCTGACGCATAATGCGCCTCGCAGTCCGCAGGAAAAGGTTGGAAACTGAACGCTATCCTATAACCTTCCGACGATTCGCGAAAGCATCAAACGGGCAACCGGCAAAATCGGGCTACCGAATCGGCCAACCACCCCGCCTGTTCCGTGCAATCGTTCATCGCGATCCCGCGATAAGCGTTGCCGCCGAGAAATAAACCCGCGTGACTCGCCGCCGCCGTCTCGATTCGCTCGACGCGATTGAGGTGGCCGACGAGGTATTGCGGAATCGCACGCGGCCAACGCACGACCTTGTGGAATGCCGGCTCGCCCGTCACACCCATCGTGATTTTCATCTCGGCATGAACGCAACGCAGCAGCGTTTCGTCGTCGTACGCGGCCACATCGGGGCGACTCATTCCACCGCAGAGAACGCGCCAAAGCACGTATCCCGGCGGGGCGCGGTCGGGGAAGATCGACGAGCACCACTGCACGCCGAGTGCATCGCGTCGCGTTCGTTGTGGGGCGATGTAGCCGAAACCATCGAGATCCAGCGGGGCGTGTTCGCGTTTGTAACCGATCGCCACAACGTGAACAGGCGTGTAACCAATCGCGGCAATTTCGGTGGCGAGTGCCTCATCGACACTCGTGAGTAACTCCGCCTGAGCATGAGCCGGGCAGGTCACGACGATGGCATCGGCACTCCACGATTCGGTTCCGCTACCGCGCACGAGCCAGCCGTTGGAACTTTTTTCGATTCGCCGCAGATCGACGCCTAACTTCACGCAGTTGCCGAGTTGCTCGGTCAGTGCGTCGATGATCGTGCGTAACCCGCCGCGGAACGACCACATCCGTTGTGGGCCGGGCGTTTCGCCACGTGCGAGTGTGTCGAGGCGTCGTTGTTTTGCGGCCCGCATGAAGCCGCGAATCACGCTGCCGGTTTCGCGCTCGAACAACGGCAATCGGGGAAACGCCGCCGCCACGCTGAGCCTCGCGGGATCGCCACCGTGGATGCCCGTTACGAGTGCGTCCATAAACGTCGCCGCGACTTCTTTGCCGAAGCGACGGCTCGCGAATTGCTCGATCGTCTCGTCGGGCGGCAGTTTCTTCGGCGTCCCGCGTAACGGTTCCGTAAGGAGTTTGAGCTTGCCGAGAAGCGAAAGCACCGGCGTGCGCAAGATGCCCGATGGCGATGAGGGGAGCTTGAACATCTCGCCGTTCTGGTACAGAAAGCGGTTCGTCCGCGAGCCTTCGCTGGCAACGATCAGCTGATCTTTGAGGCCGAGATCGTGGCACAATTCGAGCGTCGAACGCTTGCCATCGAGGAAGCCGTTCGGGCCGCGTTCGACGGTGAAGCCATCGATGTGATCCGTCCCGACGTTACCGCCCGCACGTTCCGCACGTTCGAGAACCGTGAGCGTCACGCCCGGTATCGCAATGCGAATCCGAAACGCGGCCGCCAGTCCACTAATTCCCGCACCGATAACAATAACGCTAGGCATGTGGAAATTGTAGGCAACCGACCGGCGAAGCGGCCATCACACTCACGGCACGATATTTTGCCACAACGATTTCATTCACGGATTTTCTCCATTGTGCAATTCCGGATAAAGCAATCTCTCGCCTGTAGACTTGCGGTTCTCATCGAGTGCATGGAAAAGATCGTATCCCGTTGATTCTGTTGGGGCAGTATCGATTATCGCGAAAAGCTCCTTGAGGGACACGGCCGCTTTTACACGAACTGCGAATTCCGCTTCTTCAGTCGTCGGCGGTCGGAGTGGAGTGATCGGTTGCAACACACTCACGCTAAGCTCGACGGCTTGACCTTCCGCAAAGGACAAAGGTTCAAACGGTTTCAGGATACCATTTTCGTAGATTGCCATTACGCGAATCATGAGTTGTTCCTCCAGTTAAAGTGTATCATAAAGCAAAAGTATTAAAGAGAGCAAAATGCCTGAAGCAACTATCGCACTCATCGGTTGGGAAAGGGCACTCATGGCCGCGGAAATGGTCAAGGAACGGATGCGCCGGGCAACGCGCGCACTCGATGCCGCAGGCGTTCGCTATGCCGTCGTTGGAGGCAATGCGGTGGCCGAGTGGGTGGCACGGGTCGATGAAGGGGCCGTCCGCAACACCCGCGACGTCGATATCCTGATCCAGCGTGCGGACTTCGATGCGTTGCGAGAAACGCTCGAAACTGTTGGCTTTTACCACTATTTTGGTTCCGGCATCGACACCTTTATCGATGGGCCGGATGGTATGCCGAGCTCTGGGATTCACTTGCTGTATGCGGGCGAGAAAGTGCTACCCAACGACCTTCACACATTGCCAGGAATCGACGAGTCCGAACGCGCCGTCGAGTTTCAGGTGATCAGCCTGCCTGCATTGTTGAAGATGAAACTGATCGCCTGGCGACTCAAGGATCGCGTTCATTTGCTCGACATGATCGGCGTCGGTCTGATCGATGCCACCTGGCCTGCTCGCTTCCCGACTCCACTCGGCGAGCGATTGCAACAGCTACTCGACGACCCAAACGGATGACGCGGTAAATTTCTCCAGCGACGCACTCCGATCGATTCTTTCGAACAGTTGATCTCGTTCGCATCGATACTCAATCCCGTCGGACTTCGGCAACTTTCCGTTGCAATCCAACGGTTATCCACAAGGAAATGTCAGGCTGAATTCCATTTGGATGAAATCACATTTAGAGCTGTATTTGATGCACCAAAACAACGGCATGGCTCGAAGCGAGTTCGCAGTTTGCCGTAAAGTACCACCGAAACTTTGGTTCCGGCGTGGATCGAAGTCGTCGAAATCGGACGTAAGTCGTTGGTGGGTTAGGTTGATTCCGAAATTAGGGATGATTCCACGGAAGGGTGGGTGGGTCAGTGGTGGAATCATTCACTGCCACCCAAAACGCCGAGATTGGGACCAGGCCCTTTTTTGGCATGGTTCATATCCAGGTCGCAGTTTTGCCAAAAAAGGAACGCCGAAAAGTGGTTTCGGCGTGAGTCCATTCGGCCAAAATCGGACGTAAGTCGTTGGTGTGTTAGCTACATTCCGCAATTCGGGAGTGA
>JAYWCL010000124.1:0-32549 GCA_043780595.1 Limnoglobus sp.
AACGACTTACGTCCGATTTTGGCCGAATCGAATCACGCCGAAACCACTTTGTCGGTAGTCCTTTTCGGCAAAACTGCGACCTGGATATGAACCATGCCCGGTGAATGATTCCACCCTTCCGTGGAATCATTCCTAATTCCTAATTTCGGAATCAACCTAACACACCAACGACTTACGTCCGAAATGGGTCGTCTGGAACACGCCAGAATCAAAGTTTCGGGGCTTCAACCGTGCCCAAAACGGCAACTTCGCTTTGAACGATTTGATACGTTGAGACGTAAACCGAGATGATCGCGACGGTACCAATCGTTGGATGAGGCACCTGCGAAGATCAACTCGCAGCGACGGATCCGACAACTTGGCGGCGGATCGCCGGTGGCGTGTCATCCCAGGCGCTCATGTAGGCATCTTCGAGGGGCACTAACACGTGCGCGCCGGGGGCGATGAAGAGTGGCATGTCGGGCAGACAGTCGCCGAGGCCGAGCGTTTCGATGTACGCCGTCTGTATTCCGTCGGCTTCGTACGATGCGAATACGCGATCTTGACCGGCTGGCAACTCGAATTCTTCGCAATCGAACTGATCCCAGATCGCCTTGTGGATGACGTTCGGGTCGCGCTTCGTCGGCGGGAAAAGATCGAGTACCAGTACGTGGATTCCCTGCTGCATTGCGGCCGCAATTTTGCCGACGAACGAGTCCAGCGCCCACTCGCCATCCTTGTTCCCCGGCGAGACGATTTCGATGAATGCCACGATCCGACCGAGGTGATGGCGGATTGTGATGCGGTTCGCTTTCTCCGCGTAATACGCCTTGTCGGTTTGTCGCGTGAATTTCGTTTTGGGCCGCTCGAGCGTAGCCGTGCCGCCGCGTTGCGATTCCTCCGGCGCAGCGAGTTCCACGGCTAAAACATCGGTTTCCTTCGTGCCGCTACGCTGTTCGAGGATCGCATAATATTGGGGTGGCAGTCGTTCGCGATTGAGTTTGCGACAGATTTCGACCGACCAACCTCGATGAAAGTGATGGTACAACCCGGACGGAACGCGAGTCCAATCGTGTATCGGCATCGTACACCTCCTACCGCAGATTGTAGCAGCATCGCGTGTCGCTTACAGTTCCACCACGCGGCCGGTGCGTTGGCTTTCGTAGATGGCGCGGATGAGGGCGACGGCTTTGCGGCCTTCGCGGCCGTCGACTTTTGGCGTACCGTTCGTGCGGATCGCTTCGACGAAATCGGCGAGTTGACGGCGGTGGCCTTCGTAGCTGATCGACTTCGGATCGGCGGCCCCGCCACTCGCGCCGACCTTCGCGGCGAAGCGTTCCTTGACGCGGTCGTCGTCGGGGGTCGTCGGCGTGAAATCCCAACGCAGCACGTCTTCTTGCTCGATGACGGCACTGCCTTTGTCGCCGTGAATCGCAATGGTTTTCGGGTAGCCGGGGTGAACGCTCGTCGTCGCTTGGATGACGCCGAGGGCGTTGTTGCGGAAGCGGATGACGGCGGCGGCGGTGTCTTCGACTTCGATCCGCTCGTGGGCGAGCATCGCTGTCATCCCCATGACAGTCGCCGCTTCGCCCATCATCCACAACAGCAAGTCGACGCTATGAATCGCCTGGTTCATTAGCGCCCCGCCGCCGTCCAAGGCTTGCGTGCCCTTCCAGCCGCCTTCGTCGTAGTAGGCTTGCGTTCGCCACCATTTGCAGGTCGTTTCGCCGAGCGTCAACCGGCCGAATCGCCCCGCTTCCACAGCGGCTTTCAGCGTCGTGCTGCTATCGGCGAACCGCGACGGGAAGATCGTACACAGCTTCACGCGGTGCGTTTCGCAGGCTTCGACGATGCGATCGCAACGCGCCTCGGTAATTTCCAACGGCTTCTCGACGACGACGTGTTTACCGGCCGCAGCGGCAACGAGTGCGGGTTCGAGATGCGCGCCGCTCGGCGTTGTGATGATGACCGCATCGACGCCGGGAAGTTTCACGGCGTCGTCGATGCTGCCGACAACGGGCACATTCATCAGGCCGAGTTCAGCGCGAAGTGCCTCGCCGTTGGCTTGGGATCGCGACACGAACGCGGTAATGCGGGCATGTGGAATCTCGGCGAGCGCCTTCGCATGATAGCGTGCGATCATCCCGCAACCGACGAGTGCGAAGCCGACGGACATGGGTGTGACTTTCTAACTAATCGGCGCGGGATGCGGCGACGACGCGCTTACCGGCAAAGAGGCGGATGCCGATGTTGAGGAACATAACGACGACGAGTAATACGAGAGCGCCGGCCCAGGCTTGTGCCTGCCAGTCGTCGTATTGCGACAGCGAATATTTGTAGATGTAGCCGGGCAAGAACGGGGTCGGTGCGGCGGGGCCGGTCGGCCAGTAATCGGTGTTTCCGGCGGTCAGAATGAGCGGGGCGGTTTCCCCCGCGATGCGGCCAACGGCCAGGAAGATCCCCGTGACGATCGCCGGAAATGCGGCGGGCAGGATCACGCGCAGCGTCGTCTGCATCCGGTTCGCCCCGAGCGCGTAACTCGCGTGCCGCAGCGATTCGGGCACCAGTTTCATCGACTCTTCCGCCGAACGCACGACGATCGGAATCATCATAATTGCCAGCGCCACGGCACCGGCCCAACCGGAGAAACCGAGCGGCGATGCCTCGCCACCGGTCAGCGAGACTTTCGGGTAAACGAGGATCGCGGCAACGAAAATGCCGATGACAATCGACGGCACCCCGCCGAGCAACTCCGTCAGGAACCGTACGAGATTCGCCATTCGCGAGTTGTGCGATTCCGCGAGGTACACCGCCGCCAGCAGGCCGATGGGTATCGCGAGCAAGGCCGCAAATGCGACGATGACGGCACTGCCGAGCATCGCGTGGCCGAGTCCGCCACGCCGTACGGGACGGCCGATGTCGTCGTTCGGGTAGTCGCCTTCGCCGCGCTTCGACGCTTGGTATTTCGCGAATTGCTCGTCGGTTAAAGCAGGGCGGCCGCGTTGAGTGAAGATGCTGTGTTCGAGCGATTCGACGCCGCGCACGGCGATGAAGCCGAGGATCAGGAACAGCGGGATCACCGTTGCGGCAAAGCACCCCGCGAGGACGCCCGTCATCAGCCGATTCCAGAATTGCGCGTGCGAGCGTACGGGTGGCGCGATTGTGGGCGCATCGAGAATGTCGTTTGGAGTGGTTACCGTAATGGCTTCTTCGACGACGGGAATCGGCGCAGCAGTTCGCGGACGATTCAACCGGGAAAGCAGTAAGCGGGCGCTGACGTTGAAGATACTCGTTACGAGCATTAACACGAGGCCGAGGGCGATGAGTGCCGAACGGAAGGTCGCATCGTCGGCTTCGTTCAACTGATTCGCGATGCGGCTGGCGATCGAGTCGCCGAGCGCGAACGGCGACCAGTCGATTTCCGCACGGTTCCCGACGAGCATCGTCACGGCCATCGTTTCGCCGAGCGCCCGGCCGAGCGCCAAGAAACTCGCCGCGATGATCCCCGGACGTGCATACGGCAACACCACGGAGTAAATCGTCTGCCATCGCGTGGCCCCGAGTGCAAGCGCACCTTCCCGCTGCGAACGCGGCACCGATTGACAGACATCGAACGCGATGGCGGTAATGTACGGCAACACCATGATTGCGAGAATGATACCCGCCGCGAGCAGGCCGTTGCCACCCGTGTTCGGTGCGCCGAGCGCATCGAACGCCTTCTGAATGAGCGGGGCGATGAAGAACAGCCCCCAGAATCCAAAGACGACGCTCGGGATGGCGGCGAGGAGTTCGACGAGGAACGCACCGACTTTGCGGATCCACGCCGGCGCGATTTCGGACAGATATGCCGCCGACGCGACACCGAGCGGAATCGCGATGGCGAGTGCAATGATTGCTGTGGCCACAGTGCCGAAAATGAACGAGAGCGCGCCGTAGATCGGCGTACCGCCGCCGGGCGGTTTCGGCACCCACGAACTACTCGTGAACAGTTGATATTCGCCCGCCTTCACGAGCACGGGATAGGCTTGAATCGTCAGAACTGCGATCAAGCCGATTACCGTCGTCAACACCGCGAACCCCGCTGCCCGCGTCAGGGCGTTGAACACCATTTCGGATGTTCGGGATGGCATCGGGGGAGGGCTTTCGGGGGACATTCACTGCCATCCGGGAGGGAGATTCCCACCGGGATTCACCCGGTGGCTCGTCGATCACTTCGTCACTTCGACCGCATCGAGCTTCGCTTGAATCGCTTTTGCGAGTGCCTCCGGGAGTGGCGCGAAGTTCCGTGCCTGTGCGAACTTCTGCCCCTCGGCACCGGTACACCATTTTAGGAAGTCGACGAGGGCTTTGCCCTTCGCACCGCGCTGTTTCTGCGCGAGAATCGCGTAACTCATCGCCGCAATCGGGTAAACGCCGTCGCCCGCCGCGTCGGTCAGCGAGTAGGTCAGGTCGTGTAAGTTGTACGGCGCTTCGGTCGGTTTCGTGCCAACGACCGCAGAAGCGGCGGCCGTGATGCTCGCCAGATCCGCGAGCACGAACTGCCCGGCCTTGTTCTTCACCGAACCGTATTGTGCCTTCTTATCGAGAGCGTAGGTCAGTTCGACGTAGCCGATCGCGCCCTTCGTATTCGAGACGTGCCCCGCAACGCCATCGGTCTTCGGCTTGCCGATCCCCACGCCCTTGGGGAAGGTCGGCTGCGTCGATGCGCCCACGGTGGCCTTGAATTCCGGGCTGGTTTTCGAGAGGTATTCGCTAAAGATATTGCTCGTGCCGCTGCCGTCCGAACGGAACACGGGTTGAATGCCGAGGTCCGGAAGTGCCACGCCGGGGTTCAGGTCGGCGAGCGCTTTGTCGTTCCACTTGGTGATTTTGCCGAGGTAGATTTGCGCGAGCACTTCGCCCGTGAACTGGAGTGGCTTCGCGACATTATCCAGGTTGTACATCGGTACGACGGCACCGATGACGAGCGGAATATGCACGACCGGCCCACCGGCTTCGACGGCGGCAGCGAGTTGCTTCTCGTTCATCGGCGCATCGGAACAGGCGAAGTCGCAGGTCTTTTTCGTGTATTGCTGAATGCCCGCACCCGAGCCGGTGCCTTGGTAGTTGATCTGGATTTTGCCGTCGGTCTTATCGACTTGCTCGTTCGTCCAAACCTTCATCACCGGTTCGACGAACGTCGCGCCCTGCCCTTCGAGCTTCGCCGATTCGACGGCCACAATGTTGGCCGGATTGCTCGAGTTGCTACCCGAACACCCTGCAAGCCATCCGACGACGACCAGCGATACCCACTTCAAACCGCGCATGGCAAGCTCCATTCGTATGTTGCGAAAGACAAGATAATCGTACGTTGTCCCTCGATTCCGACAACGCGAACCATGCGAAGGTTTGGTGAAGTTGCGTCCCGGCGCGGCTAAACGAAGATTACGCCAGGGGCAGGCTGTTCAGGTCGGTGCCGGTACCGTGCGTGCTCGGGTTGCGGTCCCACCACTCGTTGGATCGGCTCATCGTCCAGCCGTTCGCGCAACTACACGCATTCAGCGCGGCTTCGAGGTCGGCGGCCTTCGTGTACCGCGATGCGAGCGGTTTCGCCAGGCACTTTGCGATAATGTGCGCGAGGTCCGAGGGCACGTAGGGGTTGGCCACGGCGATCGGCGTTGGCTCCTCGTTCACCACGGCCAACAGCGTTCGCACCGCATTGTCGCGGTGAAACGCTTCCTTACCCGTGAGCAAGAAGTACGCCACGCTGCCGAGGCTGAACAGGTCGCTGCATTCGTCGAGCGGTAGCCCTTGCGCCTGTTCGGGCGACATGTATTCGGGCGTACCGACGATCAGGCCATCGCGGGTAATCTTCGCGTTCGGGTCGGCCTCTTCGGCCAGCGATTGCACGAGGCCGAAATCGACGACTTTCGCTTGATCGTGCGGGCTACCATCGGGCAGAATCACCACATTCGACGGCTTAATATCGCGGTGAACTAACCCGAGCCGATGCGCCTCGCGGAGTGCCCCGCAGACTTGCCGGATGATGTGAACGACGCGGTCGGCGGACATCGGGCCGTGTGCGGACACGATCTCTTCGAGGCTCATCCCCGGCAGATATTCCATGACGTAATAGAAGGTGCCATCGTCGGCGCGGCCGTAGTCGTAAATCTCCACCGTGTTCGGGTGGCGCAGTTGCGCCGTCGCTTGCACCTCTCGCTCGAATCGCTTCAACTGCTCGGCATTGTCGAGGTACTTCGGGTGAATCCGCTTGATGGCGCAGGGGCGTTTCAGCAGTCGATGTTCGGCGAGGTAGACTTCGCCCATGCCGCCCTGACCGAGCTTGCGCCGCAGCCGATACTGGCCGAGTTCGCGCACGGCTTGCTTGGCCGTTTGCACTTCTTCGCGTAGTGCCGCCGTCTTTGCCGTGCCGAACACCGACAGCCCTGCCCCGGCCAGCAGCATCGTGAACGACACGGCAAAGAGCATAATTTTGTGCCGCCACGTCGGTTCGTGAAGCATCGCGCTGATGCCGTCGATTGCGAGCGCGCCGATGGCCATCGTCGCCACGACACCGATGCCGCGCGCCAGCGTATTCGGAACGAGTACGCC
Source organism: Limnoglobus sp. (assembly GCA_043780595.1). Taxonomy (GTDB): domain Bacteria; phylum Planctomycetota; class Planctomycetia; order Gemmatales; family Gemmataceae; genus Limnoglobus. The sequence continues at coordinate 6,571 of JAYWCL010000124.1, forward strand.
GTGGAATACGATGAGTGCGAACCAGTTGAAGTGTACGATCAGCGCCGCCGCCAGCACCGAGTATTGTTCCTGGCGAAACAGGTTCGGGTCGTCGCGTAATCCCGCAACGCGGAGTAAATCGGAGGTGAGTAACGCGAACTGCCAGTAGGCGAAGAACAGTCCCATCGCGCCGAAGATGGCGATCTCGAATACGCGCAGGGCGTTCTCGGGAAGGTCGCGGCACATTCGTAGTGCCGTAGCAGTGACGATGAGTGCGGCGAACACCGCCCCCGACAGCACGATCCCCGTCCAACCGACGACCGGCCGCGCGAAGAGTTCGATGAACCCCGTCGCCGCCGACGTGAAGAAGAAAAAGAACGGCACTGCCGCCACCAAACAACAGAGCATCAATCGCTGTTGAAAAAGCTGTTTCGTTTCCGAATCGAGCCGCCCTACGGGTACATACTCATCGGTCGTCGCAGCGGGCGGAACCATATGCACGGGCAGCGCTACCGATGCCGACAGTTCGTAGTCGGTCGTGTCGTGCGCATCTACGGGCGGCCCCGTCCGTAAGACGCGCTTCGTACGGGGCGGAACATATGGCAAACTCGGTGTCGCAGGCATCGCTTTTCGCCGTCAGGTGCGGGAAAGGAGAATCCTAACTCGATTCTACGACGTTCCCCGCGAAACGGGTCGGGCGATCACTTTTCGCCGATGGCCCAAAGACTTTTGAAGCCGCGGAGGTAGATGCGACCGTTCGCGGTGGCGGGCGAAGCGGTGAAGTTGTCGGGTAGTTTGTTCTCGGCGAGTTTCTCGTATTCGCGACCCGGTTTCACCACCACGGTCACGCCGTCGCGACCGACGAGATAGATCTTGCCGTCGGCGAACATCGGGTTGGCGCGGTGCCGCATGTTCGTGATTCGCTGTTCGTAAATCATTTTGCCAGTGGCGGCCTCGTGCGCATACAGTGTGCCGACTTCGCCCATGAGGTACACGATGTCGCCGACGAGTAACGGAGAGGGCACATCGGGCGTGTCTTTCGCTAGACGCCAAAGTTCACCGGTCGCGTTCGGGCCGACGGTGCCCTTCACTTTCGACGGATCGATCGCAACGGTCACGCCGAGCTTGCACGATGGCACGACGATCAAATCGGGCGTGACCAGTGGGCTGGAAACCGCGCGCCAGTGGTTGTTGTACTTCGCCTTCGGGTTCAACTCGGTCACGCGCCAAACTTCCTCGCCAGTCTCCAGGTTGTGCGCGGTGCAGTAGTCATTGCCGTGCGAAATCAGCAACGCGTCGGACCCCTTTTCCCAGATGAACGGCGAGGCATAGACGTCCGGCGATTCGCCGCGACCGTCGCTCTTGCGGGCGTGCTTCCAGATTTCGTTTCCCGTGGCGGCATCGAGTGCGACTAGCAGTTGCGCCTTGCGGTGAAGCAGCGACAGGTACAATCGGCCTTTGTGAAGTACCGGTGTCTGGTGAATGCCGAACTGAATCTCGAACTTGCCGTACTTCGCTTGGGCATCGAAGCCCCAGACTTTCTTGCCTTCAAAATCGTGCGCCGTCACGCCGCCCGAACCGATGAACGTGAAGACGTGTTTGCCATCGGTACTACACGACGCGGAGGCATCGTTGCCTTCGTCGTTGCGGTAGGCTTTCTTCGCGCTCACCCCGAGGATTTCGGACCATTTCACTTTGCCATCGGTGCCGATGGCGTGGAGTTTGAGGTCGGCAGAATCTTGCGTGGTCAGGAAAATATGCTCGCCCCAAATGCACGGCGTCGACGCGCCCGACCCCGGCAGCGGGCAGTTCCAGACGATGTGCGAACTCTCCGACCACGCGGCGGGAAGGCCCTTCTCGGTGCTGTGGCCATCGTTTTTGGGGCCGCGCCACTGCGGCCAGTTGTCGGCCCGCACGGCCATCGAAGCCGCGAGTAACAACCCGAGAGCGAGTAGGAAGCGAAACAAAGTGGCAACCCTCAAAAGAATCCGGCAGGAGTGCGCATCGCACGCAGGTATCGTATCGCTAGAAGCGTATCAGAAAGCCACCGAGCGGGCAACGCTTGGGATTCTCACCTCGAAAATGCTTGACAGCCGCTACATAATATGTAATAAATATGTAGCGAGCATACTTCTTGCTTGCACTACTCAAGTACGGATTCGGCTTACAAGATCAGAGATTATATGAAGCATGAGGTATCTCAGATATGGCCAAGCGATCCGAGAAGCATCTGAAAATTGGTGCGAGACGTGGCGGCGGTAAACCGCCGGGCTATCTTTGGGAAGTTTGCTTTCTCGATGAAAGCATTGGCGATGCCCGTTTTTTGAACGCCGATCAGTACTCGCACATTTGCGAACAATACCGCGAATTGGCGCAGTGCATCGATCCCAGTCATCCGTTAACGAACGACGTGCAAACGATCGAGGGGTATCACGAACTGCGCGACAAAGGCGGCGTGTTGGGGAAGCTGAACTTTCGTGGTTATTTCTACATACACAAGTCGGCAAAACGGATTGTGATTCTCGGTGCGTACAAAAAAGAAGAAGACGGCCAAGCCAGTCAAGCGATCAAAATTCGGATGCGGAATCGTCTGAAAAGGTATCTGAAAGAATTCGCGTAATCGAGGCAATAATTATGGCAACGACAATCCCGGACTTGAAGATCACGAATCTCGCGGTGGCGATACTCGTCGATAAGTTCATTTCGCTGTCGAAAGAGGAAAAAGACGACGTCTGTACGTTGATGAATGAACTGGCGAATACTCAGTCACCCGACGAGATTACGGAAATCTTCCAGACGATCGAAGAGATTCTTTCGCAACGAAAAATCGCGCTGACCAAGATGGATTTCGACGCGGAATCCAGCGATGGCAACTGGAAAGCGTTCGTATCGAAAACGATACGCGAACAGCGACGAGTCGCCGGTATCACACAGGCGGAATTAGCGGAGAAGTCCGGATTACTCCAAAGCCACATCAGTCGATTGGAGAACGGTCAGTACAGCGCAACTCGAATCACTCTCGTAAAAATCTCGAAAGCGCTCGGGATACCGCTCTCGAAGCTCGATCCGTCCGCGGGGTCCGCATAACGGTGGTTCGCGTATCTGTTGAGACTTGCTCCACGTTGGGTCGTGTCGCGCTAACGCACGAAGTTTTCGTCGAAATCGGGCGGCAAATCCGCCGCGAGTCGCCGTTCCCGAATACGATCAAAGCGAAGCGCGCGAACGGAGTCGATCGTTCTCGGGCGATTAAAAAGGACGACCATGCCGCGAATCGCGACCATCCAACGAACGACCGCCGAGACGCAAATCGAACTGACGTTGAACCTCGACGGGACCGGGAAATCGGAGCTGTCGACGGGCGTCGGGTTCTTCGATCACATGCTGACGCACATCGCGAAACACGGGATGCTCGACTTGACCGTAAAGTGCGTCGGCGACTTGCACATCGACGCGCACCACACGGTCGAAGATGTCGGCATCTGTTTCGGTAAAGCGCTCGTCGAATGCCTGGGAAACAAGGCGTGTATCCGCCGTTACGGCGACGCCACGGTGCCGATGGACGAGACGCTCGCGACGAGTGCCATCGACCTGAGCGGGCGGCCGTTCTTAGTCTGGAAGGCCGACGTGCCGAACGAACTCCTGGGCACGTTCTCATCGGCACTCGCCGAGGAATTCTGGCGTGCCGTCTCGTCGGCCGGACTACTCACGCTGCACGTCGTGGCCCACCACGGTCGCAACGCGCACCACATCATCGAGACGATCTTCAAAGCCACCGCCAGGGCACTCCGCGAAGCGGTGGAACCCGACCCGCGCGCAACGGGCATCCCATCGACGAAGGGCGTGCTGTAAGGGGAAGCGATCGACCTCCGTTTCGTATCAGCAGATATGCCGCAAGCAACGACACGCGACCCCGTCTCGATGGCTCGCCGGGAATGCGGATGCCACGCTCGCTTCGACTGCGTAAAACAACTGTTTCGCTTAATCGAGGGCTGATTGTGGCAACGCCGACCGTGATTTTGAAGCCGAAACATGCGCAACCGTTCTTCGGTCGGCATCCGTGGGTCTTTGCGGGGGCGGTCGATAAAGTCGAAGGAAAACCGGCGAATGGCGATGAGGTGATCCTGAAGGCGTCGAACGGAACGTTCCTCGCACGCGGACTTTACAACGACAACAGCAAGATCCTCGTCCGCAACTATGGCTGGGTCGAAGACCAACCGCTCGATGCGGCGTTCTTCCGCGCGAAGATCGCACGGGCGATCGGGCTGCGTCACGACGTGCTGCACCTGAACACCGGCCCCAAGGCGGCGTATCGCGTCATCTCCAGCGAGGCGGACGGCCTATCGGGACTCACCGTCGATCGCTACGCCGAGTGGCTGACGGTGCAATTTACTTCCCTGGCGCTCGCGAATCGCAAAGAGATGTTCGCCGAAATTCTCCGCGAACTCCTGACGCCACAAGGGATTTACGTCCGCACCGAGAAGGGCATCGGCAAGCTCGAAGGGCTGGAACTGCACGACGGCCTGTTGTGGGGCGTGCAACCGCCGACCGATTTGACGATCGAAGAGAACGGCCTGCGGTTCCGCGTCGATTTAACCGAAGGCCAGAAAACGGGTTACTACCTCGACCAGCGCGACAACCGCGTGGCCGTGGCGAAGATGGCAGCGGGCAAACGGGTGCTCGATGCCTTCAGTTACTCCGGCGGTTTCGGCCTGTATTGCGCGAAGGCGGGGGCCACATCGGTCGAGTGCGTCGATGCATCGGAAAGCGCATTGAAACTCGCCGAAGCGAACGCAGTCGCCAACGGCCTCAGCACGCTCGAGTTCACGCAAGGCGATGTCTTCGCGTATCTTGCGCAATTGGTCGCGGACAAAAAGTCCTTCGACATTCTCATCCTCGATCCGCCGAAATTCGCCCGTAACCGGGCCGCACTGCCCGATGCGATTCGCGGCTACAAGCGGTTGCACCAACTCGCCATGAAACTGCTCGCACCCGACGGCATCCTCGTGACCTGTTGCTGCACGGGGCTAATTGGCATGGATGACCTGATCGAACTCATCGGGCAAATCGCGGTCGAATCGAAGCGCGATTTGCAGATACTCGAGCGTCGCGGACCGGCAGCGGATCACCCCGTCTCCGCAAACTGCCTCGAAGGCAGCTACCTCAAGTGCATCATCTCCCGCGTCGGCTGACGGTTCAATAGTCGCCGAGGACTTCGCCGCCACTTGGGGTGACGAGTCCCCAGAAGATGCTTTCGTGAATCGACGGCGATACATTGCGCGGGTTGGTATCGCAGACTGGTATACAAGCTCGCATCGCAAAAGCGGTCGATTGCAATTACAAAATAGGGAAACCCAGTCGAACATGGCTCGCTGGGTTTAGTTGGAGATCCTTCAACGCCTGGTAACCTGCCTGAGACTTCCACTCCCATCGAAAATCATGGAAGTGTGCCGGTAGGAGTATGAGATGGATCCGTTGACAGTTCCGCCTTGAGTCTGGTGAATTAACGGACTGCCCATCAGCCAGCAAACAGTCGTTTCGGTCATTCCCGGCATTATCAGCCAGCTTGTGGCTTTCTCAAGGCTCTCGCTCCGGTTAGACGCATTGAGTGGCGGTAGTAACAACGACAACATCATTGCCAGCAACTGAAGTAGATGAACCATCGTCGCACTCTCCTTGTTTTGACGTAGCGATTTTACTTATCCCAAGGGCAATTAATAGGTTTGCCATCTCCGATAGCTTTTGGGTAGTTGAGGTCGGGGCCGCCGCCTGCGCAGCCTGCCCTTGAAGGAAAGCAACGGCCTGATCCGGTTCAGGTGGGTTAATATCGTAGACTGGTAGACCCGTCAAGTTGACGTCATATACTTCTCGCGGCTGAATCTGACACTTTCAACGAAGGCGAAAATCTCTTATTCTAGTGCCGGAACTCGCAATTAAAGCCTCACCTATTTCGCTTGTTTTCATGGGAATTCGCGCAAATTCTGTGGCAGATCATTTGCGAGTTCTGGCACTAGCGCTTGGAATAACCGTTGTAGCCCCGCGTCCCATGGTTTCACCATGGGCTGGAAGAGCGACCCTTTCAGGGTCGGGGTTCTGTTTTCGGTCCTGAAAGTATCGATCACTTACACTTTGAGCGGGGTGATTCGATACTTTTGTTAGCCCGACGCGCAAGCGAGGGAAACCCTCGTGAAGGCACGACATCGCAGAAACGATAGTAATCCCTCGCTAGCGCGTCGGGCTAACGGGAATGGATTGTTTGACTGGTAGCGTCTCATTTCCGACCGCGAGAAGTATAGATGTCCCTCGCTTCGCTACACGAAGTCTACACGGCGCGGCGAAACGAATGCGTCGCGGGTCGCCCAGTCTCCGTAGATTGCCGCGTCGGGTGACGGTATTTCGATGGCCCGGCGGGGCGTTCGGTCGTATACCCAATGCATTGGCTTTCGATCGAACGACCTTGGCTTTTGCACCGAATATGAGCAATCCGCACGGATCGGCTTCCCCCGCGATGACGACCCAATCGGTCGTCCGGCTCAACCTCGGCTGGTGGCGGCCGGATCGCAGCGCGCCCGTCAGCGATGCGATCGCGATTCGCGGGCTGATCGGCTCGGTGAAAGCGCCGCTTGCGGTCGTGAACACGGCAACGGGTATCGGCGTGGCGGTCGGTGGCGAAACGCGGCTCGGCGTGCCGAATCCGGGGCCGGACTTTCTCCCGTTACTCGCGACATTGCCACCGATTACGCCCGACATGCTCGGCGACCCCGCGTTCCAGTCGGCACACGGGTTGCGCTACTCGTACATGACCGGCGCGATGGCGAATGGCATCGGTTCGGCGGACATCGTCGAGGAGATGGGCCGTGCGGGGATGCTCGGTTCGTTCGGCGCGGCGGGGCTTTCCATCGAGCGCATCACACAAGCGATCGACCGGCTCCAGGCGGGACTTGCGGACAAGCCTTTTTGCTTCAATCTTATCCATAGCCCGAACGAACCGGCACACGAAGCGGCCGTCGTCGAGCTCTATCTGCGGCGCGGCGTAAAGCTAATCGAAGCGTCCGCGTACCTCGATCTGACGGCCCCGCTCGTCCGCTATCGCGTGGCCGGGCTGCGACCCGGCCCGAACGGCAAACCGGTTGCGCAAAACCGCATCATTGCGAAGGTGTCGAGAATCGAAGTCGCGACGAAGTTCCTGTCGCCACCTTCACAGCGATTATTGAACGAACTCGTCGCGGGCGGGCAGGTGACGCCCGAACAGGCGAAGCTCGCCGAGAGTTTGCCGATGTGCGACGACCTCATCGCCGAGGCGGATAGTGGCGGGCATACCGATAATCGCCCCGCGATCACGCTGTTACCGACGATGTTGGCGTTACGGAACCGGCTGCAATCGCAGTTTCAGTTTGCAGTGCCCGTGCGCATCGGGTTGGCGGGCGGGATTGCCACGCCGGCGGGTGTGGCGGCGGCGTTTGCGATGGGGGCGGCTTTCGTGGTGACCGGGTCGGTGAATCAGGCGTGCGTCGAATCGGGGTCGTCCGATGCGGTGCGCCGGATGCTCGCGGAGGCGGGGCAGGCGGATATGATTATGGCCCCGGCTGCGGACATGTTTGAAATGGGCGTGAAGGTGCAGGTGCTCAAACGCGGCACGATGTTCGCCATGCGGGCGCAGAAACTGTACGAACTATACCGCCAATACCCATCGTGGGAAGCGATACCGGCCCCCGAGCGCGTCCTGGTTGAGAAGAATCAACTGCGTGCGACGTTCGAGGAAATCTGGAGCACGACGCGGGCCTTTTTCGAGCGACGCGACCCGACGCTTCTGGCGAAAGCCGACACCGATCCCCGGGTGAAGATGGCGCTCGTCTTTCGCTGGTATTTGGGGTTATCGTCGCGCTGGGCGAATGCGGGCGAAGCGGGGCGGCAACTGGATTATCAGGTGTGGTGCGGGCCGTCGATGGGGGCGTTCAACGAGTGGGTGAAGGGAACGTATCTCGAGTCGCCGACGAATCGCGCAGTGGTACCCGTGGCGCGAAACTTGCTCTACGGGGCCTGTGTCGTGTTACGCCGACAATCGCTCTGCCAGCAAGGCGTTCACCTCGCCGACGAATGCTTCCCGACGGCCCCGCTGACGCCGTATGAATTGGAACAACGTCTCAAGTAGTGGTGAGTGGTGAGTGGTGAGTGGTGAGTGAAGAGCGAGAAGAGTTGAAGAGTGATTCGAGTTGTCCGGAGTGCGAATGACTGACGAACGACGAAACCCGATCGAACCGAGTCCGGTTGCAGCACTTGCGATCGTGGGCATCGGTTGCCTGTTCCCGAAATCGGTCGGGTTGGGTGCCTATTGGGCGAACGTCAAACATGGCGTCGATTGCATTACGGATGTGCCGCCGACGCACTGGAACCCCGACGATTATTACGATCCCGACCCGAAGACGCCCGATATGACGTACGCGCGTCGGGGCGGGTTCCTGTCGGTGGTCGATTTCCAGCCGCTCGAATTCGGGATGCCACCGAAAGACCTCGAAGCGACCGATACTTCGCAACTCCTCGGCCTCGTCGCGGCGAAACAAGCGCTGACCGATGCCGGCGTGACGCTGGCCGGGTCGAATAAGCCGGGTACCGGCAAAGTGACGGATCGTTCGCGGGTGTCGGTCATCCTCGGCGTGACGGGTACGCTCGAACTCGTGGTGCCGCTCGGCGCACGACTCGGCCACCCGCACTGGCGGCGAGCGCTCCACGATGCCGGCGTACCCAAAGATGTCGCCGAAGATGTGGTGGCCCGAATCGGCGAATCGTACGTGCCGTGGCAGGAAAACAGCTTCCCCGGCTTGTTGGGGAACGTCGTGGCGGGGCGGATCGCGAACAAGCTCGATTTGCACGGCACGAACTGCGTTGTCGATGCCGCGTGTGCGAGTTCGCTGTCGGCGGTTCACCTCGCCGCGATGGAACTGCAAACGGGCAAAGCCGATGTCGTCGTCACGGGTGGCGTCGACACGTTCAACGACATTTTCATGTACATGTGCTTCAGCAAAACCCCAGCGCTGTCGCCGAGTGGGAACGCGAAGCCGTTCGATGCGAGTGGCGACGGTACGATCCTCGGCGAAGGCATCGGGATGCTCGTTCTGAAACGCCTCGCCGACGCCGAACGCGAAGACGACACGATTTACGCCGTCATTCGCGGCATTGGCACATCGAGCGACGGCAAGGGCAACGCGATCTACGCGCCGTCGTCCGAAGGCCAAAAACGCTGCCTGCTGAACGCGCACGAACGCGCCGGCGTGACGCCCGACACGATAGAACTCGTCGAAGCCCACGGCACCGGGACGAAGGTCGGCGATGCCGCCGAAGCGACCGCGCTGACCGAGGTTTTCCGCCAAGGCAAACACAACCCCACTGCACCCTGGTGTGCCATCGGTTCGGTGAAGTCGCAGATCGGCCACACGAAGGCCGCCGCCGGTTCCGCGAGTCTCATCAAGGCCGCACTTTCGCTGTATTTCAAGGTACTCCCGCCGACGATCAAAGTGAATCGCCCCGTCGAGCCACTGCTTGCCGGGGATTCGCCGTTCTACGTCAACGACACGATGCGACCGTGGTTGCCGAAGCCGAATCACCCGCGCCGCGCCGGTGTTTCCGCGTTCGGTTTTGGCGGCTCGAACTTCCACGCGATCCTCGAAGAACATCGGCCGAACAAGATCGCCACCGACTGGGACGGCCACGTCGAACTGTTCGCGATCAGCGGCGATACTGCCGCCTTGTTGGCGAAACAATTGGCTGACGTGCCGACGAACTGGATCGATTTCGCGCGGGCCGCCGAGCAATCGCGGGCGACGTTCCGTGCCGATGCCGCGTGTCGTCTGGTGTTTGCCGCACATCGGACGGCCACCGATTTGACGAAACTGCTTGCGAACGCGAAACAGCAACTTCAGGAGCAACCGACGGCGAAGCATTGGCGTACGCCGGAAGGCGTGCATTACGGCAGTGGGGCCGTCGCCGGAGACCTCGCGGTGCTGTTCCCTGGGCAAGGTTCGCAATACGTCGGGATGCTCCGCGAGGTCGCCTGCCTCTTCCCGGAAATGCTCGAAACGCTGACTGCCGCGAACGACACCGCGTCGCGGTTGTCCGACAGTATCTATCCGCCGACGTCATTTGCCGACGATGCGAAAGCGACACATGACGCCGCACTGAAGGCCACCGATGTCGCGCAACCGGCGCTCGGTGCAGTGAGTTTTGGCGCGTGGGCGGTGTTATCGCGGCGGTTCGGCGTGATGGCACAGGCGTTCGCGGGCCACAGTTATGGCGAACTCCCCGCACTGGCCGCATCTGGGCGAATCGGCGAGGCGGACCTGTTCACGCTGTCGCGGTTGCGCGGGGAGTTGATGGCCGCGCAACGCACCGGCGATGCGGGCGCAATGCTCGCCGTGCTGGCTTCGCGGAACGACGTACACAATATCATTCGCGAAGAGTCGCTCGATCTCGTCGTGGCGAACCACAACGCGCCGAAGCAAACGGTGCTATCCGGGCCGACGGACGCGATCGAACGGGCCGCGAAAGTTTTTTCCGCGCGGAAGGTTCGCAGCATTCGGCTTCCCGTGGCGGCGGCGTTCCACAGTTCGTTCGTCGCCGATGCCGCGACGCCGTTCCGTGCCGCGCTGGCCGAAATCGCAATTCAGCCGGGCACAACGCCAGCGTATTCGAACACGACAGCGCGCGAATATCCAGCCGATGCCGAAGCGTTACGCGACTTGCTCGGCTATCAGTTGGCGAACCCCGTTTCGTTCGTCGATGAAGTGCGTAACCTGGCCCGTGCGGGTGTGCGGACGTTTCTGGAAGTCGGCCCCGGTGGGACGCTGACGAAGCTCGTCGAACAGATTCTCGCCGAGACGACCGACGGGATTCCTCCCGCAGCAGAATTTGCCAGTATCGCGATTGATGCCTCCGGCGGACGAAGTTCGGGTGTGCTAGACTTGGCAGACGCACTGGCACGATTGGCGGCGCGTGGCCATCGCGTGCGATTATCGGCGTGGGAAGAATCCAGCCGTGCCCGCCCGCCGCGCCCGGTGAGTACTGCCGGCACGGTGCCGATTTGCGGTGCGAATTACGTTCAACCCCGACCCAAACGCGAACCCCGGCCCACGGCGCAACTCCGCGCAACCTCGTCCGGCGAGATGCCCATGCCCGACTCGAATTTCGACCCGCGACTGGCGGCCGCCCTGGAGGCGACGCAACAAACGCTAGCGACTCTCCAGCGGATGCAGGAGCAAACCGCGCAGCTCCACCGCCAATTCCTCGATTCGCAAGAGCAAGCCCAACGCACGCTCGCGGCACTCGTCGCGCAGCAACACACCGCATTCAGCGGGATAGCCGTGGGGCACGTTGCCAACGTGCCAAATCCCGTGGTGCCGAGTGTGACATACGTTCCGCCACCGGCTCCCGTTTTCGTCCCACCGCCGATTCCGGCCTCTATCCCGGTGCCAGTCCCGCAACCCGTTATCGTGCTGCCACCGCCAGTGCCCGTGGCCGCACCGGTGATCGTAACGGCGGGCGTCTCCGAGACGCTGCTGAGCGTCGTCTCGGAGAAAACCGGCTACCCCGTCGAGATGTTGAACCTCGAGATGTCGCTCGATGCCGATCTCGGGATCGATTCGATCAAGCGCGTGGAAATTCTCGCGGCGGTGCAAGACAAACTGCCGAACGCGCCGCTGGTGAAAACCGAACACCTCGGGTCGCTGCACACGCTCCGCGATGTCGCGAACTTCCTATCGGGCGTGCCCGCAATCGATGGGAACCGAACCGAAGCGAGCGAGAGCGTCGAAATCGACGTACCGATGGCAACGGCCGTCGATTCGGCAGAGATGTCTGGCGGGATGGAAATCGGAATCGGTAGCGATGTCTCGGCGACGTTGCTCGGCGTCGTCTCGGAGAAAACCGGTTACCCGGTCGAGATGTTGAACTTGGACATGTCGCTCGATGCCGACCTCGGGATCGATTCGATCAAGCGCGTGGAAATTCTCGCGGCAGTGCAAGACAAACTGCCGGATGCGCCGCTGGTGAAAACCGAACACCTCGGTTCGCTGCACACGCTGCGCGATGTCGCGAACTTCCTGTCGGGGGCACCCGCGCTCGAGGTGCCGGAAGCGATTTCGGCGTTGACCGATGGCGGCCCTTCGACGAAGAAGATCCCGTTCTTAGTGCCATCGCAGATCGCGACCCCCGCGCCGAACTCTTTCGACTCGAAGGCGCTCGACATCATTCAGAATGCGCATGAGACGCCCGCGCCGATTTCCGAACCGAACACCCCGAAGACGGAACACGTCTCGTCGATTCTACCAGCGAAACCCTCGGAATCGGCGTCGCCGAGTAAGAACGGGTCGCACACGCCGACGATCCCATCGGGCACCGATAGCGCGAAAGCGGGTTACACGAACGATGCCGTCGAGCGGAGCATTCTCCAGTTCATGGACATGGATCTCAGTGCGGATCGCGCGCCGATCCCGCTGTTGGAAGGCGGCGAAATCTGGCTCGTCGCCGAGGAAGAGCCGTTCACCCGCGAGATCGCAAACCAACTCGCGGCGATGGGGTACCAACCGCGGCTCGTCCCGTGGATGTCGGTCGGTACCGTGAAATCGTCGGGCGCTCTCGCCGGGCTGGTACTCGTCGCCCCGGCGACGATCCCGAGCGCGATGTCGTTGAACCGGCTGGCGTTCCAGTGGGTGCAAACGGCAGGGCCGCGGTTGCGGCAGATCGCCCGCCAAAGCTCGTCGGCGGTCATCGTTACCGTGGCGCGGCTCGATGGCCTCTTCGGCCTCGGCGACATCGCACCGACCGCCGACGCCACGGCGGGGGGACTCGCGGGCCTGATCAAAACGCTCAAGCACGAATGGCCCGAAATCTCGTGCAAAGCCATCGACGTCATGCCCGCATACATCGCCGATGAACCGGCGGGCGCGGCCACCGCCGTCATCGAAGAAGTCCTCGGCGGCGGCCCGATCGAAGTCGGCATTTCCCCCACGCACCGATGTACGCTCGAACTCGCTCGCACCGTGCGGCGGATGACGGCGCAATCGTTCTCGCTCGGGCCGAAGGACGTCGTGCTGATTACCGGCGGCGCACGCGGCGTCACGGCCGAGGCCGCGATCGCGCTCGCACACGCCTATAAGTGTACGCTCGTCCTCACCGGGCGCACGCCCACACCGGCTGGCCCCGAACTCGCATGGTCGGCCGGCATCGTCGACGAAGCGGCTCTCAAGAAAGCGATCGTCGACCACCTCGGGGCCGACGCGACGCCGAAGCTCATCAACGAGCAGTTCGCCAAAATCGTCTCGCAACGCGAGATTCGCCAGACGTTGTCGCGAGTCGAATCGACGGGGGCGAAGGTCGTTTACTTCCCCGTGAATGTCTCGTCCGGTCGTGCGGTCGCGGACCTCATCCATCAAGTAAAAGTGAAATTCGGGCCGATTACCGCCGTCGTCCACGGCGCGGGCGTACTCGCGGATCGTCGCATCGAAACGCTGACTACCGAGCAGTTCGACTACGTCTATTCGACGAAAGTCGACGGTATCCGCCATATCCTCGATCTGCTGAGCGGCGACGAACTGAAGGCGGTCGTGCTGTTCGGGTCGATCACGGGGCGGATGGGGCGAACCGGCCAACTGGCGTATGCGGTCGCCAACGAGGTGTTGAACAAAATCGCTCAGATCGAAGCCCGGAAACGACCGAACGCCCGCGTGGTGTCGATCAACTGGGGGCCGTGGGATGGCGGGATGGTAACGCCGGCGCTGCGGAAACTGTTCGAGTCCGAAGGCGTCGGCTTGATCCCACTCACTGCGGGTGGGGCGTTCGTCGTGCAGGAACTCAGTACGGCGGGGCGTGCCGTTGAGGTTCTCGCGCTCGGCAGCAAGGGACGGCTTTCGGGCGCGATTAGCAGTTCTGCAACGACCCGCGTGCCGGGTTCGGGATCGACGGCCGTACCGGCCAGCCCGCCGAACTCGAACCCGCCGAACTCCGAAGTCGGCGTCGTATTCGAGCGCGTCGTCGACGTGCCTTCGCACCCGATCCTCCGTTCGCACGTTCTCGACGGTCGCGCCGTGCTACCGATGGCGGTCCACATGGAATGGATGGCGCACGCGGCGCTCCACGGCAACCCGGGCCTCGTCTTCCACGGGTTCAACGACCTCCGAATTACGCACGGCGTCATGATCGAAGACGCGAGTTCGATTACGCTCCGGCTGATGGCGGGGCGAGCGATGCGGCAAGAAGGATTGTTCGTCGTGCCGGTCGAAGTACGGGGCAAGCGCCGCGATGGCCGCGAGGTTTTGCACTCGCGTGGGGAGATCGTGCTGACGGCAGCGATACCGAAAGCACCGCAGCCCGAAAAGCCTCCCGTCGTGCTGCCGTACCAGCATCCGCCGGAAGATGTCTACCGATACTTCCTGTTCCACGGCCCAGATCTGCACGGCATCGAAACTGTCGATGGCCTCACCGATTCCGCGTTCATCGGCACCGCGTACCCGGCACCGGCAACGACCGAATGGTTCCTGAATCCGCTCCGGTCCGCGTGGGTGGCCGACCCGCTCGTCCTCGATGCCAGCTTCCAGATGATGATCCTCTGGAGCTTCGCGCAACACGGTGCGGGGTCGCTGCCGTGCTTCCTCGGTCGCTACCGGCAGTTCCGACGCTCGTTCCCCGCCGGCCCCACCCGCGTCGTCATCCGGGTTACCCGCGATAACGGCACGTTTGCCCGTGCGGACATGGACTACCTCGATTCCGACGGCGTGCTCGTGGCCCAAGTTCAAGACTACGAATGCGTCATCGACCCCGGTTTGAACCAGGCGTTCCGACGCAACCAACTCGGGCCGTTGGTCCGACAATAACGTCTGCCGTGCGAAAAGGGAATCGATGACTACGAGTGGCGAGCGGATCGCAATTGTCGGTGCGGCGGGGCGCTTTCCCGGTTCCGGGGCCGACCTGGACCTGTTCTGGGAGAACATCGTACAGGCCCGAGACTGTTCGCGCGAAGTGCCCGATGGCCGTTGGGCGATCCCCGCCGACCAGTGTTACGACGCCCGCGTACCGCACCCCGATTCGGTCTATTCCTCACGCGGTTACTTCCTCGATCCATTCGTCGCCGACCTCGAAGGCACGACCGCGAATGCCGAGTGGCTCGCGGGCCTCGATCCGCTGTTTCACCTCGTACTCGACGTCGGCAATCGCGCCTGGCGTTCCGCAAAGACCGACACCATCGACCGTCGTCGCGTCGGTGCGATCCTCGGCAATATCTGCCTGCCGACCGAGAAAGCCTCGGACCTCGCGCGCGAATATCTCGGCACTCGTTTCGGCATCGAACAAACCGAACCGTCGATGGGCCTGAACCGCTACCCCGTGGGGCTGCCAGCGGGGTTACTCGCGAAGGCGCTCGGCCTCGGTGGCGGCACGTTCACGCTCGATGCGGCGTGTGCGTCGTCGTTGTACGCGATCAAGCTGGCCGCCGACGAACTGCTCTCGGGGCGCGCCGATGCGATGCTCGCAGGCGGGTGTTCGCGGCCTGATTCGCTGTACACGCAGATGGGTTTCGCACAACTCCGCGCCTTGTCGCAAAGTGGCCGCTGTTCGCCGTTCGATGCGCAGGCCGATGGTCTCGTCGTCGGCGAAGGCGCGGGGATCTTCGTGCTGAAGCGGCTCTCGGATGCACTCGCACACGGCGACACGATTCTCGCCACGCTCGCCGGGTGGGGCCTGTCGAACGACGTCGTCGGCAACTTGCTCGCGCCGTCGGTCGAAGGGCAACTGCGAGCGATGCGCGAAGCCTATCGCCGTGCGGACTGGGCTCCATCGGACGTCGATCTCATCGAGTGTCACGCCACGGGCACACCGATTGGCGACGCGATCGAATTCGAGAGTTTAGCCGAACTCTGGCGCGGCCACGACGCGAAGCCGGGGCAGTGCGTCATCGGTTCGGTGAAGGCGACTGTCGGCCACTTGCTGACCGGTGCCGGTGCCGCCGCGACGATGAAAGTGCTGCGGGCGATGGCGGCCCGCACGCTGCCACCACAGGCGAACTTCGCCGCGCCCGGTGCGAACTTGCGGTACGATGGCTCGCCGTTCCGCGTGCTGACAGCGGCCGAACCGTGGCGAACCGATAGCCCCCGCCGCGCTGCCGTCAGCGGCTTCGGCTTCGGCGGCGTCAACGCCCACCTGCTCCTCGAAGAATGGACCGACTTGGCCGTCGCCCCCAAGAGCGTGCCGGTTTCCGAGCTTCGCAAGAAGGCGAACGATGGCATCGCCATCGTCGGCATGGCCGCACACATCGGGCCGTGGAAGACACTTCGTGCGTTCCAGGAACGCATCTTCGGCGGCGAAGACACCCTGCCGACACCGAAGACATCCGGCTGGACGAGCGAAGAAAACCCGACGCCGGGGTTCTTCCTCGACGACATCGCGGTGCCGCTCGACCGCTTCCGCATTCCGCCGAAAGAGTTGGAGGAAATGCTGCCGCAGCAGTTGCTGGCACTGGTAACCGCCGCAGCCGCGATCGACGATTGCACGACGGCACGCGAGACCGACAAAGACCACGGCGACCCGATGACCGGCGTATTCGTCGGCCTCGGGCTGGACATGAACGCGACGAATTATCACTTGCGTTGGGCGGCAAAAGCGGTCGATGCGACGCAAGCCGATGCCGTGGGGCCAGCGTTGAACGCGAACCGCGTGATGGGTGCGCTCGGGAGCATCGCGGCGAGCCGCATCGCGCGGGCATTCCGGTTCGGCGGGCCGAGTTTCACGGTGTGCAGCGAAGAAACCTCTGCCGGTCGGGCACTCGAACTGGCGGTGCGGGCACTACGTGCGGGGGAACTCGATCGCGCGGTGGTCGGCGGCGTGGAACTAGCGGGCGATCCGCGGGCGATGCACGCGACGGCGGCGGATCGACCGTTTTCCCCAGACGGCCAGCCGATGCCGTTCGGGCGGTTTTCCTTTGGCAGCATTCCCGGTGAAGGTGCGGCCGCGGTGGTCCTGAAACGACTCGCCGATGCCGAACGCGATGGCGACCGGGTCTACGCCGTCCTCCGTGGCGTCGGGGCGGCATCGGGCGGCGCGATGGAAGCGGTCGTTGCGGATTCTGCCACGTACGCTTCGTCGCTGTTGCGCGCGTGTTCGGATGCACAAATCGACCCGGCGAGCATCGGTTACCTCGATGCCTCTGCGAGCGGTACGCCGTGCGAAGACCGCATCGAAGCCGAGGCACTGGCGGCGCTCTTGAAGGCCACGACCCGCACAATGCCATTAGAGATCAGCGCAGCGAAAGCGCAGGTCGGGCACACGGGGTTTGCCAGCGTTCTGGTGGCGGTCGTGAAGGCGAGCTTGTCGCTATATCACCAGATTCTGCCAGCAATACCGAGCGAAGAGCGTCGTAGCGAACTCGACCTCGTGACCGCCGATTGTCACTTCCCGAATACGCCGCGATACTGGCTGCAAGATCGCGCTGCGGGCCTGCGACGCGCGGCGGTAGCGGGGGTCGGCGTCGATGGTTCGTGCGTTCACGCGGTGCTCGAAGAACATGCCGAGGAGAAGGCGAGCAAGCCGCAAGAGGTCGAACGCCAGCAGCCACTCGGCGCACGCCGCGAAGCGGTGTTCGCCATCGAAGGCGACACGACGGCGGAATTGATCGATGGCCTCGAACGCCTGACGACGTGGCTACCCGATGGCGTTCGAACGATCGAAAGCCTGGCACGGGATTGGTTTCGCCGCGTGCCCGCCGACGTGCGCCGGAAACTCGCCGTCACGCTCGTGGCGCGTTCGACGGCCGAATTGAAAGAGCAAATCGCATTCGCGGTGCGTGCCATTACCGCGCGCCCCGAAACGGCGATTCCCGACCCGAAAGCGGGCGACTTGCGACCGGCGATTCGCGACCGCGTGTTCTTCGACCCGTACCCGGTCGGGCGTAACGGCAAGGTGGCGTTCGTGTTCCCCGGCTCGGGAAATCCGTTCGCCGGGATGGGCCGCGACTTCGGCACCGAGTGGCCCGGAATCTTGCGACGGCAGCAATCGGAGAACGCGCTGCTGCGTTCGCAGTTCGCGCCGAATCGCTTCTGGGAAAGTGCAATTCCACCCGACACGACCGCACGCGAGTTCCTGTTCGGCCAAGTGACACTCGGCACGCTCACCACCGATTTACTCGTCAGTCTGGGGCTGAAAGCCGATGCACTGATCGGGCAGAGCCTCGGCGAATCGGCGGGGCTGTTCGGGCTGCGGCTCTGGACGAGCCGCGATGAAATGTACCGGCGGATTCAGGAATCGTCGCTGTTCGGCACCGACCTCGGGCCGCCGTTCAACGCCGCTCGGGCGCAGTTCGGCACGCCGGAAACATCGCCGCTCGATTGGGTTTCCGGCGTCGTGCCAGTCGCACCGGACGATGTGCGTTTGCACTTGCGACCCGACTTGCACGCATACCTGTTGATCGTTACTGCGCCGAACGAATGCGTCATCGGCGGGGTGAAAGCCGATGTGGAAACACTCGTGGCCGCGCTCGGCCAGCGGTTCCTGTTGCTCGACGGTGTGACGCTCGCGCACTGCGAAGCGGGCCGCCCCGTTGAGGCTGCGTACCGCGAACTCCACCGCTTGCCGGTGACGGCACCGAGCGGGTTGCGGGTATACAGCGGGGCGTGGGGCCGCGAGTACAAAGTGACCGAAGCCGCCGCCGCCGACTCGATCACTGCGGGGTTGTTGCACACGATTGATTTCCCTGCCGTCGTCGAGAGTGCCTACCGCGATGGCATCCGTGCGTTCGTCGAAGTCGGGCCGGGGAAGTCGTGTACGCGGACGATTCGTGCGATCCTCGGCGAACGCCCGCACGCCGCCCGTGCCGTCTGTTTCGCGGGACAAGATGCGGCGACGGGCGTGCTGAAATTGTTCGCCGAACTGATCGCCGAACGGGTGCCGATCAGCCTCGGCAAACTGTACGGAATGGAAACGATGTGCGTCGGCCACACGCCGACGACGGCAAGCCGATTGTCGCGGAACCTCATCGTGCGCACCGGTGCGCCGGTGCCATATCGCGAACCAGAACCATCGGTGTTTGTTCCCGAAATCGTCGCCCCGGAACTGCCGCCCGAAGTCGTGGCACCGCTAACGCAAACACCACCGCCGCCGTTGTTGCCACCCGTCGCAGTGCCGTCGCGGATCGACCTCTCGGCGTTCGTGACTGCGGCTGGTCGCACCGCGGAGGTGGCCGCCGAAGCACACGCGAAGTATCTGCACGTCAGCGATGGCTTCACGAAAACCGCCATCGCCACGTTGCAATTGCAAACTCAAATTATCGAGAGAATGCAACGCCGACAGCCGCGCGTCACTCGTGTGCGTACCGAAGTGCCGCGCGCCTTGAGCTTCGACGATTGCACCACGTACGCCAACGGCAAAATCGCCGACGTACTCGGTGCATCGTTCGCCGAAATCGACACCTTCCCAACCCGCGTGCGGTTACCCGCTGGCCCGCTGATGCTAGTCGATCGCGTGCTGCGCATCGAAGGCGAACCGAAGTCGATGACATCGGGCCGCGTCGTCACCGACCACACCGTCCGTGCCGACCGGTGGTACCTCGATAACAACCGTTGCCCGACGAGCGTCACGGTCGAAAGCGGGCAGGCGGACTTGTTCCTGTCGGGGTTCCTCGGGATCGATTTCCAGACGCGCGGCTTGGCGGTGTATCGCTTGCTCGATGCCGTGGTGACGTTCCATCGCGGACTGCCGAAGGTCGGCGAGCGGATCGAGTACGACATCTACATCGACGAATTTTTCCACCAGGCGGGGGCGTGGCTGTTCCGCTTCCACTTCGAAGGAAGCATCGACGGCCAACCGCTATTGAGTATGCAGAGCGGCATCGCGGGGTTCTTCACTGCCGAGGCACTCGCGGCCGGCGTCGGCATCGTTCACACGAAACTCGACAAACAACCCGCACCCGGCAAGCGCCCACCCGACTGGACCGACTGGGTATCATCGCAGCCCATCGCACTCGGCGAGTTGGAAGTCGAGGCACTGCGGCGCGGCGAGATTGCCGCCGCGTTCGGCCCGGACTTCGCAAAACTGAATCTGCACTCCCCGATGAAACTCCCTGGCGGCATGTTGCAGCTGGTCGATCGCGTGCCAGTCATCGACCCGAACGGTGGTCGCTTCGGCCTCGGTTTCGTGCGCGCCGAGTACGACATTCGCCCGAAGGAGTGGTTCATCGAATGCCACTTCATCGACGACAAGGTGATGCCCGGCACATTGATGTACGAATGTTGCTTGCACACACTTCGCGTGTTACTGATGCGGATCGGCTGGATCGGAGAGGAAGGCGAAGTCGTCTGCCAGCCGGTGCCCGAAGTGAAGAGCCGCCTGAAGTGCCGCGGGCAAGTTCTCGCAAGCACGCGCACCGTGACGTACGAAGTGAGCATCAAGGAACTCGGCTACGGGCCGGAACCGTTCGCCATTGGCGATGCCCTGATGTACGCCGACGGCAAACCGATCGTCGAGATCACGAACCTGTCGTTGCGAATGACGGGACTGACGCGCGAACGCCTCGAAGCGATCTGGTCGCAGAAACGACCGTACCGCTACGACAACGCATCGATTATGGCATACTCGAACGGCAACCCGTCCGAGGCGTTCGGCGAGCCGTACCGCATCTTCGACCGCGAACGGATGATCGCTCGCCTGCCCGGCCCGCCGTACCAGTTCATCGATGGCATTACTGAAGTGACTGGCGAGCCGTTCGTGCTGAAGGCGGGCGCATCGTGCGTCGCCGAGTATCGCGTGCCACCCGATGCGTGGTACTTCGAGGCGAATCGCTGCCTGCGGATGCCGTTCAGCATCTTGCTGGAAATTGCGTTGCAACCGTGCGGTTGGCTGGCGGCGTACTGCGGCTCGGCACTGACCTCGCCGAGCGATATGTCGTTCCGCAACCTCGGCGGCAAAGCGGTGCAACTCGAAGCCGTCGGCCCCGACGCGGGGTTACTGACGACGACAGTGACGATGTCCAAAGTGTCGTCGTCGGGCGGCATGATTATTCAGCACTACGACTTGTGCGTGCGGCAGGGCGAACGCAAGGTGTACGAAGGCACGACGTACTTCGGTTTCTTCGGGAAAGCCGCACTCGTCAACCAAGTCGGGATGCCGAACGCGAAGCTGCCGGTATTGCAGCCTGGTGCGATTGCAACGAAGTTGCCGCACGACGCGCCGTTCCCCGGACCGATGTTGCGGATGGTCGACACGATCGACGGTTACGAGCCAGATGGCGGCGCGAGGCGGCTCGGGTTGATCCGCGGTCGTATCGCGGTCGATGCCTCGTTTTGGTTCTTCAAGGCGCACTTTTACCAGGATCCCGTCTGGCCCGGTTCGCTCGGTTTGGAGTCGTTCTTGCAGTTGTTCAAATTCGTGGCGTGGAAAAAATGGGGCAGTGCCCCGCCCGATGGCTGGCAGACTGTCGCCCGAAATCGCACGCACGAATGGACTTATCGCGGGCAGGTCGTCCCCACGGATCGCGAAGTCACGGTCTTGCTCGAAATTGTCGAAGAAGATACTATCGCGAAAACCCTGACGGCGAACGGATTCCTGATCGTCGACGGGCGTATCATCTACCAGATGACCGGTTTCACACTAGAGTGACTGGGAGATTGTGGCCGTGCTGTGCCATCCTGTGCTAAGCCAACGACTCGAACGAAACTATGCGTTATTCCCGCGTTCACATCGAGTCGATCGGCTACGAGCTTCCGCCCGTCGTCATTTCCACCGCAGACCTCGAAGCGCGCCTCAAGCCGTTTTACGATGCGCACAAACTCCCCGTCGGGCAGCTCGAACTGCTAACGGGGATCAGCGAGCGGCGCTGGTGGGAAAAGAAACACTCGCTATCGGAGAGCGCCGCGGCCGCAGCCCGTAAGGCGCTCGCGAAGGCGAACTTCTCCGCGAAAGATGTCGATGTCCTCATCTACGCAGGCGTCTGCCGCGAAGGCTTCGAGCCAGCCACCGCCTGTGCCGTTGCCGCGAACCTCGGCATCAGCCCCGATGGCGCGGTCTTCGACATTAGCAATGCCTGCCTCGGCGTGTTGAATGGCGTCGTCGAAGTCGCGAACCGCATCGAACTCGGCCAAGCCGATGCCGGCCTCGTGGTTTCCTGCGAAACGGCCCGCGAGATCAACGAGAACGTCATCGAGCGGATGGTGAACACGAAGTCAATCGACCTGTATCGGTCGTCGGTGGCCACGCTGACGGGTGGTTCCGGTGCCGTGGCCGTGCTGGTCACGTCGGCAAATATCTCGGATACGAAACGACGCAAACTCATTGGCGGCGTCACCAAAAACGCGCCGCAACATCACGCACTCTGCCGTTGGGGCCTCGAGTCGATGTTCCCCGCCCCAATCGAACGGCTCCTCGATAATGATCTTTCCGATGCCGTGCGAAAGTACCTCGGTGCGAATGCCGGTGCGATCGTGCAAAAAGGCATCGACATCGGGATGCGGCACGTCATGGTGCCGTTCATGGAAACGCACGCCGGTGAGGTTTTGAAGTACGGCGTCGATCTCGGCTTTCGTACGTGGACTTCGTTCCTGACGAAGCTCTCCTGGCCGGCGGCGTCGCTCGATAAAGTCATCTGCCACCAAGTCGGTGCCGGGCACCGCGATGCCGTCCTCGGCGCGTTCGGCATCCCGCTCGAAAAAGACTTCAGCACCTTCCCGTTCCTCGGTAACATCGGCACGGTGTCTCTGCCGCTCACCGCTGCCGTCGCCGAAGAACGCGAGTTCCTCCGACCCGGCGACCGCGTCGGCTGGCTCGGCATCGGTAGCGGACTCAATTGCCTCATGCTCGGGCTGGAATGGTGAACCCGGAACACTCCGAACTCTATCCGTTCCACGGTCGCACTTTCGACCGTTCCGGCATACGCCTCCGCTTCCTCGATGAAGGCCAAGGCTCGCCCGTCGTCATGCTCCACGGCAACCCGACCTGGAGCTTCTACTACCGCAATCTCATCCTCGCTCTCCGCGGCACGCACCGCTGCATCGTCCCCGACCACATCGGTTGCGGCCTCTCGGATAAACCGCCGCTTTCGCAGTACGATTACTCCCTGAAGTCGCGAATCGACGATGTCGAAGCGCTGCTCGATTCGCTGAACCTCAGCGAGCCGGTCACGCTGATCGTCCACGATTGGGGCGGCATGATCGGCATGGGATACGCCACGCGGCACCCCGAGCGGATCCGCCGCATCGTGGCGATCAACACCGGTTGCGGGCCGTTGCCGAAGACGAAACGCTTCCCGTGGTCGCTCTGGCTCGGGCGGAACACATGGCTCGGCGAGTGGCTGATTCTGAAGCAAAACGCCTTCTGCAAGCTCGCTGCGAAGTGGTGCGTCACGCGCAAACCGCTCTCGCCCGAAGTGCGGGAAATGTACCTGAAGCCGTACGACACGCCCGCAAACCGCATCGCGGTGCTGAAGTTCGTGCAGACGATTCCGCTCCGCAAAACCGACCCTGGCTACGACATCGTCTCTGAGGTGGAAGCCGCATTGCCGCAGTTCCACGCCACGCCGACGCTGCTGCTTTGGGGCCTCCGCGACTTCGTCTTCGACCGCCACTTCCTCGCCGACTGGCAGCGTCACTTCCCGCACGCCGAAACGCACACCTGGCCCGATTGCAGCCACTACCTCCTCGAAGACGCTACTCAGGAAGCGATCGCCAAGATTCAGGCGTTTCTTTCGACGTAAGTCACAATTGCGGACGCTCAAAAACCGTTTTTTTGCCATTTTCGCGTCCCAAAACGCCACTTTTTGATCGCAAATCGCCGATGCCGAACGGGCTGTTTTTCCGCATCTCGCACTCGCTTCGTGGCTTATGTCGAGGCTCTCGATTTCACATCAGCCGAAACGACTGGTTATTTCGCGACCGAATGCGACCGAAAATCGACCGAATGCGACCGTTTTGCGTCGAAACGCGACCGAAACGCGTCGAAACGCGACACTTTTGCGTCACTTCGCGCACGTCGCAAAAGTCGACTTACGTCGAATCGCCTGCGACTTTTTGACTCTTCGCAATCGTATGGGTGAGCGGAATCGGGATTCGTTTTGCCGCGTCGCGGTGTCTTCTCCTTTCATGCCGATTATGAGAATTATGACAAAAGATTAGATTTTTACGATTTTTTATGCTCTGGACATTGACTTCCTGTCTCATCGTAGTTATAAAATTAGATCATTATGCCACCGGGAATGCCACCGGGAGCCGAGAGCCAAACCCGTCGCTGTAGTAGACGGTGGGGCATAATTCGGATCGGCAACTCATTTTTCACCTTGCTCCGCCACTGTTGAGTGAATGGAGTGAATGAGTTAATTAAATCGTTGGGCCACTGAAGTCCATCCACCGGGTTTTGACCTACCGGGTTCTGACGATTTGTCGTGAGAAGGGGGGTGTTTGCGAGCGCGTTTCTAAACTTTTTTCAATTTACAATTTACAATTTTCTGTGCGGATTAAGTAGTTTGGAAAGTTTGTCATTAGTAGCTGTCCTTTCAGCGTTAACGACTTTACACACAAAACATTACTTATGAGACCACTATCGTGTTACCCACATTCTTGAATCGGCTCCGCCCCACCCAGTACCAGACCCTGCTGCGCCGACGTCGCCGCAATCTCCTGCTGGAGATGTTCGAAGACCGGACCGTCCCGGCTACTCTGATTAGCGACCTGCCCGACTACGCCCCCGGTAGCACCGCCTACTTCACGGGGAGCGGCTACGGGGTGGGCGAGACCATTAACATGTTCGTCCTGCGATCCGACGGGGTGCCCCAAGGGACACCCGACAACCCCTGGACGGTCACCGACGGCGGGGCCGGCGACCTGGACGGCGTCACCGACGGCAACTTCCTCACGACCTGGTACGTCGAGCCGGTCTACGCCACCAATCGAACCCTGACCGCCACCGCCACCGGCCAGATGTCCGGGGAGACGGCGAGCGTGACGTTCACCGACGCCAACGGTTCGATCAAGACCAAGCTGGCGGACGGTTCAGTTCAGCAGAACGCGAACGTGCAGTACATCCTCCGCACGGACGTGTATTTCTCTGGTGAGAACTTCGACTCAGGGACGTACTTCGTGTACGTGTACCAGACCCAGAGTAACACGCTGATCGGCCGTCCCAGCGCCGCGAATCCGGTGACGGTCGGGGCCAACGGGGAAATGACGAACACCCAGCTTTGGGGACACGTCCTGAAAGTGAGCGACAACTCACAGGGGTTCGACTTCAGCGCCAACGGGGTGTACCGTGTCGAAGTGAGTACGGTTTACAGAGCCAACGGCCTTGTTAGCGGAGATCCCAGAAAGAGCGACAACTTCAAAGTCCAGGCCCCGGTCGTGAGCGCGCCGCCGTCCATCGACGTGACGGAAACCGTGTTGTCCACCTCCATTTCCGAGGGCGGCGTAGGCAACCAAAGTGTGACCTACACCTACACGATCACGAACACCAGTCCCACGAACGACGGCGACACCGACCCGGTGACCGTAACGAGTATTCTCGACGACAAGCTCGGCGACCTGCTCACCCACGCGCAGACGGCCAACGGCGGCCCCATCACGCTGGCGGAAGGGGCCTCGTTCCTCTTCACGAAAACCGTGACACTCGCCTCGGCCAACTCGGGCGTCAGCCTCACGAACATCGTCGCCGTGCAAGGCAAAGACAATGAAAATGTCAGCGCCAGCGACACGGCCAACGCCTCCGTCGGCTACACCAACGTGGCCCCGGTGATCACCGTGGTCAAGACGGCGAGCGTCGCCTCGGTGAGCGAGGGCGGGGTGGGCAACCAGATGGTGACCTACTCCTACGCGGTGACGAACGCGAGCCTGGCCGGGGCGTTCGACCCGCTGTCGGGCGTGACCCTGTCCGACACGGACGCTACGCTCGCCAACCCGGTCGCTTACGTCGGCGGCGACGCCGACATGGACAACCTCCTCGATAGCACCGAGACTTGGACCTACACCCTGACCGTGACGCTGCCGAGCGCCAAC
>JAYWCL010000125.1:0-55118 GCA_043780595.1 Limnoglobus sp.
ATGAGTGGTGGTTTTGCAACTCACATTCTGGGAGAAACAGGCACTTTACGATAGCCGAATCGCAATCGCAAAACTGCTACCCACTTTTGAACCGTGCCCCTTTTAATCGATCCCGCGCCGATCATCTCGATTGTTACCTCTGCCGAACTGCGATCCCTCGCTTTTCAGAACGGTTGGGGAAAGCCGAAAATTGACCAGATGGAATTCGGCCTCGGCTACTTCGATGAGATTTTTATCGACAACCGTGCCATCGTTGACGCTTATGCCAGCATCGATGCTTACTTTTCACGTCAAGGTCGACCGATGGGAAAGAACGATCTCTGGATCGCCGCGACGACTCATGCGTTAGGTGCTCGTTTGCTCACGACCGACCGCGATTTCGATCCGCTTTCACCGATGTTTCTGGAACGCGACTGGATCGATGCATCGGTTAAATAAGCGACTTCCAACGCGCCTCCACCAGCGGGAACTTCTAAAACATTCGACATGATCGCAAGTGTGTTCGCCGTTCACATCTCGGATGGTGCGCTCCGTACCGAATGGATCGCGGCGGGATGGATCGCGCTCGTGGCGATGGTCTCGCTCGGTATTCGCAAACTCGACGAGCGCGAGATTCCACGCCTCGGCCTGCTGACTGCTGCGTTATTCGTCGCTTCGCAGATTCACTTTCGCGTGGGCGTAGGCAGCGTTCACTTATTGCTAAATGGGCTGGCGGGGGTCATCCTCGGCCCGCGCGCTGTGGTTGCCGTGGCCATCGCGATGTGGTGGCAAGCGATATTGTTCGCACATGGCGGCCTTACAACACTCGGCATTAACGGAACAGTCATGGGAGTACCTGCGGTGATGGTCGGATTTCTGTTCCCGGCGATCTATCGCGTCATCGCCAAAAATGGTCGCCGCACAAAGTGGGTGGGCGTCATCGGTGCCGCGACGGGGTTTCTCGCGGGGTTGCTGACGGTGGCATTGAACGTCCTAATCGTTTCGTTTGGCATCGAAGGTGGCGAGTCGGTGGCGGTCGTGATCTTCGGGTTGTACCTGCCCGTGATTCTCGTCGAAGCGATCGGCACGGGGATCATCGTCGGCTACCTGCATCGCGTGAAGCCCGAGTGGCTGATCCGCGAGAGCATCAACAATCCAGCGGAGTAATTTCGTCGAACGGAATTTCCCACTGACCGAGTCCAACGCTGACCAACACCGTACGCTTCTTGACATCGACCCGTACGACTTTGCCCTTCGCATCGAACCGCGACACGTGAACGGTCGCGTTCGCCTGAAGCCGTTCGCGCTTCTCCAGTAACGCGGCCTGAACTTGCGCTTCTCGCTCGAATTCCATCGTTTTACGCTCGTACTCTTGCTTCTGCAACGTCGCTTCGTGTTGTGCCGCCAAGGCATCGACTCGCGCCTTCTCGGCCTCTTCGCGCAACTCTTGAAGGCGTGCCATCTCGACGGTTCGGCCACGCTTTTTGCGGAGGTATTTCTGTGCGCGTTTAATCAATTCCTTCGGCAACTTCAGCCGTCGCGCGATCATGATCGCGTTGCTCATGCCATATTGGCCGATCAGCAGTTTGTACGTCGGTCGCAGCGTCTCGGTGTCGAATTCGACTGCGCCGTTCTCCGCATTCTCGTTGTGAAATGCGTACGTTTTCAAGTCGCCGAGGTGGGTCGTCACGATCGCACGGCAGCGGATCGAATCGATCTGATCGAGGATCGCGCGACCGAGTGCCGCCCCTTCGGTCGGGTCGGTACCGGCCCCGAGTTCGTCGAGCAAAATAAGGCAGCGTTCGTTGGCGAGTTCGAAGATTTTCGCAATGCGCGTGATGTGCGAACTGAACGTGCTGAGCGATTGTTCGAGGCTCTGCTCGTCGCCGATGTCGGCAAGGATGTTGTCGAAAATCGGCAGGGTACTGCCCTCCCCCGCCGGTACGTGCAACCCGGCTTGGGCCATCAGGGCGAGGAGTCCGGTCGTCTTCAATGTGACCGTTTTGCCGCCGGTGTTCGGCCCGGTTACGATCAACATCTGGAAGCCGACACCGAGGCGGACATCGATCGGCACGACCGACTTGGTTTTGCGAATGGCGCTGGCCGCATCGGATTCGCTCGGCGGGGCTTCGCGGTTGGCGTTGCGAAATAGGCTTTCCAGCAAGGGGTGGCGGGCGTTCCGCAGCCACAACTTCCCTTCGTCGTTCACGATCGGGGCGTACATGTTGAAGTCGCGACTGTAGCGGGCTTTCGCACAAACGAGATCGAGTTTCGCAATCACATCGAGCGAATAAATCAGCGGCTTGGACACGCGCCCGACTTCCGCACTCAACCGGCGAAGCACCCGCTTCACCTCGCGATCTTCCTCCGCTTTCAGCGTCATCCGCTCGGCACTGAGTGCAGTAATCGACGCCGGTTCGATGAACACCGTCTCGCCGGTGCCGCTGACGCGGTGAACGACGCCTTGGATTTTGTGCCGGTGATTCACCGACACAGGAAGCACGTAGTGGTCGCCGTTGACCGTGGCGTTCGGGTAGCTGAGGATTTTCCGCAACTCGGGATCGCGCAACAATCGCCGCACTTCCGCCTTCACTTTTTCATCGAGTTGGTGCAGCTTTTGCCGCACCGCACCGAGTTCGCGGCTCGCCATATCCAGGACGTGGGCGCGGCCATCGATGCACCCAGAGATCGTTTTCGCCACTGCGCCGAGGTCTTCGATTCCCGCGAGTAATTGAATCAAACCATCGAGCCGTTCGTCGAGCCGCATCCGGTAGCGATAGATCGCCCCCGTGCAAATCAGCGTGTCGGCGACTTCCAGAAGTTGCTCGGCACTGAGTGCCGTGCCGATCGCCGCACGGCGAGCGAGCAACCGCACGTCGTGCAGCCCACCGAATGGCGGACTTTGGCCCTGCGTGAGTGCTTCGACCATCTGCGAAACGAGATCGATTTCCTTACGGATCAGCACGATGTCGGTCGAAGTTTCGAGTTGGAGCGCGAGATCGCGACCGAGCGACGAGGCCGTATAACCGGCAACGAGGGCTAAAATTTTATCGAACTGAAGCAGTTCGAGCGTGTGCAAGTCCATTCGGTTTCAATCGCAGTCAAGAGTGGGCGTTCTGTGGGGAATCAGACACGATACGAGACCGGAGGGTTCGCAGCGACCTGTCACATGATAATTGTAGGTAGGAATGTCATCGAACGTAGCAACAACTTGTCGCAGAGTGCGAGAGATATCGTAAAGTGAAATCGGGGCATGGTTCCAAGCGAGTTCGCAGTTTGCCGTAAAGTACCACCGAAACTTTGGTTCCCGCGTGGTTCAAAGTCGTCGAAATCGGACGTAAGTCGTTGGTGTGTTAGGTTGATTCCGGAATGCGGCATGATTCCACGGAAGGGTGGGTGGGTAAGTGGTGGAATCATTCACTGCGACCCCAAAATCGCCGCGATTGGAACCGTGCCGAAATTGGACGTGAATGCGGCAAACCAGTTGCCAGTTTCGGCTTGAAAACTATGACAAAGACAGAATTGAATCAACTGCTCGAAGGCGTACGCACGGGCACGGTTGCGGTCGATGCGGCGGTCGCGCGGCTCGGCGAACCGGCGTTCGGCGATTTGGGTTTTGCCACGCTCGACCTACACCGCAAAGAGCGTTGCGGGTTTCCCGAGGTGATTCTCGCCGAAGGGAAAACCTCCGCGTGGATCGCCGGGGCCGTGGCGCGGATTTCGGCTGCAAATCAGGATTGTTTTGTTACGCGGCTCAGTATGGAACAGAGCGATTCGCTTCGCGTGACATTTCCTACTGCCGAGATCGACCGCGTCGCCCGGACATTATGGCTACCGACGCCTGGCCCGAAGCCCGAACCGGTGGGCGATGTCCTCGTGATTACGGCGGGAACGGGTGACTTGCCCGTCGCGCAGGAAGCCGCAAATACGGTGCGTGTGATGGGCGTGCGGGTCGAAATGATCGTCGATGTCGGTGTGGCGGGGATTCACCGAATCTTGCGGCACCGCGAACGGATCGCGAAAGCAGACGTACTAATTGTGTGTGCGGGGATGGACGGCGCGTTGCCGAGCGTGGTCGGCGGCCTCGTCGATTGCCCCGTGATCGCCGTGCCGACGAGCATCGGCTACGGCGCGTCGTTCGGTGGCGTGGCGGCACTTTTGACGATGCTCAACAGTTGCTCGGCGGGCGTGGTGACGGTGAACATCGATGCCGGTTTCAAAGCCGGTACGGCCGCCGCCCAAATCGCAAAACGGATCGCGAAAGCGGCGGCAAAACAAGCATAAGTTATTTGCTGTCAAACATCGCTGGCATGATCGGCGCGTTGGCCGGTGCAGTTGGTGCGGGGATCGCGGGACTCGTCAACGATCCGGGTGGGGTCGGTGGCGTCAACCCGGCGGGCGTTGGCTCTTGCAACCCTGGCAAACGCACTTCATTCGAGGCGATCGGCACCGGCACGCCCGTCGTAGGGATCACCGGCACTTGGCTCGCACTAAACTGCGATGGTACGTTGTTCAATTGATTTCGCTGAAAACTCTCGTTCGACACAACCGGACTGCGGTTGTTTGGCGTGCGCGACAGGCTCGCCGTCGGCGTGGTTTTCGCTGGCGAGGCCGGTACGTATGGCTTGAGTGGCTTGCTTGGGAGAATGGTTTTGTCTGCGGAATGGCAGCCTAACGACGAGATGAACACGATGCTCGCGACGAGACTCAGACTCGATGAAAACGACATTCCGTGCCGCATAGACGCACCCTCTCCCTAGAGAACGGGCAGGGGCAGTCCTTTGCCCCTGGCATATCCGACGTCCTGTCGGAACCGCTCGTGGGCGGGTAATAATCGCGATGCGCGCGACTGTCAATACGGACAATGTCGCGACGAATTGCGTACCAGAACCATCGGTTTCGCGTGCTACTTGGCGACGGGAACCGGCTGAGCGACCGCACCGACGGGGC
Source organism: Limnoglobus sp. (assembly GCA_043780595.1). Lineage (GTDB taxonomy): Bacteria > Planctomycetota > Planctomycetia > Gemmatales > Gemmataceae > Limnoglobus. The sequence continues at coordinate 4,930 of JAYWCL010000125.1, forward strand.
CGATTGCGGGTGCCGCGACGCCGACACCTGCCCCACGACGCAATGCGCCGTCGGCGTCTTGCATCGAATCGACTTCGCGTTGCAGCGGGAATGCCGGGTCCGGTGGGAAGTATTGAGGGCGCTGCTGGAGGTAGTGCGGACTCGGTAGGGTCATCCCCCCAAAGTACGTCTGGCAGCCAGTTTGGGTGATTAGTCCCAGCCCGAGGCAGGTCATGGCACCCGTCAGCATACGGTGGTTGCGTCGCATAATTCACCTTTACTTCAGCCGTCGCGGCACAGAACATCCCTGCTCGTGCCAACGGTACGACGAGTCTACCGGTTATATCGGCTGGCCCGGTCCGAATGTTTAGCCCCGCGTTGCCGATTCGCACGATTTTGTCGGCGAAGCCAATTCGCCTCACCGCGCAGCTTGACCCGATGCCTAAACTGAATTGAACACTCAATCGAATTACGCAGACTCCGACGGACGAAAACATGAGCACCCCGGATCGACTCGGTGGAATCATCCACACGTATCAAAAGTACGACCCGATGGAGTTTCCCAGCCCGACCGCGCCGCCACCGGATATGGTTTCGGCGGCGTTCGAGCACATGCTCGCTTACGGCGATATGCGACAGCTATCCGAAGAAGAACTCGCGAAGATGGTCAAAATCGACCCCAGCCAGATTGCGGGGTTCATCGCGAACATCGACAAGATCATGGAAGAACTACGCGAGCGCAAGAAAAAGATCCTCGAAACGTACGAAACGAAGGCCGCCGAAGATGCTGCGAAGGCGGCGTACATGCAGAAGGCGGAAACGGTCGTCCCGCCCGAAAAGCTCGTGAAGGAATTCAAGGAAGCCGTTGCGGAGGAGCAACTGCGCGACCTCGAAAATCTGTATTACCGTGCGGGCAAGGATAACGCCAAGTTCGCGAAAGACATCGTCCAACTCGTGCAGAAACTCGGCGACAAATACCAGATCGACGAACTCGTCTCGAAGTACGAGTTCACCGGCAGCACGAAGATGACCGTGCCGCAAGCTCTGGAAATCAAGGAGGAACTCGACGCGATCGACAAGTTGCTCCAGCAACTCCAGGAAGCGAAAGCGTCGGGGCAACTTGGCTACATCGACATGGATGAGGTGCAAGATCTCACCGGCACCGAGAACGCCGATCAGCTTCGCCAGCTACAGGAACAAATTGCCGAATACCTTCGCCAACAGGCCGAGCAACAGGGGTTGGAAACGAATTCCAAAAACCAGTTCCAGATGACGCCGAAAGCGTTTCGGCTGTTCCAGTCGAAGGTGCTTTCGACGATTTTCAACGAACTGCAAGCGTCGCGAACGGGGCGACACCCCGATGCGGTTCTGGGTGAAGGGGCCACCGAGTCGCCGCGAACGAAAGAATACGAGTTCGGCGATTCGGTCACGAACATGGACATTCCTTCGAGCATGATTAACGCGATGTTGCGGTCGGGCAACACGGGTGGCCCCATACGGATGAAAGCCGAAGACATCGTCATTCACCACACGCGAAACACGCCGAAGGCGGCGACGTGCGTGTTGCTCGATATGTCCGGCTCGATGCGTTACGACATGCAATACGCGAACGTGAAGCGGATGGGCTTGGCGCTCGATGGCCTGATCCGTGCGGAATATCCCGGCGACTTCTTGCAGTTCATCGAGATGTACACGTTCGCGAAGCCACGTTCATTGGCGGAAATCCCCACGCTGATGCCGAAACCGGTGACGGTGTACGACCCCGTCGTGCGGCTGAAGGCGGACATGAGCAACCCGAACGTGAGCGAATCGAATGTCCCGTGGCACTTCACGAACATTCAACACGCCCTGCAAACGGCGCGGAAATTTCTCGGCAACCGCGACACGCCGAACAAGCAAGTGATGCTGATTACCGACGGCTTGCCGACAGCGCACTTCGAGGGAAGCATGTTGTACATGCTCTACCCGCCGCACCCGCGCACCGAGGAAGCCACCTTGCGCGAAGCGAAACTATGTGCGAAGGAAGGAATCACGATCAACATTTTCCTGCTATCCACGTGGAGCCAATCCGAGGAAGACATTCGCTTCGCACGAACGCTGGCGGAATCGACGAAAGGCCGCGTCGTTTATACGACGGGCCGCGAACTCGATCGCTTCGTGGTCTGGGATTACATCAAACGCCGCAAGTCGATCATCAGTTAACGCGAAGCCCACGACCGTACGTGGGCTTTATTATTGTCGGTGAACTGCTTACGATGACGTTATCTTTTTCACCTGCATCGGGAGTATTGCGATGACTGTGGATAACTCGGCTGAGGTTCGCCAACAGCGCGTCCGCGAATTCATGCAACTGCTGCCTCTGACGATTGAAATCGCGGGCTTGCCAACCTGCGAAGCGGGGCGAATGTTCACGCAAGATCAACTCGACCTGCGCGGCACGCACATCCGCAACGCCTACAAACTGGCACGGCAAATCGTCAAGGATGTCTCCGAAGGCTAGTTTTGCTGGTTGCTTTTACCGCTGCGATCCGAATCCTGGAGCAAACGTTGTGCGGCACTCGATCTCGTTCGTTCTGCTGATCGTGTTGGCACCGATGGTCGTTGCTGCGCCGGTTGCGGACTTTACCACTGGCGTGAAGCCGATTCTTGCGAAGCACTGTCTGGCGTGTCATGGCGAAGCGAAATCGCGTGGCGGGCTGCGGCTAGATCGCAAGGCCGATGCGCTGAAAGGCGGCGACAACGGCAAGCTGTTTACACCGGGGAAACCGCGTGAGAGCGCGATCTGGCACCGCGTGACGGCAACCGATGACACCCGTATGCCACCGAAAGGCGAACGGCTTTCGGCAAGCGAAATCGGCACCATCGAAGCGTGGATCGCAGCGGGTGCGATTTGGCCCGACGATGGTTCGACGGCCACGAACCCGAACGACTGGTGGAGCTTCCAGCCGATCCGCAAGGGGAAGTCCGTTTCGGGCGAAAACCCGATTGATGCTTTGATTCAAGCGAAATGGAAAGCGAAGTCGCTCGCCCCTGCCTCGCCTGCGAATCGCCGCACGCTCATTCGCCGGCTGCATTTCGATCTCGTCGGCTTGCCGCCCTCGCAAAAAGAAGTCGATGCGTTCGTGGCGGATCGTTCCCCCGATGCTTACGAGAAACTCGTCGATTCGTTGCTTGCGTCGCCGCACTATGGCGAGCGTTGGGCGCGGCATTGGCTCGATGTCGTTCACTTCGGCGAAACGCACGGCTACGACAAAGACAAGCCGCGAACGAACGCCTGGCCGTACCGCGACTACGTGATTCGTGCTCTGAATTCGGACAAGCCATACGGGCGATTCGTGCAAGAACAGATCGCGGGGGACGTGCTGTTCCCCGGCACCGTCGATGGCATCGAGGCACTCGGTTTCCTGTCGGCGGGGCCGTGGGACTTCATCGGCCATGCCGAGTTGCCCGAGTCGAAAATCGACGGCAAAATCGCCCGGCACCTCGACCGCGATGATTTCGTCGCCAACACGATGAGCACTTTCGTCGGGCTGACCGTTCACTGTGCGCAGTGCCACAATCATAAGTTCGATCCGATAAGCCACGAAGACTATTATCGCCTGCAAGCGGTGTTCGCGGCGATCGATCGGACCGACAAAGCGTACGACATCGATCCCGCGATCACCGCCCACCGTGTGACACTGGAAAAACGCAAAGTCGATGCCGACTCAAAGGCGAAATTGTTACGGAACAAAGCGGGCGCGGAACTCGTTGCCATCGAGAGACAGATTGCCGAAGCCACAACACCTACCGTTGGACCGAAGCCCCCAGAACACGGCTACCATTCGACCATTTCTGCGAAACACGACGAGCCGATGTGGGTACAAATCGATCTCGGTGCCAGCCTGAAGCTCGAGCGAATCGTACTTCGACCCTGCCACGATGACTTCAATAATATCGGTGCGGGGTTCGGCTTCCCCGTGCGATTCCGGGTCGAGCTTTCGGATGATGCCGAGTTTCAAAAGGGCGTTACCATCATCGCGGACGAGACGACGAAGGACTACGCGAACCCCGGCACGACGGCGTACACCGCGATGGCAGGCGGAAAAAGCGGGCGATACCTGCGGGTGATGGCAACGAAACTCGCGCCGCGACAGGATGACTTTATCTTCGCGCTCGCCGAGTGCGAAGCATTCGATGTAAGCAACAAAAACGTCGCGGCCGGCAAACCGGTGACGGCACACGATAGCATCGAAGCGCCGATCCGCTGGCGAAAAGCGAACCTGACCGATGGCATCTACCCAGCCGTGTCGAAATTCATTGCAAGCGATTTAACCAAACGGAAACAGTCGCGCGACGAGTACCTTCGCAAAGTGCTCGGCGAGAGCGGCGTAAAGGATCTGGCGGCACATGAAGCCACTTCCCGTGCGGTCGATGCGGAACTTCGCGCGTTATCCGGTTCGCGCCGCGTGGCGTTTATCGGTGCGGTTCACACGGGCGAGGGGAACTTCATCGGCACAGGGGCGAGCGGTGGCAAACCTCGCCCGATTGCGATTCTCCCGCGCGGCGATGTCACCAAACCCGGCAAGGACGTCGCACCGGGCGTGCTCGCGATACCCGGAGTCGCCGCATTTTCGCTCCCTGCAAATCACACTGAGGGTGAACGCCGTGCAGCACTCGCGAAGTGGCTCAGCGATGCGAATCACCCGCTCACGTGGCGCGTGATGGCGAACCGCGTGTGGCAGTATCACTTCGGCCGCGGCCTCGTCGATACGCCCAACGATTACGGCAAAATGGGCCAGTTACCGTCGCACCCGGAATTGCTCGATTTCCTAGCCAATGCGTTACGCGAACATCAGTCGCTGAAGAAGTTACACAAGACGATCGTCACCAGCGCGACGTATCGATTGTCTTCGGAATCGAACCCGGCGAATGAGAAAGTCGATTCGGAGAATCGCTATCTCTGGCGGCAGAACCGGCGGAAACTCGAAGCCGAGGCGATACGCGATTCGATCTTGCTCGCGGCGGGTAAACTCGACCTTAAGATGGGCGGCCCGAGCTTTCAGGATTTCGTCGTCGAGAAGCCCGAACATTCGCCGCACTACTTGTATCACCTCCACGATCCCGACGATGTGCGTTCGCATCGCCGCACGATTTACCGCTTCGTGGTAAGGTCGCAACAGCAACCGTTCCTCGCCTCGCTCGACTGTGCGGATCCATCGCTATCGGTCGATAAACGCAACCAGACGCTGACGCCGCAGCAGGCGTTGGCGCTCCTCAACAACAACCTGAGCGTGGCGATGGCGAAGCATTTCGCCACCCGCGTCGAAGCACTCGCCACCGATGACGCGGGTCGCATTCGGGCGGCATTCCAAATCGCCATCGGGCGGGAGCCGACCGCGCAAGAACGCGATATGCTCGTCGCATTCGTGCAAAAACATGGCCTCGCCAACGGCTGCCGCGTGGTACTGAATCTAAACGAGTTTGCCTTCGTGGATTAAATCATGGACCGTCGCGAGTTTCTGTCGCTGTCGTCGGCGAGCCTCGGTGGGATTGCGCTCGCGAGCATGACCGCCGGTGCGGGGCTGCACCATAAACCGCGCGCAAAGCGCGTGGTGCAATTGTTTATGGCGGGTGCCGCGAGCCACGTCGATTTGTTCGATTACAAGCCCGAGTTAATCAAACGCCACGGGCAGGCGGCCGACTTCGGCGAACCGGTCGAGGCATTCCAGAACGGCCTTGGCCCGTGGCTGAAACCGGTCTGGGACTTCAAACAATACGGCAAAAGTGGCAAGCACCTCAGCGAAGTCGTCGCCCCGCTCGGCGATGTCGTCGACGATATCGCGTTCGTACACAATGTCGTCGGCAAAACCGGCGTTCACTCGCAGGGCACGCTGTTGCAAACGACGGGGTTCAACCGCCCCGGTTTTCCCGGTATGGGTTGTTGGGTCAGCTATGGCCTCGGTAGCCTGAACGACAATTTGCCGACGTTCGTCGTGCTTCCCGACCATCGCGGGTTGGCCTCGAATGGCACCAAAAACTGGGACTCCGCATTCCTGCCCGCACACCATCAGGGCTGTGCGATTTACCCTGGCACGAAGAACCCGATCGAAGACCTCTTCCCCAACGAACGCGCGAAGTTCATCACGCGCGCCGCGGATGCTTCGGCAATCGATGTGCTCGCGAAAATGAACCGCGAACATGCGGCCACGCGCGGCGGTGACGACCGGCTCGATGCCCGCATCCGCAGTTACGAACTCGCTGCGAAAATGCAGCTCGCCGCACCGGAGGCGCTCGACATTACCAAAGAAACGAAGGAGACGCTGGCGCTGTACGGCCTCGATCATGGCAAGACGAAGTTCGATGCGGAAATCAACCCGCTCGAAGAGATCGATGCCTTCGGTCGAAAGTGCCTCGTGGCGCGGCGGCTACTCGAACGCGGCGTGCGTTTCGTGCAGATTTTTAGCGGAAACGACAACGGTTTCCCACGGCGGAACTGGGATAGCCACGAGGATGTCAAACGCGATCACGGGCCGCTTGCCATCGGTATGGCACGCGGTGCGGCGGCGCTCATTCGCGATTTGAAGCGGCTCGGAATGCTCGACGACACGATCATCTTGTGGACGACGGAGTTTGGCCGAATGCCGAGTTCGCAAGGTGGCAAAGGCCGCGACCACAACCCGTATTGTTTCACGAACTGGCTGGCGGGTGGCGGCATTCGCGGCGGTACGACTTACGGTGCTTCGGACGACTTCGGGTACAAGCCCGCCGACCGCAAACATCCGACCGAAGTCTACGACATTCACGCGACGATCTTGCACCTACTCGGCATCGATCACACGAAGCTGACCGTCCGCAACAACGGTATCGATCGCCGCCTAACCGACGTTCATGGCCACGTGATCGAACCGCTACTCGCGTGACGCTTTTTCGTTTTGTTCTCGCACGTACTCTTTGAACGCGCCGATGTTGTAGCTGATGAACAAGAACGCACGATCCAGCGCGATGAACGTGACATCTTCCGGGTCGTCGGCATAGTCCTTACGCAAGGCATACAGTTTCGCGAGCAGTTGGTCGGTATTCGGTTGCATGTCGGCACTCTCAGAACGTTCGGGTTACCGGTATTCTAGCCATCTTGACATTACCGCGCACCTGTGGCTAAAAGATCGTGTTGTGAGGTACGCGCAGGTTCCCCTACGGACGGGCGATATGATTCCGCGAAGTAGCGAACCGCTCCGAGCGTGGTTCTGGGTTTGGGATCTCCTCGCCACGTCGTGTGCGTGGTTGCTCGCCGATTTCGTGCGGTTGCGCTCGGGTTTCGTGCCGATTCTCGCGCCGGACATGCCGCCATTTTCGTTGTGCGTCGGCCAGCTTCCGCTCGTCGTCATCTTGGCGGTCGTGGCGTATCGCATGGCCCAGATGTACGATGTCAATCGGCTGTCGCGGTTCCGCGAAGAACTCGCACACGTAATCAAGGGCGTCGGCTTTTTGGCGCTTCTCACCGTCGCGATTACCTTCGCGATGCAGTCGCCGTACCGCCCGCGCGGCGTCCTGGCGCTGTTCCCGGTGTTCGCCGTTGCGGGCGTCGTTTTGTGCCGGCGGCTATCGTGGTTCGCCCTCGGACGGTTGCGAAGCAAGGGCTTCAATCAAAGTCACGCGCTCATCGTCGGTACGGGGCGGCTCGCGCGGCAGACGGCGAAATCGCTCGAAGCGTCGTCGTGGATGGGCATTCAAACCGTCGCTTACGTCGAAGACGAAAAAGCCAAACGGCAGAACGATCTGAACATCGTCGGGCCGATCCGCGACCTCGCACAACTCGTTGCGGACCACCATATCGAACACGTGTTTATCGCGTTGCCGATGAACCGCTACGGCGATGCGCGTCGCGTCTTCGATATCCTCTCGCAAACGCTCGTCGAAGTCCGTCTCGTGGCCGATGCCCCCGCGATGTCGGGGCTATCGCTGACGACGACGAACCTCCAAGGCATGACGGTCATCGGCCTGCGCGAGAGCAACCATTACGGCGTCAACGTCGTCGTGAAACGGATCATGGACATCGTATTTTCGCTGCTGGGAATGTGTATTCTGTCGCCACTACTGGCATTGATCGTGGTACTGATCAAGCTCACCAGCCCAGGGCCGATTCTCTACCGGCAAGAGCGTTGCTCGGTAAACGGCGACCGCTTCATGATGCTGAAATTCCGCACGATGCGGATCGATTCGGAGACGTCCGGCCCACAGATGACGGCGCACAACGATACGCGGGTGACGCGGCTCGGCGCGTTCCTGCGGACGAGTAATCTCGACGAACTTCCCCAACTTCTGAACGTGCTACTCGGGCAGATGAGCCTCGTCGGGCCGCGACCGGAACGCCCGTATTTCGTCGATCAATTCAAGAAGACGATCCCGAACTACATGGCACGCCATGCGGTGAAGGCAGGGCTAACCGGCTGGGCGCAAGTCAACGGCTGGCGCGGCAACTCGTCGCTCCGCCGCCGCGTGCAATTCGACCTCTATTACATCACGCACTGGAACCCGCTCTTCGATCTGCGAATCATGGTGCTGACGGTACTAACGATGCTGTTCAAGAAACAAAAGCACGCTTATTAATGACGATTATTGTGGAGTGTTGTCGGTCGGTTTCAGTCGGTCGCGGACTTGCCGGGCGGCCGCGCGGTTGATGATCTCGAGGTAGGCCATGGCGCTCGCTTCGACGATGTCGGTCGAGACGGCACGTGCTGTCAGTTTATTCCCTTCAAACTCGGCTTCGATGAACGCTTCGCCCTGGGCATCGGTACCGACCGTCACGGCGCGAACGCGATAATCGCACACCTTGACCGTGATGCCCGTGATGCGGTCGATCACGTTGAATACGGCATCGATGGGTCCGTCGCCGATGGCGGCATCCTTCATGATTTCGCCGTCTTGTCGCCAAAGCGCCACCGCTGCCGAGGGCATGGTTCCCGTACCCGCGTTGCACGTGAAGGCGTGGAGTGTCCAGGTTTTGTGCGAGATGTTGTGGATCTGGTTTTCCGCGAGTGCCTCGATGTCTGCGTCGTAAATATCTTTCTTGCGATCGGCGAGAATCTTGAACGAATCGAACACGCGGTTCAGTTGCTCTTCGCTGAGGTGATAGCCGAGGTCGTTGATTTTCTGGCGGAGCGCATGGCGGCCACTGTGCTTGCCCAACACGAGTTCGGTGCGCGAGATACCGACCGTTTCGGGCCGCATGATCTCGTACGTGTTGGCGTTCTTCAACATGCCATCTTGGTGAATCCCCGCCTCGTGCGCGAAGGCGTTCTGGCCGACGATCGCCTTGTTCCGCTGCACCTGCATACCGGTGACGTGCGATAATTTTCGGCTACACGGGTAAAGGAATCGCGTGTTGATGCCCGTCGTTAACCCGTAGAAATCCTGACGGGTATGGAGTGCCATCACGACTTCTTCGAGTGCCGTATTTCCCGCACGTTCGCCGATGCCGTTGATCGTACACTCGACCTGCCTCGCCCCTTCGCGAAGTGCCGCAAGGCTGTTGCCGACCGCGAGGCCGAGGTCGTTGTGGCAATGCACGCTGATGATGCATTTGTCGATGCCGCGAACGGTTTTCTTGAGGTGGCGAATGATGTCCGCGTAGTGGCTCGGCACCGCGTAGCCGACGGTATCGGGGATGTTCAGCGTCGTCGCGCCCGCTTCGATGGCACGTTCGACGACTTCGGTGAGGAAGTCGAGTTCGGTGCGCGAAGCATCTTCGGGGGAAAATTCGACGTCGTCGATTTGGTCTCGCGCACGGGTCACGCCTTCGATGGTGCGTTTGAGAATATCCTCGCGGGACATCTTCAACTTGAATTCGCGGTGAATGGCACTCGTCGCCAAAAAGACGTGAACCCGCGGTCGCGGTGCCTCTTTGACGGCGAGCGCGGCACGGTCGATGTCGGTCGAATTACAGCGTGCCAATGCACAAATGATCGGGCCGTGAACTTCGCGGGCGATCGCTTGCACCGATTCAAAGTCGCCTGGCGACGCGATGGGGAACCCCGCCTCGATAACATCGACGCCGAGTTCTTTCAGCGCGTGCGCCATCTCGAGCTTTTCGTTCAGATTCATACTGCAACCGGGGCTTTGTTCCCCGTCGCGTAACGTCGTGTCGAAGATGATGACCCGGTCGGTGTCGGTCGTCGGCATCGTCGGCTCCTGAGTGTCGAAACGAAAACGGCCCCGGAACTCTCCGGGGCCGTCTCAAAATCGTGGTGTCTGTATCAACAGCTACGACGTAAAGAAGCGTCCCCGAAAATTCGGAATCGGTAGTTCTTCGAGTCGTAGCAGCGTGCGCATCAAATAAACCTCTGTACGCCAAGTCTATGCCAGCCCCGCGTCGATAGCAACAGCGATTTGGCAGATTTTTTTAGCGGTCGAGATTACGCAAGTCATCGATTCCCGGTCGCATCGGGTACGACGAGTTGTGTTGTGCCCAATATTTCTCGAACCACGGGAGCGTTTTCACGACCAGCGGCCCGAAGCCACCCGCACCCCAATCGAGGCGGCTTTGTATCGTGAACTGTGTTTTTCCCTTCGTGAATTTCAGCGTGATCGGTGGCACGGCATCCCACACTGCAAGTTCTTTGTCCGTCCATGCGGACAAGTTCATACCGATGGGCGGGGTCGCCGAATCCGCTTCCACGATGACTCGCTTTTGCAATCGTACGTTACCGAGCGATTCCCAGCGTGCGAGTCCCGACGGAGTCACCACCGCGACGATGCTCGCATTTTCGGTGATTGCAGCGAGCGTTTTCGTTGGGATTGGTTGCACGCAGTTGGCCACCCACTTGCGATCCATGCCGATTGCGAGCGTCGTTCCGTAGCGGGCAAAGTGAACCGCACCGAGACTCGTTTGCGTCGAGAAAACCTTAGTGCCTACGATCATCTCGCTAGAAACCGTTGGGGCGATTTTTGCCGCATCGAGTAGTTGCAGCCACTTCGGCAATGCCGCTTCCCAGTCTGTACCTGATGTCTCATCGTTGAGATTGAGTACGAGTAAGGGTAACGCCATCGCACCGGCGGGGATCTCTTGTTTGGGTGGAACGACGAGCGTGATTTGCCGCAAGCCTGGTAGCAACTTCATGCGGATCAACAGGCCCACCTTCTCGGCCTCGGCGACCCAGTCGGACGGTAACTTCCCGACCTCGCCGCGTGCTTTTGCGATCGCGTCGGCAATCGCAACCGTCGCTGTCACACGCTTGTCAGTCGGCGGCATCGCGACGCCGACCGTGAGTGCCGACGGTTTCGTCAAGTTTGGAAACGTGGGCGAAGGGCTGGCCGCATCGAGGAAATCGAGCAGCAAACTGCGTTCGGTCGGGTGAATCGCACCGTTGACGGTCAGACTGACGCCATCGGGGCGGATGCGGAACGAGCCGTGAATCTGCGGTACCGCACGCGCATTCAGCACGAACTTCGCGTAACCCAGCAGGTTGCCATCGACATACTCCCGCTTCGCTTTCCGTGCTTTATCGAGATCGGCAACGAGTTCGGGCGGTCGCAGAAAGAACCCGATCCCTGCATTCCGCTCTACCGGGAAGCCGTCCGACTTCGCCAAATTGTTCGCGACCGGTTTGCGGAACCGCGTCAGCAACTCGACCACGGCGGCCTTGCTCGAACCGAACGCGAATAAGCCGGGGGTGTAGGCGAAGGTCGCTTCGAGTGGGCCTTCGGTCGGTTTCGGGTTCTCGTACGGTATCGGTTTGCCTTCCTGATCCGTAGTAATTGGCGGTACGCCGCGCTGTTGAAAAATGGCGACACCCTCAACGGTGTCGATGCGACGAATCGATGCGTCCGAGGCGAGAAAGCCGCGAATCAGCAAGCCGGTTGCGTGGCTATCGCCCGTCAGCACGGCCCCCGCGAGTATCGGCTCGTGGGTTTTCGTGAACCCGCACAGTCCGAAGGCAGCGCCGTGAAAACGCTTCAATTCCAGTTGGAATTCGGGCGATGCGACCAACGACGCGATTCCGAGGTGCGACTGACCCGCGAACAGGCCCGGTTCGCGAAGTGCATCGCGGCGGTCGTGAACCGCCTTCAATGAGTCCGCGAATGGCGTACCCTGCACGAGTGTCGCGAGTGTCTCCGCAATGGCGGCCGGCGAACGCACCTCAGCATACGCGAGCGTCGTTTCGGGGAACAGTTCCGCCACGTCGCGGACCTCGCCGCGGAGGTTCGCACTTGCGGTGAGCAAAAGAATTGTCAGTAGCCCACGGTTCAAGAATGCACCTATTTGACGGGTGGCGGATCGCTACGCAGATACGCGAACAGATCGCACACCTGAGCATCCGAAAGCAAATCGAGAAGTTTCTCCGGCATCAACGAAACCGCCGTCGGTTTGATCTCTTCAATGTCGGCTTTCGCCAAGACGATCTTACGATTTTGTGCATCGAGCAACGTCATCGACTCCGCATTCGCCTCGATCACCAACCCCGATAGCTTGCGACCGTCGAGCGTCGTCGCAATGTGCTGCACGAACTCGGGGCGTACGAGCGCGTTCGGGTCGACGATATTCGCGAGCATGTACCCAACATTTTTGCGATCCGCCGCCGTCAGTTCGGGGCCGATCTTAATGCCTTCGCCGTGCAAGACATGGCACGACGCACACTGCTGTTTGAACAAGATTTTCCCCGCCACTGCATCGCCTTTGCCGCGACTGATCGCCACGCCGAGCCACGAGATGCGTGCCTGTTTCTCGCCGGGCGTGGCAGGTCCGATCTTGCCATAATGTTTCTCCGCAAGTTTCGCAATCGCCGGATCGTCGAACGACATCGCGGTGCGAACTTGCTCGGTCGTCAGGTCTGTCGCAGGGATGACTTTCGCTTCGACTTGCCCGAGCAACAACAGTGCCCAACTCTTCCGCGCGAGGAGCGATTGGATCGCGAGCTTCTTCAGTGCGGGTGACCATTTCGCGTAACCTTGCACGATCGCCTGTCCGACTTTGGGATCGTCGAATGCTTCCAGGGCAGGCAGAATCGCGATGCGTAGCGGGTCCGATGTCGATGTTTGGAGCATTTCGACGAACGCGGCTTTGGCCTCGGTGTCGCGAACTTGCCGTAGTAACTCGATCGCCGCAATCCGCTCGGGGATTGGCTTCGCGTTGTCCGCAGCAATGTTGCGAATTGCGGTGATCGAAGCATTGTCGCCGAGCCGCGCGAGGATCGTTCGCGTTGCAAGATTTGTCGGAATTTGCCTAAGTTCGGCTAACAGTTCGGGCGCAACGCGATCGTTACGGCCGCCATCGAGCGAAGCGGAAATGCCACTCAGCACGAGATCGGCGCGCGTATGCTTTTCCGCTTCGTGTAACAATCCCGCTAGCCGTTTCTGACCGTCGGGAATGTCGTTTGCCATCAATCGTCGTGCGATGTTTTTGACGAGATTGCCATCGTACGCCGGCGTCGTGCGAATAAAGTCGAGTGCCAGATTCGTTGCGGGCACGGGGTCGTTCGCGAGTTGGCTTTCGACCGCCCACCACATTAGCAATGGCATCCGCGGGTCGGGCTGCACGCCTTTCGCACGAATGAGCGCCGCCACGACTTTTACGGCCACTGACGCAGACGCTCGCTTCGCACTACAGGCCATTTGCACGCGAACGACGGCACTCGTTTCGCGCATCGCGAGTTGTTGCCAAGCCTCTGCGGTGGCACCATCTATCGTCATCGCGTCGCCGACGAGTCGCACTGCCCACGCACGGACATGCTCGTTCGGGTGCGCCAACAGGCTGTATAAATACGCGGTGTCCGTTCCGCCACTCGTATACAGTGCCCACAGCGATTCGAGCGCGAGTAGTGAAGTCTCGGCGGCGATCGTTTTCTTCAAGGTCGGGTACGTTGTCGCGTCGGCACGATCCGTTAATAATCGACGTGCTTCGCGCCGCCAACTTGCGTTGGCGTGTTTCAGGAGTTCCAGCAGTTCCAAGCTTGATTTTTTGCGCAAATCGAACTTCGGAAAGTTTGCGGTGCCTGCATACTCGATCTTGTAGATTCGCCCGTTCGTCTTGTCCCAACTATCGATCGGGTCGAGGTGGGCGGCCCGTTTGTCGTACCAATCGGCGACGTAAATCGAGCCGTCGGGGCCGAGCAATAGGTCTACCGGTCGATGCCACGTGTCGTTCGCCACCAGCAAATCGCCACCGTGGCTGTTTTTGAAAGTGCCACCGTCGGCAGTGAATTTGTGCCAGTACACCGCATTCGACAGCAAGTTGCCCGCAATGTACTGATCGTGCATCTCGCTGGGAAACGTGTCGCCCTGATAGACCACGCCGCCACACGTGACGTGGCCACCCTTGAAGTTCGCATGGGGGATGTGCTCGAAGTAACCATATGTATGGGGATTGTGTAGCGGGCCGTGCTTGGTGAATCCTTTCACATAGTACGCCCCTTGCACTTGATGCAAACACGCGGAACGACCGTCGTTCGTGCCCGCGATGGCGTTGCCGTGCTTATCGAAATCGAGGCCGTAGGTGTTGCCTCCGCCCTCGGCGAATAGCTCGAAACGCTTTGAAATTGGGTGGTAACGCCAGATGCCTTGCTGAAATTCGATCGGGTTCGGCGTACCACCGGGGTTGACGATTTTGGCCGTTACGGTGCTGCCGTGTGCGCCGTACAGCCAGCCGTCCGGCCCCCACTGCAACGAGTTCGCGTACGAGTGCGTATCTTCCATCCCGAATCCCGTCGCCAACACATCGGGCGTGTCGGTATCGGGGAGATCGTCGCCATTTTTATCGGGGTAAAACAGCAAGTATGGCGGTTGTACAACATACACACCGCCCCGCCCGATGCAGAAGCCGGTGGCCATGTTCAGCCCCGTCAGAAAGTCGTGGCTTTTGCGATAGACGCCGTGGGCATCGGGGTCGGAAAGGATTGTGATCCGATCGACGCCCTTCGGTCCCTTCGGCGGCGGTTCGGGCACGCGATCCCAGATCGTTCGCAGATACTGATCTTGCTTGAGCGCCTTCAAACCGGCCGGGTTCGGGTACTGCAAGTATTGCAGCACCCACATCCGCCCGCGTTCGTCGAACGACATACTCAACGGCTGGCGGATCATCGGTTCGGTCGCCACCGCTCGCACCGTGAACCCCGGCGGCAACGTCATCCGCGCAACGGCTTCCTTCGGCGAATACCCTTGTCCAGAAGCAACGGAAGATAATGCGAACATCGACAGAATCAGAATCGGTTTCCACATCATCGGATCGATCTCAGGAGCACAACACGACCGCAACGCAACAAGCCCCATAGTACGGCACTCGCCACCGT
Organism: Limnoglobus sp.; assembly: GCA_043780595.1. Lineage (GTDB taxonomy): Bacteria > Planctomycetota > Planctomycetia > Gemmatales > Gemmataceae > Limnoglobus. The sequence continues at coordinate 20,172 of JAYWCL010000125.1, forward strand.
GCCTGCAACAATCGATTCCATACCCGTTGCGAAATGCGTCGACATTCCTCAGTAGAATACGCCAAGGTTTTACTTCACACGCGACGGGGACTGACACTTTGCTTACCGCACGCGGTTTGTGGTGCTTGATCGTTGCCGGGACGGTGACCCTGATCGGGCTGACGACGGCCGGCGTCGAGCACCCCATCGTTGCGATCCTCGGGATCACTTTGATCGTTTGGTATCTCGTCGAGAGGTTGTTGTTTACGCTTCGCTTCCGTTCGACGCTCGGGAAGATCGATGTCGTGCGTGAGATTTTGCAAAATGGCCGCGTCGTATCGAACGCCTGGTCGGGGATCGCCTGCACCATCCGCGTGACGGTGACGAACCGTGGCAAGGCGAGTTGGCCGCTCGCGATCGTCATGGATCGCCCGCCCGAAGCGCGTAAGATTCGCGGCGGTCGCACAGAACAAACGGTCGAATTTCGCCCGAACGAACCGACGGTGATCGAATACGAACTCAAGTCGTCGGGGCCGGGTATCTATCGTTTTGAAGGCGTGGAAATTCGCCTTGCCGACCTCGCGGGGTTCTTTTACAAGCGGATCTTCCTGCGGCGGCCCGTCGATGTCCTGATCTTGCCGCCGCTCACCGATAGCGAAGGGAAACAGCGTGCCGACAAGCGCTTCAACGTGCTTCCGCCGCCCGGTATCCATCGACTGCGAAGACCGGGGAGCGGCAGCGAACTATTGGACTTGCGCGATTACATTCCCGGCGATCCACCGAAGATGATCGCGTGGAAAGCATCCGCGAAGAAGGACAAGCTCATTACGAAGGAACTCGAAAGCGACATCCCCGTTCGCTGCACGTTGTTCCTCGATACCTCGCAAGCGATGCGGCTCGGACCCGTCGGCGAAACGCCACTTTGTCGACTCTCGGAAGTCGCTTCGAGCATCGCGCAAGCCGCCGCCGCCAACCGCGATCTCGTCGGGTTGACGCTGTTCGACGAAGCGAAATTCGACGTGTTGCCCGCCGCGCGGAACACCGTTCACACGATCCGACTCCTCAGCAAACTCGCGGAAGCATCGGCCCAGCGACCCGACCCCGGCGGGCAACAAGTGAAGCCGATGGTTCGCATCGCGTACCCGCTCGCGCAAGAATTGTACCCCGACTTATTCGACCGCAGCGTGAACTCGCAGCCGTGGGGTCTGTTCTGGAAGCCGTTACTCGATACGCGCTGGGGATGGATCGCGTGGATTCCCGTACTGTTCAGTCTGATCGTCAATGCTCCGGGCGTTCTGGGGATCTATTACATGCTCCTCGGCCCACTACCGAAGTGGCTACAGAGCATCATGCCGATCTTTTTTGAGTGGATTAATTTTTGTGCGCGAATCGTACGACAACGCCCGAAGTCGAATTATCTATTGCTCGACATACCATTGTTCCTTTTCGCGATGTTTCTGCTGCTGAATTTGCCGATCACAATAACTGTCCTCGTTTGGTTCATTCACGGCATTCGCGGCTTCTTTTCGCCGCACGCACCGATCCGACGGAAGCGCAAACAACTCGGCGCAATCTTCGCGTTACTCGATGGTGGCACCCCCGCGACGGTCGAACGCTACATTCACGACGACGAATTTTTCGCCGCACGGGCGGGGCGATTCCTCGCCGATCATCACGTCGAAGTTCCGGTCGCACTTTACGACGGCGATGGCCGTTATCGCTTCCGCAGCGAATCGAAAGCGGAGGTGCTGCAACGTGCGTTACTCGGTGCCGTTTCGCGTGCGCGCGACAACGAACTGTTCGTAATCCTTGCCGACCTCACCGAACTCGGCGACGACATCGCAGCGGTGTTGAAGGCGGTGCGGGTGGCTCGCAGTCGGCATCACCATGTGATGGTCATCGTGCCGTGGCCGAGCGATGTGCCCGTTGCGGAGCCGGGGCAAGCGGCGTCAATCGACCCGATGGAAATGTTACGGGTGGCGAAGCTCGTGCAGGTCGCGCTCGTGCGCGGGTATCGACAGCGTTACGAAAAACTCCAAAAGGAACTCGTGCGAGTCGGCGCGACCGTGCTGCGGGTAACGGATCGCGATCCGATTCGCGCAATTCTCGACCGACTCGATCGCGTCCGCGGCGCGAGGAGTCGCCGATGACTAATCCCAACAGCTATCAACTGTACCTAAAAGTCCTGCTCGACGAGCGCGTTCGCGGCTACGTGATGGTGGCGGGGTGCGCGTTGATTTCAGTGTTCGTGATCCAACTGAGTACCGGCTCGCTGATCGCGGGTGGCATCCCGATGTTGATCGGCATCGTGGCGATGATGCTCCGTTGGACGGCGATGCCGGGGTTCTTCGTGGTCGCCGTGGCGTATCTGACAGTCAACCCGTTCGGCGTACCGATGTCGCGATATTCGGGCGGGCCTTCACGGTTATTGTCGTCGTCGTTTTCGCCGTTCGATATGCTCCTCGTCGCAGCCGTGCTCGTTTACCTCCATGCGCAGTTTCGAGTATACAGCCTTGCCCAGCAGGCGTTTCCCGATGAGCGAGTGAAGGCGGCGCGATCGAAACGAGATTCACTCGACCGTCGCCCGCCGCGACTCATTTCCGATAACGAACTCTTAATGATGATCCTGTTCGCGATCGGCACGACGATCGTCGGGCAGTTTATCTGGCTGCTCATCACGCAGTTAGAATTCGATTCCAAAGTTTTTCCGCCGATCCGACTCCGCCGATTTACGCTCGATCGGATGCAACCAGACTTCTTCAGTGCCGCAGTCAGTCGATCCTTACTGTTCGCGCTCGGCTTAAGCGGTACGGTGGGACTCGCGCGCTTCGTGTTTTGGTACTGGCAAATCCGCCAATGGAACCGCGAAGAAGCGAAGTTACTCCTTCTCGACATGGGCTGGCAGGAGTCGCGCCGCGAATTTTCTCGCATCGAAACCTGGCGTGCGGCCCGCATCGTCGAACAACGTAAACCGGGTGAGACTTGGCGACGAATCAAGAAAACCGGCGGGCGTATCTTCACGGTACTGTTCTTCGGATTCGTCGGCATCACGGTGCTGATGATAATATTCGCTTACCTGATCATTCGATAACGATATGGAGTGACCCATGACGTTCTGGTTACGCGAAGTCGCAGGCTGGTTGTTGATCGTACTCGGCCTCGCGTCGTTCGGCGAGGCGTATCTGTTTGCATCCGCGAGGCGGGTCTTTACCGCGGGGCCGATGATCGTCATCGGCTTCGTGTTGTTTCGCGGCGGCTTGCACCTCATTAAGGTGGCGACGGCGGTGCGGGCGAGCCAGGAAGCGGTGCCTGCCACCGCACAACGTACGGTACGCCGAGTTGGGAAAGCGAGGACCAACCCCGTAAAGCCGAAGCGATCCGTGATACCGGGCACGAACGGCACCCGCCAAGCGGCGGAGGCCGAGTGACGTGTTACACGACGATGTTCGCGCAGTCATTTTCGACGCAGTCAGCACGCTGATCCACCCGACGCCATCGGTGGCCAACGTATATGCGGACTTCGCGTTGCGACATGGTGCGGCGATTGCCCCCGAGACGATTCGTGCGCGATTTCCAGCCGCATTTCGCAAACAGGAAGCGATCGACCGCGATGCCGACTGGGTGACGTCTGAACTACGCGAACGACAGCGATGGCAGCAAATCGTGACCGAGACATTGCACGAGGTGCCGAACTCCGAAGCCTGCTTCCGCGAACTGTACGAACATTACGCCCAGCCCGAATCGTGGGTCGTTGCCGCCGATGCTTTGGCGGTTCTCGAAGCGTTACATCAACGCGGTTATGCGCTCGGTTTGGCTTCCAATTTGGATCGGCGATTGCAAAAGGTCATCGACGGATTCCCCGCACTCGCGCTGTTGCAAGACACGGTCATCATCAGTTCGGTCGTCGGCTATCGCAAGCCATCGGGCCGCTTTTTCGACGTCGTTCGCGAACGCCTCGGTAATCCCCCGCCACACACCATCGCGTTCGTCGGCGACGACTTCGAGAACGATTTCAAAGGGGCCACCTCCGCAGGTTTCCGTGCGATCCTTCTCGATGAATCGTCGCGTTACCCGGATGTGCCGAGGCGTATCGCGAGGCTTCGCGAACTCCTCGATTAACTCGGCTCGTCTTCGCGTTCCGGTTGCACCGTGGGAATATCCTCATCGTCATCGGCGATGGGCACCGGCACAGGCGGGTAGAGGATCGTGTTGAGCATCGCCAGGCCCGGAAAGAAATTCGGCGCACTGACGATCACGGAATAGAGCACGTCCTTTTTACCCTTCTCGAACAGGTAAAAGTAGCCGTCCTTCATGTCGTAGCCGGAGATTTTGGTGAACGGTACGACGCGATTTTTTCCCTTCGAGAACACGCCGCCGGGGACGATGACTTCGAGGCCGTCTTCCGTGAATCGAACCGCATCCGTCCAACGCACGGGGTTGCCCGCATCGAATCGCTTCCGCATATGGCCGGCCATCACCCGGCTCACGTGTTCGCGGAGGTTGTCGATTTCGCCGTCGGAATTCTTGACGTTGGCCGAATACGCGATCGAATCGCCTTCGGTGCCTTCGCCCGGCTCGAAGTTTAGAGAGATCGTCGTACCCGTGTAGGCCCCGTTGTAATATTGCCGCGTCGCGCTATATGTGAAGATGCGAACGTCTGCGAAGGCAATCTCTTTTCGAGATCGCGTGCGGATGTAGCAGACACCATTGATATGGCACCGAAAAATGTTGGTCCGGTTGAACCAAACGAGTAGTGCGAAGATCGGTGCTAATACCGCAACTGCAATCCCAATTAGCAGGCCCGTTTGGTCTCGTTGATTGCCACTTTCAACGATTGCAAGCACAACACCACCGATGGCGGCTAACACAAAAATCGCGAGCAAAAACACCAGAAGTCCGCGTTGCGTCGACTTGTCGCGTTCAAAAATGATCCGCCCCAGCCCCGTGGAATCCTCGACCACGGGGCCTTTCTCGGCGAGTTGTTTCAAGAGTACGCGAACGAGCACGAGTGCGTTCGGCGAACCGGCAGCAATGCGGACGACGGGCTTCGGATCGCCGCGAACCCAGATCGCCACTTTGCCATCGACGATGTCGGTGGCGGTAAAGTCACTCACGAGAAAGCGGTTCGCCGCACGACCGTCGGTACAGACCATTTCTTTGGCGTCGAACGTCCAGCCTTTGCCTTCGATCGTGTCGCCGTTCGCCAGATTGGCCTTCGCCTCATCGGTCAGCCTCACGAGGTTCCGTTCGAGGAATTCTTCGAGCGGGTCGATCTTATTGAGCGCAACAACATACTCGAAATCGAGCGTGGCCGCGAACGACTCGGCCGCAATGACGAGGCTTCCCTTTCGTTCGATCGACTTCGGGACGCCGTTCGCGAATCGCGTTTTCGCCCACGTACCCAGATCGGAAATTTGCTCGTCGGTGAAGTCGAATTGGCCGTTCTTATCTTCGAGGGTGAAACCTTCATCGGTCGGTGTAATCCAACGGCGCTTCCGACTGATGGCATACCCGCGTGCGAGTGCGAGCAGCCCGAAAATCAACCCGGCACCCGTCACCCCGAGCGCCCATTCCGGCGCGAATGCGAACAGCGACAACCCGCCGATGATCCCAATCGCGGCACCGCCAATCGCCAAGCCGAAAGTGGCATCGCTGTAACTCGAACCGACCGATACGCGCTCGTCCGACATAACCGTGCCTCGCAACCAGAACGAAAGATCGTGCTACTGCGAACAGTATCAGAAACCGCTCAAACCTTCACCGGTTCTTTCAAAAGTTGCAATTCGATACCGGGCGGGCGTTCGAAAAACGTCGCTAACTCCTCGATGCTCGCACCGAGTTGCACGATTTTCTGCGCGCTCATGTGGCCCAGTCGCTTCTCGGTGGCGAGTACGATTGTCGGCACGCGCTCCGGCGGTAACTGCATCAGCCGGCAACAGGTCGCATCGACCGCGACGAGGTCGTTCCCCATGACGATCGCCCCGCACGGCTTCGCCGTGCCATTGAGCGGGCCATCGCCTTCCATGCCGATAATGCCGTCGACAATCGCGAGGTGCGGCGTGTGAGTGCAGGCAATATCGACGATACTATTGTGAATGCCGCGCCAGTGCAATTCGTTCTTCGGCCAGCCGTAACAGATGCCCGGCAGCGTGCCGAAGAGATTCTTCAGCGACAGCGTTGCGCCCGCCCAGTGGTGCGTCTTCAACTTCGGCAGCGACACGAACACGTCCGCATTCAGCACCGTTTGCGAAAGGTACAAAAACTCGAGGCCAGTCGTTCGCCCGAGGTTCAGCATCTTCACCGGCTCGTCGTGATTGATGTCCACGAACCGGACATTGCGTTTGCGAAGTACATCGCCGAGGCCACTTTCGTTCACCAAAAACTGCACGTTCCGCCAGTGTCCCGGCCCCTCGGCCACGATCACCTCAGCCGCGCCTTCTTCCTGGAACAACCGGATGACGGCATCGACGAATCGCGGGTCGGTGTTGATGACTTTGTCTTTGTGGTACTCGACGAGGTTCGGCTTCAGCACCACTCGCTTTCCCTTAATCGGCACGCTCTGGCGGAAGCATTCGTACTGGGCTTTCAGCACGGTTAGCATCGTGTCGTCGTACGCAGTACACTTGCCGATGTGTACGCCCGACTTCGCAGGAAGGTTACGTAGCGCGCTCATGCCACGAACCATGATGCCGCGAAAAAACTGCCCGACGCGCTCGCCGGACGAGCGAGCTTCGGACTTCGTGACGGCGGTATTCGCCTTATCCGCGAATGCAGGGCCATCACTCGGGAGCGGCACGCCATCGGACAGCTTGAACGGGTTTCGCACGTCCGCATTTAACGCAATCGCCGCAAGTGCCACCCGCAACGGCCCCGCACCGAGTCCCTCGCCGGCACTCGCATTCAGCTCGATTTCCAGCGATTCGCGTATGCGTGCGTCGATGAGCGGTAATACCACTTCCGTCATCACATCGGTTCTGTGGCAGGTTAGCGCGATGCGAATCCATGCGAGATGCTCGAGGTCGGCCGTCTGCTGAGAATGAACGCGAAGGTAGCCCTTTGCCGCTTCGATTCGCGGGTTGTCCGCGATCCCCTGCAACGCGAGTAGCAGTATCGCCGTCGGACCGGGAATCGGCTCGGTCGATTTGCCGAGTACCGTGCGGTTGCCGTAATTCGCACCGCCCGTTTCAAACGCACGATCCAGCAGAAGCTGCAAACCTTCCCGCACGCGCGGGTGATCGCCCTTGCCTACGGCACGCAACGCCAGACACGCCCACGCGGTCGGTTCGACCCACGAAAACGTATCTTCGGACCACGGCCAACCCATTAGCCGCACGTCGATATCGACCATGTCCGCAACTTCCGGGTCGGCTTTTAACACACGCCCTTCGACTGTCAGCAACCGCTCCGCCGTTTGCGACAAATCCGTTGCGGGTACGCCGGTACTGTGCTTGGCGAACAACACCATCGACGTCGGCCAGACGGCTTGGGGGCGGCCGCGCGTGAGCCGGAAACTGCCATCGGCTTGCGCGTGCGATTGCAGCGAACGCAGCCCGTTCGCGATACTCGCCGCATATTTTTGCGGTTCCGCCGCGAGTGCGAGAAGTGCGTAACAGGTCGGTTCCAGGTGGCCAGGTTGACCGTCGCGATAACCCCAACCGCCATCGGGTTGCGTGAGGCGGACGAGGCGTTCGAGAAGCTTCGGCTCGTGGATCATTTCCATTCCCAGTCGCTTGAGGTCAAATTCCGTAACAGTATTTTAGGACGTGAATCGGCAACCGTGCGCGGCGTTCCGCCACACGGCCAGGGTTTCGGAATCGCTTCGGAGGACGATCGGTGCGAACCGTACATTTCGACTGTTTTAGCGGAATCAGTGGCGACATGGTCCTCGGTGCCGTGATCGATGCAGGCGTCGATGCGACCGCGATTCGCGCTGCGCTCGCGTCGTTGAACCTGCCGATCGAGCTGGAAATCGAGAAAGTGAAGCGCTGCGGGTTCGCCGCCACGAAGGTGACCGTCCACGCCAAGGACGAAGAAGATTATCGGTTTCTGCCCGATATTGAAGCGATTCTGGCAAAGGCCGCGATCACTCCGAAACAGCGTGAACTCGCGAGTACGATCTTCCGCAAGGTCGCGCTCGCGGAATCGGTGGCCCACGGGATGCCGCTCGAACGGGTGCATTTTCACGAAGTCGGGGCGCTCGATAGCATCGCGGACATTATCGGTGCGGCGGTCGGTTTGGATCTGCTAGGGGCCGACCGCTTCACTTCGTCGCCCGTGGCGGTCGGTAGTGGCACGGTGAAATGCGCCCACGGAATTATGCCCGTGCCCACGCCGGGTACCGCAGAATTGTTGAAAGGCGTGCCGATCGCGAAGTGCCCCGTACGCGGTGAACTCGCGACGCCGACGGGCGTGGCGATCCTCACCAGCGTCGTGACCGAATACGTCGACACGCCCACGATGACGATCGAACGCATCGGCCACGGCGCGGGGACGAAAGACCCGATCGAGCAACCGAACCTGTTGCGATTGCTGGTGGGACAGTCCGGAAGCCAGGCGGAGACGGTGACCGTTCTCGAAACGAACCTCGACGATTGCCCCGGTGAAATCATCGGCTACGCGATCGAAAAACTGTTTACTGCCGGTGCACTCGATGTGTTCGCAGTACCGATCCAGATGAAGAAACAGCGGCCCGGCGTGCTACTGACAGTGATCTGTCACGAAAGCCATCGCAACGATCTCGAAACGATCTTGTTCCGAGAAACCGGCAGTTTCGGTATCCGCCGCACGAAGGCCGAGCGTTCGACGTTACAACGCGAAACGATCGCCATCGAAACCGAATGGGGGACGATAAAAGCCAAACGCGGCTGGCGCGACGGCTACAGCATCATCGTGCCCGAGTACGAAGAATGCGCCCGCATCGCGCGAGAAACCAACCTGTCGTTGCGCACGATCTACACCGCAATTCAGTACCGCTCTTCAAAAATCCAATAACGATCCATCACTGCGGGCGAAACACCAGACCATCGTGGCTCATGTCGTAATCGACGACCACAGTCATGCCGTCGCGGATGTCGCCTTTTAGCAGCGACTTGCCGAGTGCCGTTTCGAGTTCCTTTTGCAGAACGCGCTTCAGTGGCCGCGCACCGTAGGCAGGGTCGTAACCGAGCTTCACGAGGTGCGATTTCGCCTCGTTGGAGATCGTCAAAACGATCTTGCGATCGCGGAGCCGTTCGCGAAGGTGTTCGAGTTGAATGTCGATGATCTTCGCGAGGTTTGCTTCGGTGAGCGTGTGGAAAACGATGATGTCGTCGATGCGGTTGAGGAATTCGGGGCGGAACGCTTTCCGGAGTTCGTCGAGCACTGCCTGCTTCATGCGGTCGTAAATTTCGCCGATGTGCGTGCCCTTAAATTGCAAGATTTTCTGGCTGCCGACGTTCGACGTCATGATGATAATCGTGTTTTTGAAATTGACCGTTCGCCCCTGACTGTCCGTGAGGCGGCCATCGTCCAGGACTTGTAAGAGCACGTTGAAAACATCGGGGTGGGCTTTCTCGATTTCATCGAACAAAATCACGCTATACGGTCGGCGTCGTACCGCTTCGGTAAGTTGCCCGCCTTCGTCGTGGCCGATGTAACCGGGCGGCGCGCCGAGTAACCGCGACACCGTGTGGCGTTCCTGGTACTCGCTCATGTCGATGCGGATCATCGCGCGATCGTCGTCGAACAAGAACGCAGCCAGCGCGCGGGCAAGTTCGGTTTTGCCAACGCCGGTTGGGCCGAGGAAAATGAAACTGCCGATGGGGCGATTCGGATCGTTCAACCCGGATCGTGCCCGAATGACCGCTTCGCTGATCGCGGTCACGGCTTCTTCTTGCCCCACGACGCGGCGATGCAATTCGTCTTCGAGGTGCAGGAGTTTCTCTGTTTCGCCTTCCATCAGTTTCGTCACGGGTACGCCGGTCCAGCGGCTGACGATGGCGGCGATGTCGGCTTCGCCGACTTCTTCCTTGATGAGGCGGTTCGTCGATTTCTGCTGGGAAAGCCGTTCTTCTTCGAGCTTGAGTTGCTTTTCGAGGTCGGGAAGCGTGCCGAACTTCAGCTCGGCCGCCTTGCTGTAATCGGACTCGCGCTCGTAGCGTTCGAGTAACTGCTTAGCCGTCTCGATCTGCGTTCGCAGCGACTTCAAACCCTCGACGGCTTTCTTCTCACTCTGCCATTGCGCGGAGAATGCATCCGACTGCGTCTTGAGGTTCGCGAGTTCCTTTTCGAGTTTCGCCAGCCGATCTTGCGAGCCGGTGTCGTTCTCTTTCTTGAGTGCTTCGCGTTCGATTTCGAGTTGGCGAACGCGGCGGGAAATCTCATCGAGTTCGGTGGGTAACGAGTCGATCTCGGTACGAATCTTGGCGGCGGCTTCGTCCATCAAGTCGATCGCTTTATCGGGCAAGAAGCGGTCCGCGATGTACCGGTTCGACAGCACCGCCGCTGCGACCAGTGCCGCGTCCTTGATGCGGACACCGTGGTGCGCCTGGTAGCGATCCTTCAAACCGCGCAAGATCGAAATCGTATCTTCGACCGACGGCTGATCGACGAACACCGGCTGAAATCGCCGTTCGAGTGCTGCGTCTTTCTCGATGTGCGTGCGATATTCGTCGAGCGTCGTTGCCCCGATGCAGTGCAACTCGCCGCGTGCGAGCATCGGCTTGAGGATGTTCCCGGCATCCATCGCGCCTTCGGCCTTCCCCGCACCGACGACCGTGTGAAGCTCGTCGATGAACAGAATCATCTCGCCTTCGGAATCGGTGACTTCCTTCAGCACGGCTTTCAGGCGTTCCTCGAACTCGCCGCGATACTTCGCACCGGCGATGAGCGCACCCATATCGAGCGAGCAAATCCGCTTGTTTTTGAGTCCTTCGGGAACGTCGCCGCGATAAATTCGCAGTGCCAAACCTTCGACGATGGCGGTTTTGCCGACGCCGGGTTCGCCGATCAGCACGGGGTTATTTTTCGTTCGCCGACTGAGCACCTGGATGACGCGTCGAATTTCCTCATCGCGCCCAATCACCGGGTCGAGTTTGCCTTTTGCGGCCATCTGCGTCAGATCGCGACCGTACTTTTCGAGTGCCTGGTACGTCTCTTCGGGGTTCTGCGTGGTCACTCTCTGACTGCCACGAACCTCCTTCAGTACAGTTTCGAGCCGCTTCTTCGTGAGGCCCGCTTCCCGCAACATGACCCCCGACGCGCCTTTGTCGTCGACCATCGCCAGCAGTAAATGCTCGACGGAAACGTACTCGTCTTTCAGGCGTTTCGCTTCGTCCTCGGCATCGGCAATCAGCTTGTTGAACCGCCCGCTGCCGTACTGGTTTTCGGGTGTCCCCGATGCCGATGTCACGCTCGGCAGTTTTTCGAGATCGCGGTGCAACTTGCCCGCAAGCAATTCCGGCGACACGCCCGCTTTGTTCAAGATTGCCGACGTCAGCCCGCGATCTTGTTCGATCAGTGCCAACAACAGGTGTTCGAGGTCGATCTGCTGGTGATTGAGTTTCGCGGCCGTCTTCTGCGAAGTCGCCAGAGCTTCGCGGGCTTTTTCGGTGAAACGGTTCGTATCCATGTGCGTGCTTCTTCGATGTGGAGTGTGGGTTTCGATTCAACCAGTGCAAATGGCGTACCCACATTATACCGAGTTTGAAAAGTGCGAGAAAACAACGGTTGACAGGCATTCGCAACCCGCGCTTCCCAATCGACATCTGCCAATTCGGCATCGCGAAGGTTTGAAGTGGACGAAAGTTTTGCGGCTTCACTGTCCGGTAAAGCGTCGTAATATATCTACAGGAATCGTTGAATGCACACGCACAGCCACGCGGGAATTTGCAATGTCCAAACACATGGAACGCGACCTCGAACGGTTGCAAAAGCTCGTTCTGAAAATGGCGGGCCTCGTCGAGGAGGCGGTGTTTCACGCTGCGCAGTCGCTTCAAGATCGCGATAGCGACATGGCCGAACGGGTGATCGAAGGCGACAATCTGATCGATCAACTCGAAAACGAAGTCCTCGAAGAGTGCCTGAAAATTCTGGCACTGCACCAGCCGGTGGCCGTCGATTTGCGGCGGATTAGTGCGGTGATCTTGATCTCGACCGACCTCGAACGCATGGGCGATCTCGCGTATGCGATTGCCGAACGAGCGTTGATTTTGTCGCACCCGCCGTTCGCAAACATTCCCAATCGCTTGAAGCCGATGACCGAGCGGACGATCGACATGGTTCGCCGCAGCCTCGATGCCTTCGTGCATTCCAACGTGTCGGTGGCGCGATCGGTGATATTGCTCGACGATGAGGTCGATGCCCACAACGCCGCCATCATTCGCGAACTGATCGACGAGATGAAAACCTCGCCCGATAAAATCGAAGCGGCATTGTCGATGTTCTCGGCGGTTCGGCACGTCGAACGGATCGCCGACCACGCCACGAACATCGCCGAGGATGTCATTTACCTCGTCGATGGGGAAATCGTGCGGCACCACCACGAAGCGATCCGACAAGGCTAATGCGAAGGTGCTGCGGCCTTCTCGGCGGCACGGAACGCACGCATGAGGTTGCCGCCGAGGATCTTTTTGATGTCGGCAGCTTTGTAACCGCGATTGAGTAGTACCTGCGTGATGTTCGGGTAGCACGACACATCTTCCAACTGTGCCGGTAACCGCGATATACCGTCGTAATCCGAGCCGAGACCGACGTGATCGATGCCGGCCACCTGCACGATGCGATCGATATGATCGACGAGCGTGTGAATCGTGCCGGCCGGATAGTCGTTATCTTTCTGCCATTGCCGCATCGCTTCCTGGTACTTGACATCGTCATCGGGGAACTTCTTTTTCAGTTCGCGGCCCACGTCGAACATCTTCCGCATCGCCCGCGCGCCTTCGGGGACGATGAACCCCGAATAGAAATTGACCATGACTACGCCATCGTTGGGCTTCAGGAGAGTCAGCACATCGTCGGGGACGTTACGCGGGTGGTCGGCTACCGCACGAGCGGAAGAATGCGAGAAGATGACGGGCGCTTTCGCGATCTTCAAAACCGCCTTCATGCAGTCCGGGGAGACGTGCGAGAGATCGACGAGCATCCCCATCGCGTTCATTTCCGCGACGATCGTTTCGCCGAACTTCGACAGCCCGCCGCACTTGGGCGTGTCGGTGGCGGAGTCGGCCCACGCGAGCGATTCCGAGTGCGTGAGCGTCATGTAGCGCACGCCGAGCCGATGGTAGTTTCGCAAAATTTCGAGCGAGCCATCGATCGAGTGGCCACCCTCGATGCCGATGAGCGACGCGATCTTGCCCGACTTGTGAATGCGTTCGATGTCTGCTGTGCTCAATGCGAGTTCGAAGTCATTCGGGTATTGCTTCACCATTCGGTGAATCGCATCGATCTGCTCGAGCGTCGTCTTGACGGCGGTGCCATTCTTGATCGTGTCAACCGGCACCCATGCCGACCAGAACTGTGCCCCGACGCCACCTTTTCGCAGTCGTGGAATGTCCGTGTGCAACGCCTTTTGCGGCTTCAACAGGTCGATCGTGCGGAACGACGCCCCCGCATCTTTCTTCCTCAATTCCCAAGGCAAATCGTTATGGCCATCGATCACGAGCGACTCGGAATGAATGCGAAGTGCTTCTTCCGTGACAACGACCGGCTTCCGGTTCGGGGCCGGTTCCGCAGCCGCAATCGGTGATACAAACGCCACGAATACGAACCACGCAAACGCACGCATACGACCTCCGGAATGAGCCGAGTATCCGGGCATCCGCCCGTAGCGTCGTTGTACAAAAATGCGATTGACGCGGACGGTACCGATGCTATTAGCAGTGGCTCTCGCTCGGCGAAGTTTTGGGGGAGTCGGGGCATGGATGCTGGCAATCCGTCGATTTCGTTTCGTAAAGTGCTGAAGTACTTCGTCGTCGGTTACGTGGCATTCGTTGCCGTTTCGATGGCAGTCAACAGCACCGGCGCGAACGAAAAAGCGATGAGCGACACCGTTGCCGACGCAAAGAAAGCCGAGCGCAAGCGGTTGTTGCCGCAAGGCGATGGCACGCAAGATGAGCGGAACCCCGTCTATTCGACCGACCCTGCCGATCCGTTTCCGATGCCACCCGAGTTGGCCAACGTCAAGCTCATGGAGCAGACCGCCGGCGAGGCGATGGCGAAGAGTAGCGGTTGCATCGCCTGCCACCAGAACGCGCACGACCCGCACTACAAAGACACGATCCAGCTCGGGTGTACCGATTGCCACGGCGGCGACGCCACCGCAACGAGTATCGAAAAAGCCCACGTACGGGCACGTTTGCCGCAGTTCTGGCCAACGTCGGCGAACCCCGTGCGATCGTACACTTTGCTCAACCACGAGTCGCCCGATTACATTCGCTTCGTGAACCCCGGCGACTTCCGCGTGGCGCACATCGGTTGCGGGACATCGGGCTGTCACCCGAAAGAAGTGCAGACGAACCGCAAGCAGATTATGTCCACGGGATGCATGTTGTGGGGGGCGGCCCTTTACAACAACGGTGCGGTGCCGTTCAAAACGGCGCGATACGGCGAAGCCTATTCGATGAACGGCGCACCGCTGCGAATCGTCAGCAACCCGATGCCGACCGAAGAAGAGATGGCGAGGAAGGGCGTCGTGCCATTCCTCGATCCGCTACCGCGTTTCGAGATGAGCCAACCGGGTAACATCCTGCGGATTTTCGAGCCGGGCGGGCGCTTCAAAACCGAAGTCGGCATTCCCGAACTGAAGGAAGAACCGGGTCGCCCGCGCACCCGCCTCAGTGAGCGCGGCATCGGCACGCAGAACCGTACCGACCCCGTTTTCGTCAGCCTTAGCAAGACGCGACTCTTCGACCCCACGCTGAATTTCCTCGGCACGAACGATCACCCTGGCGACTATCGTTCGAGCGGTTGCTCGGCGTGTCACCTCGTATACGCGAACGACCGTTCGCCAGTACATTCGGGGCCATACGCCAAGTACGGCAACCGCGGCCTCAGCGCGAGTACCGATCCGACGATCCCCAAAAACGAGCCGGGCCACCCGATCGAGCACCGCTTCACGAACACAATCCCGACGAGCCAGTGCATGGTCTGCCACGTCCACCCCGGCACGACCGTCATGAACAGTTACATCGGCTACCAGTGGTGGGATGAAGAATCCGAAGCCCACCGGTTGTACCCCGAGAAACAAAAGAACCCGTCGCCGGAGCAAATGATCCGCTCGATGATGCTCAACCCGAACGAATCGTCCGCGAAGAGCAACCTCACCGATCCCGCCTTCCTGAACGACATTACCGATCTGAATTCGCAAATGACGAAGGCGCAGTTCGGCGACTTCCACAGCCACGGTTGGGTGTTTCGTGCGGTGTACAAGAAGGATCGCAAGGGGATGTTACGCGATCACTTCGGCGAACAGGTCGGGCCGCCGACTCCCGAGATGCTGATGGCATCGACGGCGTTCGCAACGAAGATGAAGGAGTTCCACAAGAAGCCGCAGGACACCGCGAAGGCGTCGAACATCGCCGAGCGCGAATTCGACAAATGTCGATCCGGGCAGCCCGTCCACCTGATGGACATCCACATGGAAAAGGGAATGCACTGCGTCGATTGCCACTTCGTGCAAGACATGCACGGCAACAATCGCTTGCAGATGGAAGTGCGAGCCGCGACGGAAATCAGCTGCATCGACTGCCACGGTACCGCATCCGAATACACGACACTCCGCACCTCTGGGCCAGCGAGTTACACATCTTCCGAAGATGGCAGTGGGCGGAACCTGGCGGCACTCAAGACATCGTTCGGCAAGCGACGCTTCGAGGTCGAAGACCTCGGCAACGGCAAGAAGCGATACTTCCAGAATTCGATGGTCGAAAAAGGCGTGCGCTGGGAGATGGTCCAGACGCGCGACACGATCGACGACAAGCACCCGCGCTACAACGCGAAATCGGCACTCGCGAAAACGGTGCGCGTGACCGATGGCAAAATGGTCTTCGGCGACATGCCCGAAGGCGGCGACAAATGCGTTGCGCACTCGAACACGAACATGAGCTGCATCGCGTGCCATAGTGCGTGGAATCCGAGTTGCTTCGGGTGCCATTTGCCGCAACGTGCGAACATGAAGATGCCGAACTTGCACGCCGACGGCAACGTGAACCGGAACTATACCTCGTACAATTTTCAGACGTTACGCGACGATGTCTACATGCTGGCCCGCGATGGCGATGCGACGGGTAACCGCGTCAACCCGGCCCGGTCGTCGTGTGCGATTCACGTGGGCAGTTACAACGGCAACCGCGAGAATATCTACGTCCAGCAGCAGACAATTTCCGGCGACGGCTACGGCGGCACGGCCTTCAGCACGAACGTGCCGCACACCGTTCGTGGCCGCGGTTGGCGCGAAACGAAACAATGCACCGATTGCCACGTCTCGCAGGCGAACGACAACAACGCGATCATGGCGCAACTGCTGATGCACGGCACGAACTACCTGAACTTCATCGGTAAGTTTGCGTGGGTGGCGGCCGGGGAAGAAGGCATTTTCGCCGTGACCGTGACCGAGCAACAGGAGCCGCAAGCCGTCATCGGCAGCGAGCTACACCGCACCGCATTCCCGGATAATTACTCGAAACACGTCCTCGGCGGTAACGTGTTGAAACAGGCGCACGAACACCCTGGCCGCGATATTTCGTTCGGTCTGATGAAGCCGTTCAAAGCGAGCGAAGTGCTTCAGGTGCAGGCCCGCGGCGAGTATCTGTATGCGGCGTGCGGCGAACATGGCGTGCGGGTATTCGACATTGCGTTCATCGACAACAAGGCGTTCGCCGAGCGGATTACCACGGCTCCCGTGTCGCCGCTCGGGCAGAAGTTTTACGTCGAAACGAAGAACGCGCAGTACGTCGCGACGCCGACAACGGTGGCCGTCGATCCGACGCGGAAAATGAACCCGGCGAACAAGGAACAACCCGTTCACTCGATCTTCGCGTACCTCTACGTGGCCGACAAAGAAGAAGGCTTGATCCTAATCGGGGCGGGCACGACGATCGACGGCAACCCGATCAATAACTTCCTGAAACGCGCACTCACATTCAACCCCGATGGCTTGCTGAAGGGGGCGTGCTTCGTGCAGATCGTCGGCCACTACGCGCACGTCTGTTGCGATGCGGGCCTCGTCGTTCTCGACATGGATACCCCGCTCAAGCCGACGGTAACTGCCGTCATCGGCGAGCCGTTCATCAAGAAGCCGAAGAGCGTGCAAGTGCAGTTCCGCTATGCGTACGTCGTCGATGAAGAAGGCATCAAAATCCTCGACACGTCCGATTATGCGAAGCCGGTGTCGAAGGCGTTAATCCGCCTGCCCGAGTGCCACGCCGTGTACCTGGCTCGCACCTATGCGTACGTCGCCGCCGGATCGCGCGGCCTCGTGATTCTGGACATCACGAACCCCGAAGCACCGAAACTCGATCAAGTCTTTAACGCGGGCGGAGCGATGAACGATGTGCGCGATGTCAAACTCGGCATCACGTACACCAGCGAGTTCGCGTACGTGGCCGACGGCAAGAACGGGTTGCGGGTCGTGCAACTCACGTCGCCCGATACGCCGGGCAACGAAGGCTTCAGCCCACGGCCGACACCGAAGCTGGTGGCGACGTACAAAATCCCGCACCACGGCAAGGTTCTCGGCATCGGCAAAGGACTCGACCGCGACCGCGCCGTCGACGAGAGCGGCCACCAGATCGGCGTGTTCGGCCGCGTCGGTGCAAGGCCATTCAATGCTGTGGAGCAAATGAAAATGTACCTGCGCGATGGCAAAGTCTGGAAGGTGTCCGACGACCCGAAAGACCCGATCTACCACGAACAACGCAAGCCAAAGTAAGGACGTCCGATTACTATTTCGAGTGGGGTGACTCGGTACGTTTTTGTTAGCTCGACGTGCCAGCCCCGAACTCACCACGAAATACACGAAATACACGAATAAGGAAAACGCAAACTTCGGAATCGCTCGTATTTTGAAGTTTCCGCTTCGGATAGTGTGCGATTTTCACGTTCCGTAACGCCATCGCGATTCAATAGGTATTCCTCGCTGGCGCGTCGGGCTAACAATCCGATCCCGTTAGCCCGACGCGCCAGCGAGGGAAACCCACTAAACGCAACACGTTATCGCACCAGCCCCGAACTCACCACGAAACACACGAAAAAGGAAAACGCCGATGAGGAATCGCTCACGGCGTTGCCCGGTTTGAACCATCCCCGATTACACTACCTCAATTCGCATTCGGTGCCGCCGGATCTTCGCTCACGATCGGTTTGCTTGCGTCGATGAACATCCACGCGATCACGCCGAGGAAGTAGACGGCACTGTAAAGGATGAAACAGTAGATCATCCAATCCGAAGTGCCGTTTCCCTTGTACGTGTCTTCGATCAGTCCCGTGACGAGGATCCCTGTTACCGCACCGAAGAGATTGCCGACCATGTTCATCGTTCCGGAAACGGTGGCGGCGTAACTTTGGCCGATGTCCTGGCAGGTCGCCCACGCGGGGGCCATAATCAAGTCGTTCATGAAGCCCATTAAAATGATGAAGAACACGAACAGCCAGAGGTTGTCGGGGTCGTACCATTTCACCCCGGCCGCTGCGAGGTAGCACAATCCTGCGCCACCATAACCGATCATGCCGAGCAGCCGACGGCCCCACTTGCGGTCACCCGTTCGGCGAATGTACGCATCCGAGAGAATGCCACCGAGCAAGCAGCCGAGCATACCGACGAGTAACGGCATTCCGCTGAGAAGAGCCAACAGGATTTTGCCGCCGTCGGTCGCATTCCACGTCGAGTACCCTGCCTTGAGTGCAGTGGGCAAGTTATACATCATGAAGTACCAACAAAAGTTGGTCACGATGTACATGAGGCAGACGGCCCAAAGGTTGCGAGAGGTGAAGATCACCTTCCATGGTATCGATTTCGGCGTGCTCGATACGGCAGAGCGACCGCGTTCGATCATCTCGAGTTCGACGGCATTCACCGAAGGGTGCTCGCTCGGTTTGTTGCGGAAAAACGCGAAGAACGCGACGCACCAGAGTACCGCCACCCCCGCGAATAACCACATCGCTTCTCGCCAGGACAGCCCACCGATTTCGACGAGCAGCACCCACAACAACGGCGTCAGCCCGCCCATGAAGCGTGCGGACATCCAGACGATCGACTTCGCAAACCCGCGATCCCCCACGGGGAACCAGTTGTAGAGCGCCTTCGCGATATTCGGGAACGCCCCCGCCTCGCCGACACCGAAGAGAAACTGAATGAGCATCAGCCCGTAAAAGCCGATGTAGATGCCGGTGAAGGGTAGAGTGGTTGCGGTGAACCCGGTCAGCGCCACGAATGCCGACCACCAGACGACGACGCGAAGAAGTGTCGAACGTGGCCCTCGCGTATCGCCGAGCCAACCCGATGGGATTTCGAACAAGGCATACGCCAGTTGGAACGCCAATAGCACGTAGTAGAACTTCGACTCGGATACTCCGAGGTCGGACATGATGATTTTTTTCGCGCTACCGTTCGCCGCACGATCCATGTAGGTAATCATGGCGAGCAAGCAGAGCAGAAATAGCATCGCATAGCGAACGCGGGTCGGTTTGAGACTCGCGTTCGCTGAGGGAGAAATGGTGTCGTTCATGGGCATCCGGCAGAGG
This sequence comes from Limnoglobus sp., assembly GCA_043780595.1. GTDB lineage: Bacteria > Planctomycetota > Planctomycetia > Gemmatales > Gemmataceae > Limnoglobus. Next base: position 39,867 of record JAYWCL010000125.1, read on the forward strand.
GTGGGGAGGTCGAAACGGGCAGGCTTTACTTCTTCAAGATTTGGAGTTCGACTTTGCGAAACTCGCACGGGTGGCTCTCGGCTTGCAGCGAGATATAGCCTTCTTCGATCAGTAACTTGCCGTCCTTAATGAGCTTCTTGGCGTCGGCGTCTTTCGGGTCGTACTGCGGTTGCTCGTATTCCATGATTACATCGCCACCGATGATGTGCTTGACGGTTCCGCTGCCGTTGACTTCGATTTCGATCGTCACCCACTGGTCGCCGTGGAACGTCTTCGAGGTGCTGTTGTTGCAATGTTGCGTGATGAGCTTTTCCTTCATGACGATGTTCGTGCCCGGCGTACAGACGCTGCCCGTCGGTCGTGGGTCTTTGCCGTTACCGCCGAGGAATTGCGCCTCGATCGACACGGGGAATTCCTGGTCCTTGCCCATCGTCTCCGGCGACTGACAGTGCAGCATCACTCCGCTGTTGCGGAACGCCCAACCCGGCCCGCCTTTCACTTGTGGGCCGACGAAGCGGTACTCGATGCGCAGCTTGTAGTGCGAGAGTTTGTCCTTGTAGAACAGGTGTCCGAACTTGTCGTCGAACTTCGCGTATTTGTCGTAGGCCACCTTGATGACGCCGTCTTCGACGCGGAACGTGTCCGCGTGGTTGTCGCCGTATTCGTAGCCGCGAATCTTCGGCTTCCAGCCATCGAGGTTCTTGCCGTTGAAGATCGGCACCCAAGCCTCCTTCTTCGGTTCCTCAGCACGCACTGAGAGGTTCGGTAGAATCAGAAACGGCAGAATCAGAAACGCGAGGCAGAGCAATCGGAGCATCGGTACGGTCCTTGTATGCAAGCGGAATCGGGAGGGTTTACTTCTTCGCGATGGGGCGTTTGTCGAAGTATCGTTTCAAATCCGTCGCTTCGAGGGCGACCGGTGCGCCGTCTTTGGGTACGTCCAGATGGGCCGCCCAGAGTATGCCGTTCGTGAGGTAGCGACGGTAGCCTTCATGTTGCAGGCTTTCGTGCAAGTGACAACCCGTGAACGCAAACCCGCGATTGTGCGTGCCCTCGTAGGCCCACGAAATAACGGTGTCCGCGTCGGTGAGTTTCATCGTCGATTTCAGCGGTTGCGTTTTCAGCAGTGGCGTCACGCCTTTCATACCTTCGGCGAAACGCAGTTTGAACAACCAGCCGTCGTCGATTTTGAACGGCGTAACACCGTTGCAGATGGCGTGATCGGGGAACGTCTTGAACTCGGCCACCCAGTGGGCACGCTGCGAGTAGCCTTTCTCCCAACAGGCACCCGACCAACCGCGTACGCGCTCGCCGAAGTCTTTCGGATAGTCGATTGCCGAGTGTAACGAGACGATGCCTACGCCTCGTTCCGCGAGCTTGCTGAGTTGCTCGAACCGGTCGGCTTTGAGTGCCGTGTGAACGTCGCCACCTTCGAGGAACATAACGACGGCTTTCGCCCCCTTCAGCGTCTCGGGTTTCTTCGGCCAACCGTCGCGAACGATCACGGGGGCCACGCCCGGTGTTTGTTTGAGCAGCTTCGCGAGTATCGCGACACCGGCGAAGTATTCGTGCTCGCCGGTCTTGAGTTTCGGGCTGCCGTTCCCGGCGATGAGCACGATCTTGATTGCCTTCGGGTCGGTCGGTTGCTCCTCAATCGGCACCGCCGACTGATCGAACGGGTCTTCGGCAGAGTAAGCTGGCCCCGCGATGAACAGCATCAATAAGAACGCGAATCGGACCATGAAAGTGTTTCCTCGTATTCGGTAACGAACTCTCCGCAGATTCTAGCCTATGCGATTGCCCAGAATGCAACGCAAATCGCCGCGAGAATCATCATAATGAGCCAAAAATACGAACGCTCGCTTCGCGGGGCATCTTCCGCCGACTGATAGTTCCCGCAACGCGGACATTGCTCGGATTCCTCGGCAATCTCTGCGCGACAATACCTGCAAGGCACCGTTTGCCATTCGTCGTCGCGATAGACGCCATCGGGCAGTTCATCGTCGGAATCGCGCATGATGCCTCTTTGCATTAATCGATGGCGACATCGTATTCGCGGATTCGGTGGGTCGGATACGATCCGTCATTTCGTGTCATGTGAGGATTGTACAGGAACTCGATACGCATTCCCGAAATCCGACGTAATCGCACCCATACGAATTCCAATAGTCAAAAAAATCGAAGGCGATCCGACGCAAGTCGAATTTTGCGACGTTCGCGAACGTACGCAAAACGGTCGCATATCGACGCAAAAGTGTCGCATCCCGACGCAAAAAAGGCGCATTGCGACGCAAAACGGTCGCATATCGACGCGAAACGGCGCGACTTGCGGCGAGTGTCGAAACGATCCCACTCGACACAAATGACAATGCGGGTTCGAGATACGGCAAACCGCCCGCAAACAGATCGGCGATTTACGATCAAAAAGTGTCGCGAAAACGGAAAAAAACCCCGAAAACACGGTTTTCGAGCCTCTCGAATTCAGACTTACGTCGATTGGCTCGCTCGACTCAACGAGAGTGGCATCGGTTCCTGAGCGAACGAGTATTCGAGTGGAATTCACGGCGGAACACGCGGAATCGGCGTGCGTTTCGGTATAACAGCACCGAACGAATTCACGCACGAAGTCACACTATGCTTTTCGACACGCTCGCGATCTTCGGCGTCGGTTTGCTCGGCGGGTCGCTCGGACTTGCTGCGAAAGCCAAGCGTGTGGCACGCCACGTGATCGGCGTCGGACGCAGCGAATCGCGGTTGCAAGAAGCCAAACACGCGGGCATTCTCGACGAGTACACGACCGACCCGATTGCGGGCGTTACCTACGCCGACCTCGTGATCGTCTGCACGCCAGTCGACGACATCGTTCGGCAAATTCGCGAAATCGCCCCGCACTGCCCGCGCCATTGCCTCATCACCGATGTCGGAAGCACCAAACGCGACATCGTCGAGAACCTTCGCGAAACGGCCAGTTTCGTCGGTAGTCACCCAATGGCGGGTTCGGAAAAAAAAGGGGCCACTTTCGCGCGAGCCGACTTGTTTCATAATCGCGTTTCAATCATCACCCCGCACAAAAATAGCGAGCCGGTTTCGGTTCGACGCATCGCGCAATTTTGGGAAGCGCTCGGCAGTCGCGTCGTCGAGATGTCGCCCGAACAACACGACCGTGCGGTCGCGTACGTCAGCCATTTACCGCACGCGGTGGCGGCGGCGCTCGCGGGTGTCGTCGATCCGGTGCATCTGACGATTGCGGCGGGTGGGTTCAAAGACACCACGCGAATTGCTGCGGCCGAACCGGCGATTTGGGAACCGATCTTTCGCACGAATCGCGAAGAAGTGTTGGCCGCGTGCGACCGCTTCGCGGAGCAGTTCGATACATTCCGCAAGTTACTTGCGGCCGACGATGGCGCGGGGTTGATTCATTGGCTCAACGAAGGGAAACGGGTGCGCGATGCTGTGGGAAGCTGAAATTCGACCGGTGGGCCGCGATGCCGAGCGCGACCGCGTGTGCGAGGAATTCGATCTCTTAACCCACGGCAAACGGGGCAGCGATTTGATTTCTGCCTCCGCGCGCGGGTTCCTGTTCGAAGGCGAGTTCGACGATGCCGAGGCGGCGACGCTCGCACGCCAATTGCTCGTCGATTCGCTCGTCGAAACCATCACCGTTTCACCGATCGGCACAATTACTGACCGCCATTCGCACACAGTACTTCTGAAGCCCGGCGTGATGGACCCCGTCTCCGAAAGCGTGCTGGCCGCATCGCGCGACATCGGCATTCCCCTAACGCAAATCCACACGTTCCGGCGTTACTTCAGTACGCGCGAACTGTCGGCAAGTGACCGCGAAACGTTGTTTCGCCGCGTGTTAGCGAACGATGCCATCGAACGCATCATCACCGGCACGCTGCGACCCGAACACTTCACGCAAGGCAAACGCTACGATTTCAAAATCACAATCGTGTCACTGCGTAACCTCGATGATGCCGCACTGTTGCAACTCAGCAAAGATGGCCAACTCGCATTATCGCTTGATGAAATGCGGACGATCCAGCAGCACTTTCGCGAACTCGACCGCGACCCGACCGACGTGGAATTGGAATCGATTGCCCAAACGTGGTCAGAGCATTGTTCGCACAAAACGCTCAAAGGGACGATCGAGTACACAGAAACGACCGCCACCGGGACGACGACGCGACGCTACGAAAACTTGCTGAAAGAGACGATCTTCGGCGCGACGCAGACGATCCGCAAGAACCTCGGCGCGAACGATTGGTGCGTTAGTGTGTTCTCGGACAACGCGGGCATCGTGACATTCGACGACCAATTCCACATCTGTTTCAAGGTGGAAACGCACAACCGGCCGAGCGCCATCGAACCGTACGGCGGCGCGAACACCGGTCTCGGTGGCGTGATTCGCGATGTGCTCGGCACCGGCCTCGGCGGGCAGCCGATCTGCAACACCGACATTTTTTGTTTCGCAAACCCGGATTTTCCGCCGGAGCAACTACCGCCCGGCGTCATCCATCCGCGGCGCATCATGAACGGCGTCGTGGCCGGGGTGCGCGACTACGGCAACCGCATGGGCATACCTACGGTCAACGGAGCGATCCTGTTCGACGACCGTTATTTGGCGAACCCGCTCGTCTTCTGCGGTACCGTCGGCCTCATCCCGGTTGGCATGGAGTGGAAGCTCGTTTCGCCCGGCGAACGCATTATTGCCGTCGGTGGCCGCACCGGTCGCGATGGCATTCACGGCGCAACGTTTTCGTCGGAACAACTCACCGATCAATCGGAGAAAGTCAGTGGCGGGGCGGTGCAGATCGGCAACGCGATCGAGGAGAAGAAAGTCCTCGATGTGATCTTGCAAGCCCGCGACCGACGGCTGTACACCGCAATCACCGATTGCGGCGCGGGGGGCTTTAGCTCGGCTGTCGGCGAAATGGGAGCCGAGTGCGGTGCCCGCGTCGAACTCGATAAGGCGCTGTTAAAATACGATGGCCTCAGTTACACCGAAATTTGGATCAGCGAATCGCAAGAACGGATCGTGCTCTCGGTACCGCCCGCGAACTGGCCGGAGTTACAAGCACTTTGCGAGTCCGAGGGCGTTGAAGCGTTCGAACTCGGCGAGTTCACCGACACGGGTAAACTCGAATTAACATACCACGGTCAGCGAGTGGCCGACATCGCGATGGCGTTCCTGCACGATGGCCGCCCGCAAGTCGTGCGCATCGCCGAATGGACCGCACCGAAAGCAACGAGTGCGACTGACACCGCATCGTCAGTCAGCGTCCAAGACGCGCTATCGCGAATACTTGCCAGCTACACGGTTTGCTCCAAAGAATGGGTGATTCGCCAGTACGACCACGAGGTGCAGGGTGGCAGCGTCATCAAGCCGCTCGTCGGCGTCAAGAACGATGGCCCGTCGGATGCCGCTGTCATAATGCCCGTACTCGGTTCGAACATTGGCGCGGCCATCGGCAACGGCATCAACCCGCGATATGCCGACATCGACCCGTGGGCGGGTGCTGCGGCCGCCATCGACGAAGCGATGCGGAACGTCGTTGCCGTGGGCGCGGACCCGGCACACACCGCCATCCTCGATAACTTCTGTTGGGGGAACGTCAACGACCCGCAAATGCTCGGCGCGCTCGTTCGCACCGCCGAGGCGTGCCGCGATGTTGCGCTCGCCTACGGTACGCCGTTCATCAGCGGTAAGGATAGCCTCAACAACGAGTATCGCTCGCCGACGCAACGCATCACAATTCCGCACACTCTTTTGATTTCCGCACTCGGTCGGGTGCCCGATATCGCAAAGTGCGTGACGATGGACCTCAAGGCCGCAGGTAACGACATTTATCTGATTGGCGAGACGCACGACGAACTCGGCGGTTCGCATTACCACTTGGTAACGGAACGCACGGGAGGCAAAGCACCCCAACCGAACCTGGAACTGGCACCGAAGATTTTTGCCGCTATACACCTCGCAATCTCATCGGGCCTCGTTCGTTCGTGCCACGATCTCAGCGAGGGCGGCCTCGCTGCGGCAATCGCCGAGATGGCATTCGCAGGCGGCGTCGGCGTCGATATCAACGGGCTGTCAAATACTGGTTTCAGCGACGAAGTCCAATTGTTCAGCGAATCGACCACGCGCTTCTTGCTGGAGGTGAAACCGGGCGATGCGAACGCACTCGCTGCGATACTCAGTAACCTGCCGGTCGCGAAGATCGGCACGACAACGATCGAACAACGGTTACGCATCGCGGGGGCATCTGGCGAATGGATCGTCTGGGCGAAACTTTCGGAACTGAAGGAATCGTGGCAAAAACCGTTACGTTGGTAAAGAATTCCGGCCCCGTGGCGAATGGCAGTCACGCAATCTCGCCAACGCCACGCGACATCATCGGTTCATGTTCTGGTACGATGGGGCAATGGCTCGCGACCGTTACGGAGGAAGTATCATGGCCTATCGAGTGATCCTTTTCGCGGCCTTCGCACTGGTTTGGACTGTCGCAGAAGCCCGTTCCGCGCCACTGGGGTCGGACCAAGAGTTCGTGACGCGCGTCAATCGCTCGATCGAGCGTGGCGTCGCACTGTTGAAACAGAAAGAGGCGGGTAAAGGCAACTGGGAAGACATCGTGCTCGCATCTCTGAGCGATCAAGTGGGCGGGCAAACGGCACTCGCCACGCTCGCACTCCTAAATTGCGGCGTCTCCGCCGACGATAAAGTCGTGCAACGCGCACTCGAATTTCTCCGCGGACTCGAACCGAAGAAAACCTACGTCGTCGGGCTATCCACGATGGTGTTTGCCGAGGCGCGGCAAGACAAAGATCTCCAGCGAATCAAGCGAAATGCCGACTGGTTGATTGCCAATGCCGTGTACGAAAAAGGCGCGATTCGCGGGTGGAGTTACCCGATGAACCCGATCCCCGACGGGTCGAACACGCAGTACGCACTTCTCGGACTTTATGCCGCGAAACAGGCGGGAGTGAAGATCGAAGACAAGCACTGGCAGGGCATCCGCGACCTCTACACTTCGACGCAGCGCGACGAGAAACCGAACGGCGGATTTTGGACGTACGACTACACGCGAATCGGTGGCGGCGGCGGTAGCCTGAGCGGGCCGAGTTTCACGATGACCACGGCAGGCGTGAGTGGCCTACTGATAGCGGGAATGGGCTTGAACGAAAGCCAACAACAACTCGACGTCGCCACCGGTGTCGCCGCGAAGTGCGGCCTCTACGAGACGAATGGCCACGTCGCGAAGGGCATGAACTGGATCGCCAGCCGCTTCTCGTTCGACTCCGTGCCCGGCTTGAAATCCACGTACTACAACATCTATGGCATCGAGCGTCTGGGCCGCCTTTCGGGCCAGCGTTTCATCGGCAAGTACGATTGGTACCGTGAAGGTTGCGAGTACCTCGTTCGCGTGCAAAACGACGATGGCACGTGGTCCCGGCAAGACAAGCTCGCGGACCGCATCAGCAACGTCGCGACGAGTTTTGCACTGCTGTTTTTGTCGAAGGGCAAAACGCCGGTGTTACTCACGAAGCTCGCTTACGGGCAAGGCCGCGATGGCGAGAATGGCATCGTCGGCTGGAACCGCAAACAGAGCGATGTGCGACATCTCACCGAGTTCGCGAGCCGCGAACTCTTCAACGGCTTGCCGATGGCGTGGCAAATCTACGACACGCGGAAACTCGATTTTACCCCCGACGAAACCAAGGCCGAAGTCGAGACGCTGCTCGCGAGTCCCATCGTGTACTTCAACGGCCACGAAAGACCCGTACTCACCGGGAAGCAGAAGGAAATTTTGAAGAAGTACGTCGATGAAGGAGGCTTCCTGTTTGCCGAGGCATGTTGTGGCGACACAGAATTTACGAATGGATTTCGCGAACTGATGCGCGAGTTGTTCCCGGAAAACAAACTCGAACGGATGCCGCCCGAGCACTCGATTTGGCGATCGTTCTACAACGTCTCGCCTGCCGATTTCCCCGGTATCGAGTGCCTCGATCGCGGTTGTAAAACCGTCGTCGTGCTTTGCACGAAGCCCGTGGCGGGCTACTGGGAAGAAAACAAATACATGATCGCCAAGGGTAAGGTCGCTGCGAACCGGGGCGAACGTGCGTACCAACTTGCCGGGAATGTGATCGCCTACGCGACGGGGATGCAGCCACCCGAACAGCGTGGCTCGAAGGTGAAAATCGCGGACGGAAAACTCGAACTCAACCCACCGCGTGGGGCGTTCAAGCCCGCACAACTCCGCCTCCGCGACGAAGCACCCCCTGCACCGGCGGCAATGCGGAACCTGATGGCGCACGTCCAGGAAGCAACGGGTTTGCAGGTGATTCAAGATAAGCAAGCCATCGGCCCTGCGGATGCCGAACTCGGCAAGTTCAAGTTCGTGTACATGCACGGACGCAAGCGATTCGACATGACCGAAGCCGAGTTAGAGAACGTGAAAATGACGCTCGAAACGGGCGGCTTGCTATTCGCGGATGCCTGTTGCGGGAAGAAAGAGTTCGATGAATCGTTCCGTGCGTACGCGAAAAAGCTCTTTCCCGATAGCAAACTCGAACGAATCCCAACCGACGATTTCCTTTACTCGAAGAAGCTCAACGGTAACGAAATTCGCACGGTCAAACGACGCGAGAAAGCCGATGGGGCCGGGCCGGACGGCGGCTACCTGGACCTGCCGCCACTCTTGGAAGGCATCAAGATCGACGGGCGCTGGGTGGTCATTTACAGCCCGTTCGACATCGGTTGTGCGCTCGAACGGCACAAGTCGACGGATTGCTTGGGGTATAACCCGGAGAGCGCATTGCAATTGGGCACAGCCGCCGTACTGTACTCGTTGAAACGCTGATGGGAAACGACTCGAGGTGCCAAGATGCGCACCTCGGGTGAAAAAGACAACGCGAATTCCAACTTCGCTGGAGCGCCGGCGAACGGGATTGGCTAACGATGTCGGAGCCACATTTGACACCTCTCCTTCGCCATAACCCCATTGAACTCGAAAGGATTTTACGCGGAAAACAGCCTGCTATTTGCTTGATTTCCGAACGACATCTCGGGCGAATCCTCGATCGCCTCATCGAGCAAGGCGTTCGTGTGTCGTCGAATCCGCAACTCCCCGTCTGGGTGAATCGCGAACAGTTGCCGAGCGAATTCACACTCGATTCCGCTCTTTCGCGCGTACTGTTATTGACGCCACCCGACGACCGATTGCTCTACGATTTCAGCGATAACGCGATTCTCACGTCGTACGTGCGGCTACTCTGTCGCGCCGAGATTCGAGCGAGGATCGATGCCGACTCAATCGTTGCGCAAGTCGTTGTCGATTGTTTTCTGAAGTTGCCAAAACTGGTGCGAGAGGATGTCCGCTTCGTCCTCGAAGCGGAATCGCAATTGCCGAATCGTGCGACAGACATCGAACTGTCACATGCGTTCGCGCCGCTCTGGCTCGATGCCTTAGTTTACGCTCCGCATGCACTCGCCGATTGGTTTCCGCTCGCGTCGCAGCATCGGGAAACGTTGTGCGAACTTTCAATATTGTTCGATACGAATGCATTGCTTTCCAAATACCCAGTGGCAGTAGGGACACCCCTTGTGGGTGCCCCTACTGCCTTCCAGCAACGGATCAAAAAGCCAGACTCGAAAGACACCGCACACATCGCCAAGCTCGGGAATCGCGTCCGCGCGGCCGTGATGTACATGCGATTGGCAACTGCTGGCCCCGATAAAAACCGCACTTGGTACGTGGCTGCGGCGCGGCGCGAACTTCGCGATGGCCTGATTCCCAAGCTGGATCGTGTGTTCGGCTGGAAAAAGAAACGTGCCGACCGTTGGACGCAAGCGCTGTTCGCACTCTTAGCACTCACGCAAGATGGTCGTTGGCCCTACGCAACGCGAGCACTTTACGACCTGCAAAAATTGGCTGCGGATCTCGGACAGCCACTCTATCGCGTCGCCGCCATCGATTGGCTGTTATCGTTCGGGCGTCGCCCGCTGAAGCAACCGCTCGATCGCGCACGCGATGTCATCTTGCTACGCAGGCTCATGCGTGCCGAGTCGCACGTACAACGGGCCGCATTGGCAGCGAATGAACGCGAAGAACTGCTCGCGTTATTTCACGAAGAAATGCACGAAGCCGAGACGCGAATCGGTGCATCGCTCGGACCTGTGATCCGACGAGTGGCCGAGGATGTCGGTTTCCAAACCGCGAATATCACCGGACGAGTCGCACTGCAAAAACTCGTCGCCGAACTGATCGACCGCCTCTGCGAACGGGGGTTCCTGCGGATGTCCGACCTCCGCGATGCGATTGCACGGAATGCCCTAAAGCTCGCCGATGTGCGCGGGCCGATCGAATTATTTCAGGGCGATACCCTGCTGAAAATGGACGCCCGACTCAGCGATGAATTGCCGGGCATCTACCACAAAGGCGAAGTCTATCTGCGTGCGATCCAGCGAGTGAGTGCCGTCTCATTCGGGACGAAAGCCGGTCGATTTCTGACTCGTTTTGTCACGATTCCGTTCGGCGGGGCGTTTCTTGGATTAGAGTTTTTGCAGCATGTCGTTCACGGCGTGCAAGGCATTATCCGCATCATCGCGAAGACGCCGCACGGCCATCACGCACACTTGCACTTCGTTACTTTGCCGAGCGTATTCATCGTTGGAATGCTCGTTGTGCTGATCGCACATACACGAATCGGGCGATCGATCGCGATGGCGGTCGTGTCGCGAATGCGAAACGTTCTGGCAACGATTTTCATAACAGTACCTCTCGCGATTTGGTCTTCTCCGCCAGTGCAATTCTTGTCGAACAACCGTATCAGTCGGGCGTTCAGTCGCTGGCTGATGGTGCCTTTTGTCGTCTCCGCGATCGTGTTATTCGCGCTCATCCACTGGGATTTTTCGCTCGACGATGCACTCGAATTTTGCGCTGTCTTATTCGTACTCGCAACGGCAGTGTGGGCTTCGCCGTACGGCCAACGGCAGGCCGACCACTTCGGCGAAGTCACTGCCGACTCGTGGCGAAACTTCTGGTGGAACCTACTTCCCGGCACGTTCACCTGGATTGTCTGGGCGTTCCGCGAACTCATGGGATTGTTCGAGCGCGGGCTGTACGCCGTCGATGAATGGTTCCGCTATCGCGAAGGACAATCGCGAGAATCGCTGATTTTCAAGGTGATTTTCGGCCTGATCTGGTTTCCAATCGCATACCTGTTCCGCTTCGCATTTTACTTGCTCATCGAACCGCAAGTGAACCCGGTCAAACATTTTCCCGTGGTGACGGTGTCGCACAAAGTCATCTGGCCGATGGTTCCGCAGCTCAGTGCGTGGACTGGCATCTCGCCTTGGACTGTCGGTATGTTCGTCAACGGCGTACCTGGGATTTTCGGGTTTATGGCCTGGGAACTGATGGCGAATTGGAAACTCTACCGCGCGAATCAGTCGCAACAACTCGAACCGCAAACGATCGGCCATCACGGCGAAACGATGCGTGGACTGTTCCGCGTCGGCTTCCATTCCGGCACGGTGCCGAAACTCTTTCGCAAGCTTCGCAAATACCACGAAGCTGCAACGCCCGAACCGCGATTCATCGATAGGGAGCATCGTGCGTTGGAGCATCTAGAACGCGCGATCGCCGACACGATCTCGCGTGAGATTCTTCCGCTATGGGACGAGAACCCAGAACTGCGCGAATGCCGAATCGCGGTCGCATCGGTGACACTTGGCTGTCAGTCGGCAACCATCGTGTTATCCGCCGCGACGGGCGAACCGCCGTTGCAGATCCTCATCGCGATGCACGACGAGCAAATCGTCGGTTCTGTTGCAGAATACGGTTGGGCAAAATCGCTCTCGACCACCGCGATGCACTCGCTCAAAATTGGAATCCACGGTGCGTTCGCGTACGCTGCCGTTGCGAAACCGGACGCCCTCACTCGTGCCGAGTGGGTGTCGTTTTGGTCGAAATCGCTCTAGCAATTTATCGCGTTCGCGGATATTTCCCCACTCGTCCGTCATTCTGTCGACGAGGGTTTCCGCGAAGATGCGGCGAGGTTTGTTACTGCTGTTTGCCTGTTTCGCGATCTTGTTCACGGGAACTCGCGTGCAGGCAGATACGTCGAAATTACCGCAATACGACCTGAATTTAACGCTCGACACCGCGAAGCACAAAGCCGACATTCGGCTGCTCGTCACCTGGACGAACGCGCACGCGCGACCGACGAAGGAACTCGTTTTTAACTTCTATCCGCACTACCGGATACCGAAGGGCGATCTCCTTCACCTCGCAAAAACATTGGAATTATTGCGACTGAACCCCTCAGACGGGATCGACCTCCACGGTCGCCACGGCACGCTCGACCGCGTTTCGCACGTGGCAACGAACGGCAAAACGCTGCCCCTATCTACACCGCTCTCGTTTCGTTTTGCTAACGACAACCCGACCGCGATTATCGTCGATCTTCCCGTGGAAGTGGGGCCAGGCGAGTCGGTGACGGTCGATGTCGAAGCGACGATCCGATTGCCGAACAAACAAGGCCGTTGGGGCCATTGGCAAGGCGTCAGCTTCTTGACGAATGCCCTCCCGGTCGTGGCCTATTACAACGATGTCGGCTGGCATGCGGTGCCGTTCGTACCATGGCATCAACCGTGGTGGAACGAGGCGGGGCATTTCAAAGCCAACATTCGACTGCCTGCCGAACAGAAACTCGCGTGTTCGGCACCAGTTCAAAGTGAAATCCGCCTCGCGAATAACTGGAAACAGATCACGACGGAGCCGTTCATCGGGCGGGATTTTGCGATCCTGGCAAGTGCCGATTACGTCGAACACACGCTCGCGGTACCGTTGCCGAACGGGCAAGAAGTGAAGTTGAAGTGCCTCGCGTTTCCGAAGCACGAGTTCTACGCGAAAGAAATTTTACGAATCGCATCGGAAGCAATACCGGTCTACGCGAAGTGGTTCGGCGCGGTGCCAAATGCGCAGATTACCTACGCAGAATCGTTTTTCGGCTGGAATGGCAACGAGTGTGCGGGCCTCGTGATGATCGATGAGCGAGTTTTCGGTATGCCGCATTTGGCGACCGGTTACGTCGAGTATCTCGTCTCGCACGAGACTTGCCATCAGTGGTGGTACAACCTCATCGGCACGAACGGCTACGGCGAAACGTTCATGGATGAAGGCGCAGCAACGTACTTCACACACCGGCTACTCGACCGCAAGCACGGCAAAAACAACGCAATGTTGAAGTGGCCGAGCGGCGCAGGCTGGATGCCGAACATCCACCGCGAGAACTATCGAAATTCGAGCCTTTACGGCGCGATCCGCCGAAACGAGATGCCCGCTGCCGCTGGCGACCTACCGGGGTTCAACCACCTCGTTGGCCTGTTCAGTGGGGCGTACGATCGCGGGTCGAGAATCTTCGGAATGATCGAAGAACGCCTCGGCGAAGACGCTTTCTTGGACTTCACGAAGGGGCTAGTTCAGAAATATTCCTGGAAGGTATTCCAAGCCGCGAACCTGAAGGCGGAACTCGAAGCGTACACCGGCCAAAAGTGGGACGAGTTCTTCGACCGCTGGGTGTACGGCAAAGGCATCACCGACTGGCAAGTCGAATCGGTCAAACTCGAATCGCCGCAACAACCGAAGGCGTTTTCGCGCTCACCCGCGATCGATACGCGCCAACGGGTATCGGTGATCGTTCGCCAAACGGCCGACTACAACGAGCCGACGACGCTCGGCTTTCGGATGCCCGGCGACAAGGAATATTCGATCCGCGTGCCGGTGGTGCATCAGGGTCAAACGCTGAAACTCGACGAACACGAAACCGTCATCGAAACCTTGCGCGATGGATCGATCCGCATCGACTTAACGCTTCCTGCGAAGCCGGAACAGATTTCAATCGACCCGGATCGCGTGCTGTTAGACAAGAACCCGGCGAACAATGTTTGGAAGCCGGAACCGCGTTTCTCCGTCGTGCCGCTGTACACGACGCTCAACGAAAACGACCTGACGACCGATTACGACCGCTGGAACTTCGGCCTCGGCCCGTGGATCGGCGGCGCGCTTTACCCCGACCCGTGGTACACGCGGTCGACGATGCTCGGTGCCCGTGCGGGGGTGTATCGCACGCAGATTTATAGTGGCGGGCTGTATGCGGCGTATCGCTCGGATGTGCGCGATGTCGTGATCGGAGCGGACGGCTTGTGGGACCATTGGCCACTGCCGAAAACGCAACTCGGATTCAGCGTCGAACAGCGTGTGGCCGGGCCGTTCAGCGGCAACTCGGGCCGCGATACCGCCACCCGCGCCGGTCTGTTTAGCCGATACGTTTTCCAGTACGGCTCGAGTTTTTATCTGCCACCGTTGCACTACGCCGAAGTCTTTTCGACCTACCAAGATAACTTCTTGCCGTTCGCCCGAGAACGAGCCACCGGCGCAGTTCGCCCCGACTGGACATACCTCAGCGGATTGCATTATCGGTTGAACTTGTACACGCCATACTGGGATCCAGAGTGCGGCGTTTGGGTCGATGCGACGTACGGTTCCGGCGTGGCACAACTGGAACAAAAAGCGGGCCTGCACCAGTTGCGTGGGGAACTTGCAGCCGTGAAGAAATTGCCGTGGAACCTCGGCCCGCTGACGGGTACGCGTGTGGCGGGTCGGTTCGTGGTACAGGGGGCGTTCCCGCAACGCGGCGAGTTCTTCGCACTCGGCGGCGGCACTCTCTTCCGTGGCTACGACCTCGGACAGCGACAAGGTAGCGCGCTTTGGGTGGCGAATGCGGAACTGCGATTGCCACTGGCGCGCGATGTGGAATGGGATGTACTCGATCACACGGCCGGCACGCGGAACCTCTGGCTGACGCTCTTTTACGATGTCGGCGATGTCTACACGAATGGCCGAAGCGTCGGGGGAATCTCGCACGCGCTCGGTGCGGGTATCCGCATGGATACCGCACTCTTTAGTTTCATCGAACGGGTGACGCTACGATTCGATGTCGCGAAAACGATCGACGATAATACGCCATTTCAGTTCTGGTTTGGCGTACAGCACCCGTTTTAGCGAGTAGGTCGCAAATCGAAACGGCATGGTTCAAAGCGAGGTTGCAGTTTTGGGCATGGTTCATATCCAGGTTGCAGTTTTGCCGAAAAAGGAACGCCGAAAAGTGGTTTCGGCGTGAGTCCATTCGGCCAAAATCGGACGTAAGTCGTTGGTGTGTTAGCTACATTCCGCAATTCGGGAGTGA
>JAYWCL010000126.1:0-5485 GCA_043780595.1 Limnoglobus sp.
TGTCATGCACGGCCCTCGCCCGCGATGGGCCTGCAATTTGCGAAGATCCTCGAACCGTTCGGGCTGTACTTCCTCGAAGAGCCGTGCTGGCCGGAAAGCGTCGATGGGTTGGCGGCCATCAAACGGGCGGTTTCCACCCCGATTGCCACCGGCGAGCGGGTGACGAACCTCGCGACGTTCAAGGATCTTTTCCAAGCGCGGGCCTGCGATGTCTGCCAGGTGGACATCACGCATTGCGGCGGGCTGTCGGAAGCGCGGCGGATTGCGGCACTCGCCGAAGCGCACCGAATCGCGCTCGCTCCGCACAACCCGCAGGGGCCGGTCAGCACGGCCGCCAGTCTGGAATTCGGCTTCTCGCAGCCGAGCTACATCATCTGCGAAACCGTCCACAACGACGTGCCGTGGAGGCAAGACGTGGTGCGCGAAGGTTTCACCGTCGAACCGAAGGGGCGCATCGTTCGTCCGAATACGAAACCCGGCTTGGGGATTACGATCGACGAATCCGAAGTGAAGAAGCACCCGTTCCAGCAAGAGTTGCCGCAACGGGTCTTTTATGCCGATGGCAGCGTAGGAGACTGGTAACGATGACACGTCCACTGGCAGGCGTTTTCGCCATCGCGCATACGCCGTTCACCGACGACGACCGAATCGACGCGGCTGCACTTCAACGTTCGATCGACTGGGCGTTCGCCGTCGGCGCGGACGGTATCGGCACGGGTATGGTCTCCGAGACGCTGAAACTCACGACGGACGAACGGGTGTCATTGGCGAAGATGTTGGTCGAATACGCAGCCGGTCGCGGGCCGACATTCGCCGCCGTCGGGGCCGAAAGCACGAAGCAAACGCTCGCGTTCGCGGTCGCTGCCGAACGGGCCGGGTGCGATGCCGTCATGGTCGTGCCACCGCTGACAGCCAAGTTGTCCGCGTCCCATCT
Source organism: Limnoglobus sp. (assembly GCA_043780595.1). Taxonomy (GTDB): domain Bacteria; phylum Planctomycetota; class Planctomycetia; order Gemmatales; family Gemmataceae; genus Limnoglobus. Next base: position 935 of record JAYWCL010000126.1, read on the forward strand.
GGAGGATCATTTTCGCAGTATCGCGGACGGAATTTCGATTCCAGTGATCGTTCAAGATGCGTCCGGGTACGTTGGCCAATCGATCCCGATCGACGTGTGCGTGAAACTGTTGGAACGCTACGGACCGGACAAAGTGTTGTTCAAACCCGAGGCCGCCCCGAACGGACCGACGCTCTCTGCGTTGCGCGATGCAACGGGTGGCAAGGCACGCATGTTCGAGGGTTCGGGCGGTGTGTTCCTGATCGACAGTTACCGTCGCGGGATCGTCGGCACCATGCCCGGCATGGACTTGCTCGATGGGATCGTGGCTCTCTGGAAAGCACTTCAGCGCGGCGATGAAGAAACGGCGTATCGCGTGTACTTCCCGATTTGCGCGATCGTCGCACTGGAACTGCAAGCCGGACTCGATGGCTTCCTCGCGGTGGAAAAATACCTCATGCACAAACGCGGCTTGTTTCCCTCGATGAAACGACGCAAGCCGTACGGTTGGGAACTCGACGCGGAGACTGCCGCCGAGATCGACCGCCTCTACGACCGATTGCAAAACGCACTCGCCGAAACATTGGCGTAGTCGCTTCAAACATAGGGTTATTCATGCGACACACCGTTCTGATCTTCCTGTGTGCCGCCACCGTGATCGCGTACATCCAGCGACTCGCCCTCACGGCCCCGACGAAGATCATCGAGAGCGAACTCGAACTCAGCCCCCGAGGTATGGGCATCGCGATGGCCGTCTGGTATTGGGGCTATGCCCTCATGCAACTGCCGGCGGGGTGGGTGGCGGACCGTATGGGCAGCCGACCGGCGCTGTTGCTGTTCGCGTCTCTGTGGTCGATCCTTACGGCGGCCACGGGATTGGTGACGGGATACACCGGCTTGCTGCTCGTGTGGGGTCTGATGGGGTGCGCCCAAGCGGGACTGTTCCCGTGTGCGGCGAAAGCGATCGGGAGCACGTTTCCGAAAGAGAATCAGGCATTTGCGTCGGGTAGCTTGGGGGCGTGTATGGCGATGGGGGCGGCCATTTCACACTGGCTTTCCGGACAGTTGCTCGGCCCGTTGACGTGGCAACAAATTCTCGCGGTGTATGCCATTCCCGGCATCTGCTGGACGATGATGTTTGCGAAATTCGCCCCGCGTTGGGATGACCGTGCCAAAGTGGCGGCGACGGACGATGTTCCTGCATCACCGATACGCTGGCAAAAATTAGCCACCGACGCACAGATGCAAATATTGTGCGCCCAACAGTTTTTCCGCGCCTCGGCGATGGCGCTGTTTTACACGTGGCTGCCGCGCTTCCTCCGCGAAACGCACGGGGTCACCGAACAGCGCGCGGGCGAACTGGCGTTTTGGCCGCCGCTCGTCGGTATGGTGGGCGGGTTTCTCGGTGGCATGTTTTCCGACCGCCTGTTGAAGTGGACGGGAAGTTCCCGCATCAGTCGCCAGGGGTTGGCCGCCGCGAGCTTGTTCGTCTGCGCCATGCTGGGTCTCGCTGCGTTTTATGTGACGGACACCGGTTTCGTGATCGGGCTACTGTGCGGCGTGTCGTTTTTCGGGATGGCCAGCGGCGTGAGTAGTTATGCCGTCGCCATCGGCTACGGTGGTAAGCGAGTCGCCACCGTGTTTGCCACGATGAACATGAGCGGAAACATCGGCGCGGGGTTGTTCCCGCTCCTCGTCGGCTGGCTCGTCACAACCACGGGCGACTGGAATCTCACGCTATTGGTGTTCGCCGGGCTGTTCGCCGCGAGTGCGGTGTGCTGGATGGCGCTGAACCCGAAGGGCACGCTTTTCGAGGAAAACGCATGACGACTCGCGTGGAAACTCCGCAAAGCCGAAGTCGCGTCGGCTTCGCACGGGCGGACATCACCCCACCGGTAGGAATTTACCATCGCATGTGGGGGGCGTCGATGCACGAACGCGCCACCGGCGTTCATCGCCCGCTGTTAGCGACGGCACTCTGGCTCGAATCGCTCGATGGTACGGAAAAACAAGTCGTTCTCGGACTCGATCACTGCCTACTCGACCGCGCCGAGTTCGAGCGGATTCGCGAATGCGTCGGCCGCGCCGTGGGGATTTCGGCCCGATACGTTCACGTGTCGATGTCGCACACGCACGGTTCGGCGTGGATGTCGCGCTCGCGTTCGCACCTTCCCGGTGGCGATTTCATCGGCCCGTATCTCGATGCCACGACGATGACATGCGCCCGCATCGCCGCCGAAGCGATGAATGTCGCTTGCCCCGCGACGATCGTTTACGGCACGGCCCGATGTTCGCTCGCCACGCACCGCGACTACCCCGATGCATCCACCAGTCAAATCGTCTGCGGCTTCCATCCCGATGGCCCCGCCGACGATTCCGTTCTTGTGGGCAAAGCCATTTCCGACGATGGCCGCACGCTCGGCACGGTGGTCAACTATGCGTGCCACCCGACGACGCTGGCGTGGGAAAATACGCTCATCAGCCCGGATTACATCGGTGCGATGCGCGAGGTGGTCGAAGCGCACACCGGTTCGCCGTGTCTTTTCCTGCAAGGGGCTTCGGGCGATCTCGGGCCGAAGGAAGGGTTTGTCGGCGACCCGGCGGTTGCGGATCGCAACGGCCGGCAACTCGGATTCGCCGCCCTCTCCGGGTTGGAGTCGTTACCGCAACCCGGCACGCACTTCGAGTATGCCGGTCCAGTTACGTCCGGTGCGATCCTCGGTACGTGGAAGCATCGGCCTGCGACCGCTGCGTTCGCCGAACAATCGCGGCGCTGGCAGTTGCAGGACTTCACCATCCCGTTGCATTACCGTCTCGAACTGGCAACCGAAGCCGAGACGCGCGCGGAATTGGCACAATGGGAGCAGGCAGAAGCGACCGCACGTGCCGCGAACGACTTGTCAGGCATCCGCGATAGTCGGGCAAAGGCCGAACAGATGACGCGGCAACTGGCACGCCTTGCGGCACTCCCGCCGGGCAAGTCGTACCCCTTCCTCGTGGCCGTGTCGCGGATCGGTCACTCGTTGTGGGTGTTCGCGCCCGGCGAATTGTATCAGCAGTTTCAAATCGCGTTACGGCAGCGGTTCCCGCAATATGCGGTGATCGTCTCCACGATCACCGACGACTGGCAACCCGGCTACGTTCCCTCCGCCGCATCGTACGGCTACGGCATCTATCAAGAGGTCATCGCCGCCGTCAGCCCCGGCAGTTTGGAAACGCTAACGCAAACCGTCTGCCGCGAAATCGAACGACTCCTCGCGAAGTGACAGGCGATACCTTTTTCGTGCGCGGAAATGCCGTTCCGCGCAATCCGTGAAGGATCGGATAAATCGCGAAAACACCACTACTGATAAAAGCGTGTCGAAAACCGCATCCGCACACAGAATTTTGAAATATTTACAAAATGTGCAACGCAAACGGGATACGACGAGTCCGTCTTTTGAAAATCGAATTGGAACCGTTCGTGGCAACAGACTGCGTAAGTGCCACGAAACGGAAATTGCAAACTACTTCTTCGCGGCCACGTTGACCGTCAGTGCGACTTCGTTATCGACTTTGCCTTCGCCGTAGGTCATGCCGTAGTCGGCGCGGTTGATCTTGAACTCGGCCTTCATGGTGAAGGTATCGCCGATGGCGATCTCGGCGGGGAACGTGACTTCCTTCGACTTGCCGAGCAACGTGAGAGTGCCCGTCACGGTGTAGCCTTTGTCGCCCTTGGCGATTTTGCTGGTGACGAACTTCGCGGTCTTGTGGTCTTTGACCGCAAAGAAATCGCCGCTCTTGAGGTGGCCCGTCAGCTTCGCATCGTCCGAATACAGCGAGTCGGTTTCGATGGTCACGTCGATTTTCCAGGCGTCGTTTTCGTGGGTGACCTCACCGGCGAGCGTCTTGAAGCCGCCGGTGTGCTTGCCGTCCTTCTTGGTGCCGACGAACTCGACCTTGGTGTTTTCGCCAGTGAGGGTGAACTTGTCCGCCGCAGTGGCAAAGCCTGCGACGAGAACGGCCACCGCGAGAGCGAGGAACGAACGAAGCATGAGAGAACTCCTGTTCTATGAGACGTGTTGGTCTGGGAGCGCCCCCAGACAGCCCGATACCGTACCGGCGAACGAGCCTAGCCTTACAAGTACGCGAACGGACCGCACAAAGTCGAGTGAAATCCGGGGGAAATTTCGACCATCGACGATAGCGATATTCACATCTGATGGGAAATTGCGGCGATTTTGGGTAGCAGGGAATGATTCCACCACTTACCCACCCACCCATCCCTGGAATCATGCCGCATTCCGGAATCAACCTAACACACCAACGACTTACGTCCGATTTTGGCCCTCTGGAACCACGCCAGAATCAAAATTTCGGTGGTACTTTACGTCAAACTGCGAACTCACTTTGAGCCATGCTAAATTGTGTGTGGGAATCCGACGCTCTACGGGGCATGGTTCATAGCCAGGTCGCAGTTTTGCCAAAAAAAGGACTACCGACAAAGTGGTTTCGGCGTGATTCGATTCGGCCAAAATCGGACGTAAGTCGTTGGTGTGTTAGCTACATTCCGCAATTCGGGAGTGAGTTCGC
>JAYWCL010000127.1:0-34518 GCA_043780595.1 Limnoglobus sp.
CGTCGGGCTAACAATCCGATCTTGTTAGCCCGACGCGCAAGCGAGGAATACCCACAAAACGCAACACGTTATCGCATCAGCCCCAAACTCACCACGAAATACCCGTCGAAGATCTCACCGGGGAAGGCGTCGTAGGCGAATGCCCCGTCACGCGGCTACTGGCAACGCGGTTCCTCTCGCTCATTTCTCGCTCTTCACGAGGGTCGGGAACGGTTTCGCAAGCTGGCCCGCCTTCACGACTCCGCCTTGCATCACGGCGATGAACTTCGTGCGATCTTCGAGGATTGCGATGTCTTCGATCACGTTCCCATCCACCACGAGCACATCGGCGAGCTTGCCCGTTTCTAACGTGCCGAACTCGTTGCCACGGCCCATGATTTCCGCGCCCGTCTTCGTCGCGCAGGTGAGGACTTCCAACGGCGTCAGGCCAACGTCCTTCACGAAGAACGTCAGTTCGCGTGCATAATCGCCGTGCGGGTTCCAGCCGAAGCCGTAGTCGCCACCCATCCCCAGGCGACCACCGGCACGGAGGATGCGGCGGGCGCTGTCTGCCCCGGCCTCGAGCGTCTCCTTGTGGCCGTCGATCACCCGTTGCGATAGCCCGAACTCCTTACCGCGTTCGACGCTCGCTTTCTCGAAATAGAGTGCTGGCACGCACGGCACATCGCGTTTCAACAAGAGTTCCAGGCCTTCGTCGTCGATGAACGTCCCGTGCTCGATGGCGTCGTACCCGGCTCGAAGCGCATTCTTGATCCCCTCGGTGGCGCGGCAGTGGCCGGTGACTTTGAGCTTATGGTTGTGTGCGGTGGCCACCACGGCGTGCATCTCGTCGAACGTCATGCACAACGTGTGGTGGTCGTTGGCATCGGGTGAGGCGGCGTCGCCGGTGGGGTATGTCTTCACCCATTCGATGCCGTCCTTCACGAGCGCGCGAACCGCTCGCCGTGCGTCGTCTGCCCCGTTGACGATGAACACCAAGCCTTCCATGCCGATCTTGCGGAACTCGGGGTTCCAGTCCATCAGCCCGCCAGCGGAACAGATCTCGCGCCCGCTCGTCGCCAAACGCGGGCCTGGGATGAGATCTTCTTCGATCGCCTTTTTGAGCCAGACATCGACGTTGAATAAGCAGCCCCCGGAGCGAGCCGCGGTGTAGCCGCATTCGAGCGCGAGCCGCGCGTTCACCGACGAAAGCAGCGAGACGTACTCGACGGGATACTTGATGTCCAAATCTTCGAGCGCCGCAATGTTGAAGTACGTGGCGTGGAAGTGCGCCTCGACGAGGCCAGGTAGGATCGTCCCGCCACGGGCGTCGATCCGCTCCGCGTTCGGTGGCAAAGGCGGCGCGGCTACAGCCGATCCGGCGTAGGCGATGCGCCCATCGGTGACGATCAGCAGCCCGTCCCGGATAGGTGCCGCCCCCGTGCCATCGATCAGTTGCCCGTTGAATATCGCAGTTGTCCCGGTCGTCCGTTTCACGGAAGCGATCCTCGTCGGTCGGAGAGAATGTCACTTTTGTATCCGAAGTTACGAGACTGGGCGAGACGCACCTGCGGAACGGGGTTTGAACCCGCGTATCGGCTTCACCCATGCGAACGCGAACAGTCAAACAATCGCAGGCGATCCGACGTAAGTCGGAATTCGTGTCGTGCGCAAAGTGACGCAAAAGTGTCGCGAAATGACACAGAAGTGCGCGCAAATGACACAGAACGGTCGCATTCGGTCGATTTTCGGTCGCATTCGGTCGCAAAATAACCGGTAGTTTCGGCTGATGTGAAAATGAGATCCTCGACGCAAATCGCAAAGCGGGTTCGAGATACGGGAATTCGCCCGTCGATTTGCGATCGAAAAGCCGCGATTTTGGGCCTCGAAAACCGAAAAAACACCCCAAAAACCGATTTTGGAGTGTCCGCAATTGTGACTTACGTCGATTTTACTTCGCGCTTTGCTGATACCATTCGAGCGTCCGGCGTAAACCTTCGTGGAATGTCACGCGGGGGCTATAGTTCAGCCCTTCGCGGATTCGAGCGATTTTCGCGCGAGAGAAGCGTACGTCGCCCAATCGCGATGGTGCGAATGTCGGTTTCACGCTCGTGCCGAGTAGCGAATTTAGCGAATCGATTAAGTCGAGGACGGAGATGCTTCCGCCGATGCCGACGTTGAACACTCGCCCCGAAACACCAGGGACGTCGCCCGCTTTCACGACGGCTTGCACCGCATCGACTACATAAGTGAAGTCTCGCGATTGACCGCCATCGCCGTGAACGATCGGCACGCGGCCCGATGTCATCGTGCCGACGAAAATCGCGATCACGCCCGAATAGGGACTATCGGCACGTTGGCGCGGCCCGAAGATATTGAAGAAGCGCAGGCGAACGGTTTCGATGCCGTAAGTGGCCGCAAATGCCTGCAAATAGAGTTCGCCCGTGAGTTTTGCGGCGGCGTACGGCGACAGTGCACAAAGGGGCGTATCTTCGTCCTGGCCGTCGGGGTCCGACGCCGAGCCGTAGGCGCTCGAACTGGCGGCATAGACAATACGGCGTACACCGGCTTTCCGAGCGGCCACCAGCACGTTCAACGTTCCCGTCGCGCAGACCGCATGACAACCGAGCGGGTCTTCGATACTCTTCGCCACCGATGCCATCGCACCGAGGTGGTACACGACGCTCGCACCCGCCAACGCCCGTTCGACATCTTCCCGTTCGGTCAACGAGCCACGAATGATCTCCGGCATCGGCGACAGATGCGCGAGGTTTTCTTCCAAACCCGTGTCGAAGTTATCGAACACGCGAACTCGTCGGCCCATTCGCGTTAGTTCTTCGACGACGTGCGAGCCAATGAAGCCAGCGCCACCCGTAACGACATACAAATCGGACATCGACAACACCTCGATAAACAGAGAAATCTCCCGCCCGTTGCAACTTAGCACCGTAATGGTACCGTTGCGACGAGGTGGGAGATTTCTGCTGGAGGGCGAGGAAACTACTTCGCTTGTACGGTCGGTAGCGTGGGAACGACGAGAAGCTTGACTTCCGGTACGGTGAGCGTGCTGGGGGCGACGATTTGGATGTTGTTCAGCACGGGGATGCTGATTGGAACCGTCGCTTTCGGCACGGGAATCACGATGTCGTTCTTTGTGGTATCGACTTTCGGAATCAAGAGCGCCGGAGGCGGAGTCAGAAGTGAATTCTTCTCTACGGGCTTCTTTTCTTCGGTCTTTTTGTCGTCCTTTTTTTCACCGTTGCCGTTCTTGTCGTCTTTTTTATCGGCATCCGTTGGCGGTGGAGCCTCTTCTGGGGTCGAACTCGTTACCCGTGTCGGCGCGGCTTCGTGCGGTTCGCCGCACGCATCGGCCCACGATCGCCACTGCGTTTTGTGGAACCCGAAGCAGGGGCCACACGGCGAGATCGTCGGCCCGCTGAACTGCTTGATGTAGCGATTCTCGAGGACGGGATAGATCTTCGGCGGTACGGACTTCGTCTTGTTCCCGAACAGCGTCGGGATTTCGTCTGCAACGGCAGGAGTCGAACTCGCAGCCATCACCGCGAGAGTCGCAACAGCGACACGATGAAGAGTCGAAAACGGACGCATTGGGGAATCCTTTCCAAAAGTAAAAGTGCAGAGGAAACTCCGCACGTGTTCGTTAGCGTCGAGCGCGACCACCACCCGCGTTGCCGAGGTTTTGGCGGGGGCCTTGACCGATGTTGCCGCCACCGATGCCATTCATGCCCATACCGCCACTGCGTCCCGCCGACGAGCCGGAACGAGCACCGCCTCCGCCACCTGGAGTAAGAGTGTTGAAGTAGTGCGAATAGAACCCGAACGACGCGCCGCTACCGGTGATCGGTCCCACGGTGTTATCGCCGCTGCTGTTACTCAGGCCCTGAATCGACTGATTTTGCGTCGAAAGCTGCTGTTGCAGCATTCCCGATTGTTGTTGAAGTTGCTGTTGCGGGCGGATGATGCCGTAGTAATTCGTGACGGCACTCCCACCACCGCCGTTGTTGCGAAGCAGGTTCAGGTACGGGCTAAAGCTGGGCGAGCGAGTGGGGCCAACGCCCGGTTGCGGTTGCGCGATTGCCACCTGAAACGATGACAGACTGAGCAACGCTATCACCGCGAATGAATAAAATCCTACGTGTCGCATAACTGTGCTCCTTCGTGTTCGTTGCGCCGATGCTCGCCAACAATATTTAGGCTAACGCAAACATCGTGCCCGTCAACTGGGACATTCCTGGCCGTGTGACTGCGACTATGGAAACGAATCGACGGCGGGCAACCCCATGATGGAGTCGCCCGCCGTCGTTATTGCCGCAAACTCGATGTCGCGGAGGTTATTTTCGTTACTATCGTCAGATTATCGTCCGACTCCCCCGCCTACGCCGAAGTTCTGGCCGTTCACCGTCTGGATGGTCGAGGCACCGAGGAGTGTGAACCCGAAGGCTCGCTCGGCGGGTGCTAACACTCGTCCGAAGTAGGTGTCGAACTTGGTCAGCGGTTGCGACATCACGAACACGCGGTCGCCGGGGAGAACCTGATAGTTGGTTCGCGTCTGGCCGCGGCGAGTGATACCCTTCCAATCGACGGGCAGAATCTGATCCTGCGTTCCGGCAGGTGCGGGGCGTGCGACCCAGATTTTCTTCGACGACACCGCCGACAGGCCGCCGATCTGTGCGATGGCATCGAGGACCATCTCGTTCCCGGTGCAGGGCAGTCGGGCGACTTGCTCGCCGCTACCGGCGAAGTCCGTGATGACGTAATACCACTTGCTGTTGAACGCGAAGACATCGATACTGATTTCGGGCTTGAACAGGTAACGCGACAAGTGCTGTTCGATTGCCGCTTTCGCTTGATTCAGGCTCATACCAGCCACGTACACGCTACCGTAAATGCCCATGCCAACGGTACCATCTGGCCGCACGAGGTGCTGACCGGAGATTTGCTGGCCGCCACGCGATTGTGCGAGTGAAACGGCGATCGTAGGATCCTTCACTGTTCTCGCCAGGAACGCTGTCAACCGCTTTTCAATTTCCGGCGTAGTGAGATCGACGACTTTGAACGTCCCACCGTAAGCGATACCTAAGTTAATTGTTCCGTCGGGTTCGACTGGATAAATGCCTTTAATCGGTTCATCTGGAATCGTGTTTGTCGCGTTCAGGAACAAGACGTCTAACGGTTGTACGCGGTAGGGCGGCAACGGAATGACGCGGATGGCATCGATTAAAAGGATGTCCGGCGATTCGACGGTATATGTCGGCAACGACACTTTGTTCAGTTCCTTGGGCAACTGAAGATCGGGAATCGGCTCGACGTAGGTTTGACCCGAGTGGCATCCGACGCCGGCCAACCCAATGGCGATCCCGAGAGCGGCGAACAACAAACGAGTCGCGATGCGGGCGCGGAACATGCCAGTTCCTCCTAAACCGTGACGAATGCGAGAAAATTTGCCAGGTTCTGCCGCGCGATACCGCCCGACTCCATCGAACCCAACTAGCCTATTCCATCGTCATTTCCGGCCAACCGGTACAACGAAACTTGCCAACTCTATCAGTACGACCGGAATTAACTAAAATACACCCACAACCCATTCGGCAGGAATTACGAAACGAGCCGCTTAATTTGCAATAGTTCGTAAACTATGCCTAACGGGCGCACCCGTTTACAATTGCTTCGCAAAGTTGACAAACTGGGTCAAAGTCAAAGTCTCGGTATGAAAACGCGGCCCGCGATAAAAACTTTCTGAGAATCGTTTACCTTAGGCAATACGGTGAACTAGATTTTCGCTTCGGGGTGATGGGCAAAGGTTTTCACTCGTGTCGCCCTGTCGGTTTCGTGCGGCATAGAAGATGCGATGACGGGTTTGTCTGCGATGTCTAGCACCGTTCGCCGAACGGTGGCGTTGACTGTCGTGGATCCCCGCTGTCCGTCACGAAATGTTTGGAATCCTCGTACGGTCTGCTGGGAGCTAACAGAATGCGCCGTCCTCAAGAATACGATATGAACTCCGGTAACCCGCTCGCGCCGTACTCCCCACCGGTCTACAACGTGCCGACGGGTCCGTACAGCGCCCCATCACATGGCACGGCGATCCCGCCACCCGCGCGGACTGTCCCCACGCTCATGGGCTTGCTCAACGCTTTGAAACGGCGTTGGGTACTCGCGAGCTTTCTCGGCTTGCTCGTGGCGCTCGCCGCCGCCGCCGCGCTTTGGATCTCTTCGCCGACTGGCAAACACCAAGTGAAAGCCGTCGTCGAGATTATGCCACTCCGGGCGGGTGTGAACAGCGGTCAGGGCACGTACGATGAGAACTTCGATAACTTCAAGAAGAACCAAGAAGCGATCGTCACAACGCGGATGATTATTAAACGTGTCGTGGCTAACCCCGATGTGGCCAATTTTGCAATGATTGCCAATTCGGATGATCCTGTGAAGGTCATTCAAGATTTGATCGTTCTTCGCTGGCCAACGCCCGACTTGATGTCGGTCGGGATGAACGGAGATAACCCCGATCAACTCAAGGTCATTCTCGAGTCGTTGATCAAAGAGTACGTGAGCGAATCGAGTTCCGGGTTACAGCAAGATCGTAAAAAGAAACTGGACGATCTGAAATTACTCAAGGAAGAACTGCGGAAGCGGATTGAATCCGAAGAGGCCAGCCTCGACACGCAAAGCCAGAATGGCGTACCGACGGAAGTGTCTCAAATCGGACCGCTCATGACTCTGTTGACGACGCGCGTCGGCGCGTTACATGCTGAGATCAGCGTTCTGGAAAATAAAATCAACGACTATAGGAGCCGTATTCGTGCATCGAGCGATGCGATCGAGGGGGTGAGAAATAAACCGCTGTCGGACGAACTCCTCGACACGGAACTCTCAAAAGACCTAAATTATAGAGCGATTTTGTCCGATTTGAGCCTGGAGCGCAAAGCGTACGAAGAAGCGAAACTACGAATCAAAGATCCGAATCATCCGTCGCTCAAACGTTACGAAGAAAACATCAAGAAACTACAGGCTACTAGTGTGGAATCGAAAACGGAGAAGCGCGTCGATATTGAGAAGCGATATCGATCCGAAACGGTTGCCGCCGAGGAGAAAGAATCCACGATTGCCAAGAGAGAACTCGTAATCGCGGAAGAATCCATAAAGATCAAAAAGATCGCGCTCATTGAAGAACAAGAACGACTCACGATCGTCACGAAGCACGGTGCGAAAGCGGCGAGAACGGCCGAAGACCTCAAGCCGCTCAAGGAACAACAAGCGAACATCACCAAGCAGATTCTCGAACTCACGTTGTTCTCGAAGAACACGGAAGGTCGCGTCAAGGTTCGCGAAGACCCAGCTATCGTCATGAACTACAACGTGAAACAAAAGTTTATGTTGAGTGCGGCCACCGGCGTGATTGCATTCTTCGGCGTTCTGACGCTCGTTGCCTTCCTCGAATGGCGGAACCGCCGCGTCGATAGCGTCGATCAAGTCGTCAACGAACTCGGTTTGCGAATCATCGGCACGATTCCTGCTTTCCCAAGTCGGGCGAGCCTGAAAGCGGGCGAAGCCGACCAGAACCAGAACTGGCGATTCATTCTCAACGAGTCGGTCAACTCGACGCGAACGATGCTTCTCCACACGGCGAAGACGCAGTCGATGCAAGTGATTATGGTGACGAGCGCGATGCAGGGCGAAGGCAAGACGTCGCTTTCGAGCCAACTGGCCACGAGCATGGCGACAGCCGGACTTCGTACGCTGATCCTCGATTGCGACCTCCGCAACCCGTCGATGCACCGCTTGTTCGACGTGCCGCTGACGCCGGGCTGTTCGGAAATTCTGCTGTCCGAAGTCGACGTGAGCGATGCGGTACAACCGACGACCGTACCGAACCTCTGGCTGATTGCGGCCGGACAATGTTCGAACCGCGTCGTTGCGGCGCTGGCTCAAGGCCACCCGCTCGAAACGCTGTTCAACCGCCTTCGCGGTCAGTTCGACTTTATCGTCGTCGATTCGTGCCCCGTGCTTCCGGTGGCCGACGCGCTTCTGATCGGTCAGCACGTCGATGGCGTGCTGATCTCGGTGCTGCAAGACATCAGCCAACTGCCGAAGGTTCTGAATGCTTCCGAGCGATTGAGCCAGTTGAACATCCCGCTACTCGGTGCGGTGGTCAACGGCGTCAAGACCGACATTCATGCTTACGGTTATAACTACGTCAAACAGTTACCGGCGTAACGATTTCGGGCTGGTTCCCGCGTGGTTCCAGACGATCGAAATCGGACGTAAGTCGTTGGTGTGTTAGGTTGATTCCGAAATTCGGCGTGACTCCAGGGATGGGTGGGTGGGTAAGTGGTGGAATCATTCACTCTCTACCTAAAGTCGCCGCGATTGGAACCATGCCACGATTTTGGTTCCCAAAGGTACGAGAGGTTCGTTCATGAAGTTTGTTGTCGTGGCAATTGCCGCGGTCGTGTTGCTCGCAGCAGGGGTGTTCCAAGCATCCCAGACGTGGGGAAGAACCGATGCCGCCGTTGCCGAAGTCGTTCAGGCCAAGCTCAGTGCGATTCCACTATCGGGGAAAGACTGGGTGGGCGAGGACGTCGATTACGATGCGAAACAATTGAAGCAAACGCAGGCGATCGCACACGTCCATCGCGTTTACAAAAACGCGAAAACGGGTGAGGCGATCTCCGTGCTGATACTCGCAGGCGATTCGCGAGAGATCGGCGCGCACGACCCCGAACGCTGCTACGACGGGGCCGGATACCGTCCCGTCGGCCAACGATTGCGACGCGAAATGCTCGACCCGACGACCGCGAAGGAATCGAGTTACTGGTCGGCCCGCTTCGACACGGATACCTTCCCGGCAGTGTCGCTGCAAGTGAACTGGGCGTGGACGCTCGATGGAATCTGGATGGCTGCGGAAGAAGCCCGCACGGAGTTCGTCGGTCAATCGGTTCTTTACAAGATGTACGCGACGCGGCGGCTCGTCGCACTCGATAACGCGCAGAAAACGAACGATACGACGGAGCAGTTTTTCGTAGAGTTTTTACCTGCGGTTCGGAAAGCAATTGCTGGCAATTAAGTTCGACGCGGATGGTTCGCCCCCAATGATTCGCACCCTCGAGGCCCACGTGGCAACGCCCCCCAATAGCACGAGTACATCGGACAATCCGATTCTGCCGAAAACGTGTCGTACGTTATGGCCAGAAATCGATAGTTTGCCACCCACTTTTGCGGTGCAGGTCGCACCCGATAATTCGTGGTATGCGGCATCGAAGTCCGTTGTCGATTATCTGATCGCCGTAGCGATATTGCCGTTCGCATTGCTGCTAATTGGCTTTGCGTACGCGCTCGTTCGATTGTCGTCGGCTGGCCCCGGTTTCTACAACCAGACGCGGCTCGGGCGGGGCGGCAAGCCGTACAAGATTTTGAAGCTACGTACGATGACTTACAACGTCGAAAAGATCAGTGGCGGGCCGGCCTGGTCGCAGAAGTACGATACGCGAATCACGCCGGTCGGGAACCTGTTGCGCAAAACGCACCTCGACGAACTCCCGCAGATTTTTAACGTGCTCATGGGCGATATGAGCCTCGTCGGGCCGCGGCCGGAACGCCCCGAAATGATCGAACTCAAGAAGCTCAACGACGAAGTCCCCGGCTACGCACACCGCTTGCTCGTGAAACCGGGCGTCACGGGATTATCGCAGATTCAGCTGCCCGCCGATTCGGATCTCCTCAGCGTTCGGCGCAAGGTCGTTTACGATCTGTATTACATCGAAAATTCGAGCTTCTGGTTCGATATGCGGATCATTGTCGCCACGCTCATGAAGGCGGCGGGTTGCGGCCCAACGTGGCTCCGCAGGCTGTTTCTGTTGCCCCGTCGCGAAGTCGTCGGCGAAGTTTTCCTCCGTCATGTGACGACGCCGCAGGCCAAAGTCGTCACGTCGCTGTTACCGGCGTAATTCTCGTTTCCAGCGATTGCAGCCAGTCTCACGCACTGGCCAGAGAGTGCTATGTCTTCGCGCGTATTTTACATCACGCACCGCGTCCCTTTCCCGCCCGACAAAGGCGACCGGATACGCAATTTCCACTTGCTGCGGCAACTTGCACGTCATCACACCGTCGATCTCGCCTGCCTCGCCGACGAGCCGGTCAGCGATGACACCCGTACGACACTCGGCGAACTTTGCGACCGTGTCTCGATCGTTCCCACGAGCCGATTTGGCCGACTTGCCCGAGCGGGGATTTCGCTGGCGTGCGGTCGGAGTTTATCCGAAGGCGCGTTTTGGTCATCGGAATTGCAACGCATCGTGCAAGGCTGGCACCGCGAGAAACCGTTCGGTGCTGCGATCATTTCCGCGTCGAGCCTCGTGCCGTACTTGCGAACGCCGACGTTTGCCAAAGTGCCCGCGTTCGTCGATGTCGTCGATCTCGACAGTCAGAAATGGTTCGATTTCGCCGCCACGGCAAGCTGGCCGAAATCGTGGCTATATCGCTGGGAAGGTGCGCGCGTCCGAAGCGTCGAGGCGGACTTGCCGAAGTGGGCCGAGGCCGCCACGCTCGTGAGCCGCGCGGAAGCGGACTTATTCGATACCGTCGCCGGTGCCGGTTCCGCCACGGTCGCGACGAACGGCGTCGATCTCGAATATTTCCAGCCGAGCGATGTGCCGACGCAACGTGCGTGTGCGTTTGTCGGTGCGCTCGATTATCTGCCGAACGTCGATGCCGCAATCTGGTTTGCGGACGAAGTTTGGCCGCAGTTACGTGCGAAACACCCCGATGCCGAGTATTGGCTGATCGGCCGCAAACCGACGCCCGCCGTGCAAGCCCTCGCCGCGCGGCCCGGCATTCGGCTGATTGGCCAAGTGCCCGATGTCCGCCCGCACCTCGCCGCCGCCGCCGTTGCGATCGTACCGATGCAGCTCTCGCGCGGCCTGCAAAACAAGGTGCTCGAAGCGCTCGCCATGGCAAAGGCGACCGTTGTCGCTCCCCCCGCGCTCGCTGCACTGAAAACCGTTCCGGGTACGCATCTGCTGTCCGCCGAAACGGCGCACGAGTGGGTCGAAGCCGTTTCCGGTTTGTTCGACAACCCCGCACGGCGACGCGAACTCGGACTTTCCGGCCGGCAGTTCGTCGAAGAACACCACCACTGGGAAACCTGCCTGCGACCGCTGACGGATCGCATTCAGGCCGCCGCAAACCAGCACCCCGCGCTCTCCTTGGCCAACTGAGATTTCGACCGATGACATCGACGCTGCAAGTATCGAACACGCCACGAGTGCGAACGGGACGATTGGCCGCGCCGCCGGTCGTCTTCGATACGCGCGTCGTCACCGGATCTGGTGGCGGCCCCGACAAAACCATTCTGAATTCGCCGCGATTCCTCGAACCGCTCGGCTACAAAATGCTGTGCGGCTACCTCTACCCGCCCGGCGATCCGGGGTACGTGGATATCGTCACGAAGGCGGAGAAGTACGGCGCGCCGCTGATTTCGATCCCGGATCGCGGGCCGTGGGATTGGAAAGTCGTTCGAGGGCTGCTCGACGTTTGCAAGCGGGAGAACGTCGCGATCTGGCACGGCCACGATTACAAAACCAACGCGCTCGGCCTCTTGCTCAATCGCTTCTGGAAGATGCGGCTCGTCACCACCGTTCATGGTTGGGTTCACCAGACCGCCCGCACGCCGTTGTACTACCGCATCGATAAGTTCTGCCTGCCGCGATACGAGAGAGTCATCTGCGTTTCGGAAGACCTTTACCGCGAATGCCGGAGTATCGGCGTCTCGGCCTCGAAGTGCGTGCTGCTCGAAAACGCGATCGATGCCGACGACTACCGCCGTTCGCTGATGACTGCGGAAGCCAAAACGAAACTCGGGCTGCCCGTCGAGTCCTTCGTGATCGGCGCAGTCGGTCGCCTCGCCGAAGAGAAAGCGTTCGACGTGCTGATCCGCTCGGTACACACCCTGCGCGAGTCTGGTCGCGATGTGCGGCTGGTGATCGTCGGCGAAGGTGGCGACCGCAAGCGGCTCGAAGCGCTCGCGGATGAACTCCAAGTGCGGCCTTACATCGTGCTTGCCGGCTGGCAGTCCGATGTCCGAACGTATTACGAAGCAATGGACGTCTTCGCGCTCAGCAGTTTGCGCGAAGGCTTGCCGAACGTGCTCCTCGAAGCGATGGCGCTCGAAGTGCCTTCGGTGGCGACGCGGATCAATGGCATCCCGCGCGTCATCGATAGTGGCAGCAATGGCACGCTGGTTGCACCGGGTGATCTTCCCGGCATGACGGCCGCATTACTCGAACTCGCAGTACGCCCCGAATTGCGAGATCAGTACCGCGTCGCTGGTCGCCAGACGATTGAGTCGCGGTTCAGTTTCCCGGCTCGGATGGAAAAACTCACGGCAATTTACGACCGGATGCTCAGCCGCTCGTGTTCGTAAGGATGACGATCATGCGTTGCGTTGTTACGGGTGCGGCGGGGTTCATCGGCTCGCACCTCTGCGAAGACTTGCTGCGGCGAGGCCACACCGTCGTCGGCGTCGATTGCTTCACGCCGTACTATTCTCCGGTGCTGAAGTCTCACAATCAGGCGGTGGTGCTCGCACATCCGCGGTATCATTTTTCGTCCGCAGACTTGCGCACCGATCCGCTCGATGCCATCGTCGAAGAGGCCGACGTGGTGTTCCACGTTGCCGCACTGCCGGGAATGCAAAAAAGCTGGACCGATTTCGACAGCTACTGGACGTGCAACGTTCAGGCCACGCAACGGTTACTCGAGGCGGTCCGGCGTGCGTCGGGGCAACTGCGTCGCTTCGTGCTCGCTTCGACTTCGAGCGTTTACGGCAAACTCGCACTTGGAAATGAATCGTCGCAGCCGCGGCCGATCTCGCCGTACGGCGTCACGAAACTCGCGGCGGAACATCTCGCGCAAGCCTACGCCGAGGCTTTCGGCATCCCGCTCGTCACGCTCCGTTACTTCAGCGTTTACGGGCCACGCCAACGCCCCGATATGGCATTCAGCACATTCATCCGCGCGATCTTGCGCGGCGAGCATCTTGAGATCTTCGGCGATGGCCAGCAGATTCGCGGCAGCACGTACGTCGGCGATTGCATCGACGCGACGATTGCCGCCATTGATGCCCCCGTCGGTGAAACTTACAACGTTGGCGGCGGCGAATCGGCAACCGTACTCGAAGTGATCCGCAAGCTAGAAGTACTTTCCGGGCGGACGGTCGAAGTCGTTCACAAACCGGCACTCCTCGGCGATCAGCGCCAGACGTTTGCGGAGTCGCAGAAGATCCGCAGCCATATCGGCTGGCAGCCGAAAACGCGGCTCGATGCGGGCCTCGCGCGGCAATGGCAGTGGCAAGCGGCGATGGATGCCGAACTCTCCGAAACGACCACGGCTACGGTGCGAATGCCGACCATTGGCACGCACCCGGTTTCCGTCCTATCCTGATGCAGATGAACCATCAACACGCCCGTGGAAACGCGATGATTCGCCTGCATAGCCCGCAATCTGAAGCGGCGATCTCGGTTGCCGTCCACACCGCGTCTTCGTTGCGGAGTCGCCTTCCGTCGCTCGCCGAGTTTGCCACGCACCGTGCGAATACCGCGCTCGGTGCCGATCCGAACTGGCTAACGGTATTGCAAAACGGCCTACAGCACGACGTGTTTGCGGTTGAGGCGACAGCCGAAGGCCGCACGTGTGGCTACCTGCCGCTCGCGTATGTGAACAGCCTTTTGTTCGGCCGATTCCTCGTCAGTTTGCCGTACCTCAACAGCAACGGCGTCGTCGCCGATTCGCCCGATGTTCAGATGTTGCTTATCGATCGCGCCGTCGAACTCGCCGACGAACTCAACGTCCGGCACCTCGAACTTCGCCACGAAACGCCAATCGAACACCCCGAACTCAACGGCAAGATGACGACGAAAGTTCACATGCGGCTGGCCCTGCCGAAGACGACCGATTTACTCTGGAAGAAGCTCGATACGAAGGTCCGCAACCAGGTCCGCAAGGGCGAAAAGAGCGAGTTGACAGTGACGTGGGGCGGTGAGGAACTTCTGGGCAAATACTATGCGGTGATGAGCCAGAACATGCGCGACCTCGGTACGCCGTTGTACCACCGCGACTTCTTCCGCGAGATGTTACGCACCTTCCCCGGCCGGGCGGAAATCTGCCTCGTGAGTGCGGGTGAGCAACCGGTTGCCACCGCCATGCTCATGCACGGTCGCGGCATCACCGAAGTTCCCACGGCTTCCTCTCTGCGCGAATTCAATGCGACCTGCGCGAACATGCTCATGTATCGCCACCTGCTCGACCGGGCCATCGAACGCGGCCAGAGCGTGTTCGACTTCGGGCGATCCACGCTCGATGGCCCGACGTTTAAGTTCAAAAAACAGTGGGGAGCCGAAACGTACCCCGCAACGTGGCAATACTATCTGCGGTCGGGCGCACTCGGCGAAATGCGACCCGAAAACCCACGCTACCAAAAGATGATCCGCATGTGGCAACGCCTACCAATCCGCATCACGCAGATGATCGGCCCGCCGATCGTGCGTGGCATTCCGTGACGTAAGTCACAATTGCGGACGCTCCAAAACCGTTTTTTGGGGTGTTTTTCCGGTTTTTGAGGCTCCAAAAGTCCTCTTTTTGAACGGCTTTCGCTGATCTGTATTCCACAACTCGAACGCGAATCGTGGGTTATGTCGAATGTTCTCGTTTCGACAACCGGCGCAAATGGCGACACAAAATCGACCGAGCACGACATTCTCACGACACTTGGAGACACTTCTGCGCACGATGCAAAAGTCGACTTACGTCGGATCGTCTGCGATTTTTTGACTGTGCGAAATCGTGTGGGTGATGCGGTATTCCTTCCCCGTTTCGATTTGTACCGGCATAATTTTCAACTCTCACAACGATTGTTGACCTCGCACGACTGACGTTCGACGGAATCGCAACGCCGTTCGCATCTTTCCTCTCTGCTAGGTGCTATTAAACGTCAGTTGGGATTCGATTACACGTATTTTAGCAGCCGCGCAAGATGTCCGAACGCAGTCTCGAAACGCTGGTTACATCGCGAAAGCAGTTGCTGCTATCGGGCGATAGCGCGAATTGTCTCGTTCATATTTACCCGACGAATCAGTCGATCGGTCGACGTTACTCGCTCGGCATGGACTCCCTCCGGTTGGGTCGTGGCGACGATAACGACATCCGCATTCACGATAACTCCGTGTCGCGCCGCCATGCGGTGATCGAACCCGACAGCGACGGATACCTCGTACTCGACCTCGGCAGCACGAACGGCACCTTCGTCAACGATCATCAAGTCACGACCCCAACCGCGTTGCGGGACGGAAACTTCTTGCGGGTTGGCAACTGCATTTACAAGTTCCTCACAGGCGGGAACATCGAAGCCGACTACCACGAAGAAATTTATCGGCTGACGATCACCGATGGTTTGACGAACATTAACAACCATCGTTTTCTCATCGATTTCTTGGATCGCGAATTGGCACGTTCGATCCGCCACGAACGCCCGCTTTCCGTGCTCATGCTCGACCTCGATCGCTTTAAGCAGGTGA
Organism: Limnoglobus sp.; assembly: GCA_043780595.1. Taxonomy (GTDB): domain Bacteria; phylum Planctomycetota; class Planctomycetia; order Gemmatales; family Gemmataceae; genus Limnoglobus. Next base: position 15,567 of record JAYWCL010000127.1, read on the forward strand.
ACGACCAACACGGGCACCTTTGCGGCGACAACGTGTTGCGCGAACTCAGCCATCGTTTGAAATCGTTCGTCCGCCGCGAAGATTTGTTTGCACGATATGGTGGTGAAGAATTCGCGATGGTGCTCGTGGAAACCAACAGCAATGAAGCCGGTGCCGCCGCCGAACGGGTGCGTGCCGCCATCAACAATCAACCGTTCCGAAACGATGGCATCGTGCTCAACCTCACGGTCAGCATTGGCGCTTCGACGACAATCGGCGGCGAGGTCGAACTCACGCCCGCTGAACTTCTCAAGCGGGCCGACGTCAATTTATACAAAGCCAAAAACACCGGACGCAATCGCGTCGTCAGTTCGTGAGGGGACAGCGTTAGTAAATCGGATTTTAGCCGATTTACACGACGATTACTTCATCTGGAAATCGAGCGAGAATGCCTTCGCGCTCAGTTCCGCGCCGGTTGCGAATTTCATCAGGTCGCGCCAGTTTAACGTGCGGCCTGGCTCGAAAATCTTCGCCTTCATGAACCCGCCGACGCGCTTATCGCCGATGTAATTCACGCTGCTGGGTGCCGCCCCGTCGTACAGTTCCTTCGCGATCGTGTGGTGAACCTGCGACGCGAACAATTGCCCCATCATATAGTTGTGGTAGTACACCGGTGCCGAGCAAATGTGGATCTTGCTCGCGTAATCCGGCTCGCTGCGGCCGATGGGGCGCTTCAAGAGTTGATACTTCTCGACGTAGTCCCACCACAGTTTGTTCAAGTCTTGGTCGGGGTTCTCGTACATCGCTTTTTCGAACCGCAACATCACCTGGCACCATCGGCTAAAAATCAGCAGTTCGTTGCGAAGCACCTTCGTGGAGGTCGCATCGAACGCGGCGGGGTTCTCGACCTTCACGCCCATTTTTTCGAGCCACGCGCGCGACTTCGAGAACTTCTGAAACTGCATCGCCACGCCTTCGGTGGTCAGAATGTGGGCCTCGCCGCGAAGCACGTACGGCACCGTTTGCGGGATGTTCTTGCTGCTGTACACCGCGTGCCCGAGTTCGTGGAGCATCGTGCTCGCCCAATATTCGGTGGCCGTAATGTTCGCCAACACGCGCACATCGCCTTCGCGGTCGATGTCCGTGCAGAAGGCATGTGGGGACTTCCCCTTCTTCTCGTAGAGGTCGCTGCGTGCGATGACATCGTCGATTGGCAGATCGATCCCCGCGTAAAATTTCCGGCACAGTTCGAGAATGTCCGCCGTCTTAAATGGCTGATCGAGATCGACGTCGAACACCGCCGGAGATTCCTGGAAGAAGCTGTCGTGGTAATGCCACGGCATTAAATCTGCAACTTTAACACCCGCGTTCGCGGCGAGTTTCTCGTCGATCTCGGCTTTCGCTTTCGCGTACGGTTCGCGTGTGAGTTCATCGAGTTCGTCGAATAACTTCAGGAGTTCGACGCCCTCTTGCTCGTTGATGAACAGCATCATCGCGTGGAAGTTCTTGAAGCCGAGTTGCGTGGCCGCCTGATTCCGCAACTTCACCAATTCCTTCAAGTCCGCTTCGACATCTTTGCCGACGCCTTTGCTCGCTTCCCACACGGTCTTTCGCAAGTTCGAGTCGGTCGAACTCTTCAGCAGTTCGCGCACCTTGCTATCGGCGAGTTCCTGGCCGTTGACCTTCGCACGGTAGACGTTGAACTTCGCCTCGACCGCGTTCGCCCTTGCGGTCATCTGCTTCAAAAGCGCCGGATCGACCTGCTTTTCAAGGTACATCAGGTACAGCAACTCGATTTGCCGCGACACGAGTTTATCGTCGATCTTCGCCGCGGCGTCTTTGAGTGCTTTCAATTCGGCGAAAGTGGCCGCGTTCGCGAGGGCCGCATCGAGCCGGTTTTGCGCGTCTTCCTTCTTCTGGAACGCCGCCTTATCCCCGGTCGTATTCGCGTCCCACCAAGCTTTCCCGGAGATGATTTCGAGCGGGCGAATCGCTTTCACGTGCGCGTCGATAATCGCACGCGCCTTCGCGGTCGTTTCGGGGTCCGCAGTCGCGGAACCGGCGGTGATGGCCAAAGTGATGCCTCCGATTAACAGCATTCGGTACATATCGGGAACCTCAAAAGTTACGTGGTAACGCTTCAATCTCGTGACGTCGTCGCTTGACTTCATTTCCGTGTTTTCTGTGTTTTCCGTGGTTAATCATGTCTTTTTCTGCTCGGTCTTCTGAATGGAAGAGAACCACGGAATTCACGGAAACCACGGAAACAGAACGAGTCGTTCCGAGGGCAATGCGTCTCAGTTTCAGCGTGAAGTTTCATACGGCTGAATGGTTTCGTTTTACGTGGAATAGACCCATTTTCCGAGCCACAACGCCGGTGGCAACAGCAATAGTATGAGTAGCCCTGGCAGGCCGACGAACGCGGTGGCGAGAATCGCATCGAGCACGATGAGGCCGAGAATGCAACGCTTGATCGCCGCTTGCACGGGCTTCGGGCCGGGTTGTTGAATCGCTGTAATCAGCTTCACGCCGATAAGGAAACTGAACGCCACCAACAGGTACGGGAAGAACACCGTGCCCTGCCCCGCCGTCAGGTGGCCCGGCACCGTGACGGCCAGCACGATGGCGGCAAAAATGACGACGCTGGCCGCGATCAGACTCCTGCGGGCCGAGGTGCTTTCTTCGGTTCGGGCGAACCACGTGACGCCAACGATATACAGTCCCGTCGTCGCTGCGAGGTGCATGTTCAAATCCGTCCAGATGTCCAAACCGCTTCCCGATAAGCCCATTAGCACGTTCAGGAACCGGCACGCGCCCATCGCCACGGGGCCGAACGGCGTGTGTTTCAGCCACGCATTGTAAAGCAGAATCATCGCCGGTAACGCGATCAGTATCTCCACCGGCACATTCGCAATCGCACCGCAGCCGATGCCCACCGCGAACGTGACGATGCCGATACCCACCGCGTTCCGCAACGGCACGCGCCCCGACGGAATCGGCCGAAACGCCTGCGTTTTGCGGTCTTCGCGGCGGTCGAAAATGTCGTTCCAAACCATCCCACCGCAATAGAGACTGCCAGAGGCCAACAGCAAAAGCACGAACGTGTCGAACGCCACCAGGACGTATCCCGCCGCACACGCGGACATCGCAATGTCCGCGAACGCCGTAAACACATTCGGCAACCGCAGCAGTTGCGCGTAAGCGAGCCAAAACCGTTTCATCGCGTCTGTCTTACACTGGGTTATGAGTATTTACGAGCCGTCCGGGTTAATCCCGGCGGGAGACTCCCACCGGGATTAACCCGGTGGCTCGTAGAACGTGTCATCACACGGGAATGACGCCCAGTTTCTTGCCCACCGTCTCGAAGGCGGCGATGGCCTGATCGATTTGTTCTGGCGTGTGTGCGGCCGAAACTTGCATCCGGATTCGTGCCTGACCTTGTGGCACCACGGGGAAGCTGAAGGCAATCACGTAAATGCCGAGCGTGAGGAGTTCCTCGGCCATTTTCGACGCAATCGCGGCATCCCCGAACATCACCGGAATGATCGGCGTCGGTCCTGGCTTGAGCGTAAAGCCCTTCGATTCTAGCCCCGCACGCAGGCGTTTCGCATTCGCACGGGATTGCTCCCGCAGTTCCGCACTCGCGTCGACCAGTTCTAACGCCTTCATGCCGGCCGCACATAACGCGGGCGGAACGGCATTTGAAAACAAGTACGTGCGGCTGCGGTTCTTCAACCAATCGACGATCTCGGCACTTGCCACGGTGAAGCCGCCACTCGCGCCGCCGAGCGTTTTGCCGAGCGTCCCCGTGATAATGTCGATGCGGTCGAGCACGCCGAGTTCTTCGGCCGCACCGCGGCCCGTCGCACCGAGGTGACCGGTGCCGTGGCAATCGTCGATGCCGACTATGGCATCGTACGCATCGGCGAGATCGCAAATTTCGGGCAACTTCGCCAAGTCGCCATCCATGCTGAACACGCTATCGGTGAAGATCATCTTGAAGCGACAGTCTTTCGCTTCTTCGAGCTTCGCCTTCAGGTCGGCCATGTCGTTGTGCTTGTAGCGAAGCCGTTTCGCTTTGCACAACCGTACGCCGTCGATGATGCTCGCGTGGTTGAGTTCATCGGAAAGGATCGCGTCTTGCTCGGTCAGCAGCGGTTCGAACAGCCCGCCATTGGCATCGAAACAGGAGATGTAAAGGATCGCATCGGGTTTGTGGAAGAACTCGGCGATCCGCTTCTCGCACTGTTTGTGAATGCTCTGCGTGCCGCAGATGAAGCGTACCGACGAGAGGCCGTAGCCCCACGTGTCGAGGCCTTCGTGGGCGGCGCGAACGACCTCGGGGTGATTGGCGAGGCCGAGGTAATTGTTCGCACAAAAATTGATGACTTCACGGCCGTTCGCCACGATCACCGCAGACTGCGGCGACTCGATCTGCCGTTCGGCTTTGTACAAACCGTTCGCCTTCAACTCCGCCAGCTTTTCGCGAAGGTGCAGCGTCAATGTCGTGGAAGGCATTGGTAGCTCCACTAGTTTTTTTTTAGAATCGTCGCAGGTGTCGGTTTTCGCCACTCTTTCCACGCCTTCCAGACAATCGGCGCGATGGACACGAACACGACGAGCATCGCGAGTTTGTCGATGTTTTTTGCCCAAGTGAATGTCTTGTCGCCGAGCAGGTCTTTGAAGAGAGGGTCGGCAACGGGGATCACGAAATAGCCGATCGACAACATGCTGACGATCCAGCTAATTCCGCCAATGACGTTGTAAAACAAGAACGACCGGTACGGCATCTTCGCGGCACCCGCAACCACCGGCACGAACGTCCGCACGATCGGCACGAAGCGAGCGATGATGATCGTTTTGCCGCCGTGCTTGTCGTAGAAGGCTTTCGCACGGTTGAGATATTCCTGCTTGAAGAACCGGCTCGATGGCCGATGGAAAATTGCAGGCCCTGCCTTCGAGCCGATCCAGTAACCGACGGTATCGCCGAGGATCGCCGCGATGCACAGGCTGCCCATCAACAGGAGCAAATTCCAGCCGCTGAGGTACGCAACGACGCCGAGAACGACGAGCATCGAGTCGCCGGGCAACAGGAAGCCGATCAGCAAACCCGTCTCGGTGAAGACGATCGCGTTCACCGCGAAGAATGCGGCCCAGAACACACCCGGCTGGTTGAGTGCCGCCTTAAACGCATCGGGGTTCCGCAAATTCCGCGGGTCGGCGAGCGTCGCGATGATCTGCCAGACCTGCCCGAAAAACTCTTCCATGCGTGGATTGCTCCTGCTCAAACGATTGAGCACCCTGACGTTGTATTCTGTAGCTGGGGTCTGTGACCCCGGTTCTGAAGACCGGCCTCACAGAGGCCAGCTACAAGTAAAGCCAATACCACGGAACGGGGTGCCAGATGTGCGCTCATCTTATGAATGCGTCGCGATTAAAACACGAATTGTAGCCGCGTCAGGAGCGTGTCTTGGCTATTCAATAAACCGTTGGGGCCGTTGCCGAGCTTCACTTTGCGGTCGAACCAAACGTGTTCCCAGTTAAACTGGATTCGCGTCCATTTGTTCAAGTACCAGTTGTAACCCAACGTCATTTCGGTCGCGCCGTTGCTGACCGTTGTCGGGTCGGCGAGGCGGTTCGCAAAGATGCGGTCGCTCGCCTCGATTCGAGACACGCGGCTCACGAGTTCCCACGCGCCGAAGCCGCCGCCCGTGACGGGGTCGAACGGCCGACGCGGGGCCACCTGTTGGGTGTAGCTCGTGCGTTCTTCGCCGGTGAGTAGGTACGTCGCTTGTGCGTAGAAGCCATCGAATGGGATTTGTTGCGAGACGCCTGTCGCGGTGCGCAGTTGCTGTGTCATGTGGAAATATTGTGCGGACATGCCGAAACTTCCCGCGAAGTACGCCACCTCGGGGCTGACGCGAAATCGCCCGCCATCGGCCAGCACGCCGCTATTGAACTGCAAGAACGTCACGCCGTCGGGGGTACGCAAACTCGTCGGGTTCACCGGCTCGCGTTGGATGCCGTACCCAGCGGCGATGCCGAATTGCAACCGCTGAAACAGGCTGCCTTCGCGCGTTGCAAACGGACGTATCGCCAAACGCGCGTTGACATCTTTCGAGTTGTTCGTGTCGGCGTCGCCATCGCGCGTGCCGTTCGACACGGCCAACCCGTAATCGAGCCGTTTTTGAAAGAGATTCTGTCCGTGTGCCATCACGCCGACATCGCGGGCAGGTACCAGTTGATCGATGATCGATCGCTCCATCGCCGGCGTATTGCGGTCCTGGGTCAGTTGTTCGTAACTGAACGGCTGCTTGAATTTACCTGCTGTTACCTGGAAGGAATCGATGTAGTGAACGTTCATGAAGCCATCGACGAGCCGAGTCGTGCCCGACCCGAATTCCGGTAGGAACCGGAACTCGTAATACTTAAACATCGTCGCTTCGAGGCCAAGTCGCGCCCGCCGAATCAGGAAGCCATCGACGTCGCGTTCGTCGCGCGGGTTGACATACCAGCGGTAATCGGCTTGAAGTTGTCCCGTAATCCGCAGGCTAAATTGCTTGTCCGCCGAGCGAAGGAAGAAGCCATCGTCCCAGCCAAAGAATGGGGGTGACGTCGCCGCAGTCGCTTTCGGGGTTGCTTCCAAAAGCGGCGCAACATCTTGTGCGAACGACAACGGCATTGAAGCGATTGCGACTGAAAGGCCAACGAGGATTTGCAGCCACTTCATTGCCTTATCACACACTTGAGCAAATTATCGAAATCGAGATGACAGTGACCGGAATCTGTTCCGGTTATGCCGATAATAGGTGTATCGGCACGAGTCGGCCGCGACTTGAACGAGATCGCGTTCTCCAAAACCGAAAATGTCCTAAAAGTAATCGCACCTCAACATCACTCCGAGATCGCATCATGGCGAACCTGACTTGGCTCAGTCAACGACGGAAATGGATACTGATTGTCAGTGCAATACTCGCGTGCAGTATGGGAGTTGCAGTCCACTTGTTTTTGAGGGTGAGCGTACCCAATCCACCGGAAATCGAATTCGCTTCCCAGCTGGAACCGATTGTGGTGTCTGACATTACAGCCGCACGAAACGCGGTGCTTATGAATTCGCGATCCGCCGATACCTGGGGGGAATACGGCGAAATTTTGCGTGCCTACGATTTTAACGAGCAGTCCAACACCTGTTTTCGCGTCGCGAGTTCCCTCGATACCGAGAACGGACGATGGCCCTATCTGCTTGCACACGATCTGAATAAATCCGATCCGTCGGCCGCGATCGAGTGGTTTGCCCTGGCTGCGAAGCGAAAAGTCCCGGACACCGGTCGGGAAATGGTCGAGTTACGGTACGTCGAATCGCTACTGGCGCTGGATCGTGCAGCGGAAGCGCGAGCCGAACTCGGCGGCGACGAACAAAAATCGGACCGCGCGAAAATTGCGTTGGCGAAAGCGGCGGTGGCGCTCGGCGACAAGACGCTCGCTGCGGAAATCCTCTCGGATATGAGCAATCACCCGACAGCCGCGAGACAGGTACTGTTGCTTCAAGCCGAGATCTACCGCGACACGCGGCCATCCTTTGCCGCCGATGCCGCCAAACGGGCGGTCAACGCTCCGAACGTTCCCTGGCCGGATCCCATCGTCGGAAGTATCTCTCGGCGTAATCGCAGTCGCTCGGGATTACTCGATCAAGCCGCAGAATTGTTAGCAGCCGGCAAGCCGAAAGACGCGGAAAAGATCCTCCGCCCCTTGGCCGTCCCGACATCGCCCGATGCAAAACCGTACGTCGGACTATCCGAAGCGAGCATGGCGATGGGCGATTTCCAATCTGCGGTTCGCGAACTCGAAAACGGCCTGAAAATCGAGCCGAAAAGCTTGCTCGTCAATTACCAACGCGGCAACCTGCACTTTGCACTGGCCGAAGATCTCATGCAGAAAAAGAAGCCGACCGAAGCGAAAGCCGAATTTCGCAGAGCCATCGAGCGCCTCGACGTGGCTCTCGCCGCGAATCCCGATTTCGGAAAAGCCCTTCTGCTAAAGGGCGTGGCGCTCTCGGAATTTTTAGACGAGCCAGCGGAAGGCATCGCGTTACTACGGCGTTTCGTCGCATTACGCCCCGAAGTGGGCGAAGGGCATTATTTACTCGGTCGCAGTTTGGTCATCCAAAAGCAACTGGCGGAGGCATCGAGTTGCTTCCGAACGGCCGCCAGTTTATCGGCAAAAGGCGACGATCGCGCCAGGCAGGCATTACAAAATTTAGAGCAAAACAAATGAGAAAAGGAAATGGTTCCGGCACTTCGGAAGTAAAATTTTCGCGTCGTAAGTCACAATTGCGGACGCTCCAAAACCGTGATTTCGGGTGTTTTTCGGTCTCAAAATGCCACTTTTTGATCGCGAATCGCCGATGCGATTCGAGGGTTATTGCCGTAAATCTCAGTCGAGTTGCGGTTTGCGTCGATGGTCATTCGATTGACACTCGCCGAAAGACCCGGTCAAAAATCGACCGGATGCGCCCTAAAATCGACCAACATCGACCGAAATGCGACCGGATGCGACCGAAATGCGACCGGATGCGACCGTTTTGCGTCCGTTCGTGCGCGTCGTGAATTCCGACTTACGTCGGATCGCCTGCGATTGTTTGACTTTGCGATTTCGTGTGGGGTTACAATTCCGAGTGCGATCAAGCAAGCCGTATGCCGTTCCAATCAAATGGGCATTTTCGCTTGAAACTGTGCCGAGACGTGTCGTAAACGCATGGAATTTTATGCGGCAAACACGATGGCGGAAAATTATTGCGATAATCGCGCTGTTTTTTCTGATTGCACCTTGACTGCTACAATTCGTTCAGTTACTTTAATAATGGTGGTAATAGTTGATTCTCTCTTTTTTGTTTCTTTCCCAACTCTTTCTGGAGTTTCTCCGATGATGCGTTACTTTTCTTCCAAAATGAGACGAGCTGGGTTCACTCTCATCGAGCTTCTCGTCGTGATCGCGATTATCGCGATCTTAATCGGCCTGCTTCTGCCTGCCGTGCAAAAGGTTCGCGAAGCCGCCGCACGAGCGAAGTGTACGAACAACCTCAAGCAGATGGGCATTGCCCTTCACGCTTACCACGATGTGTCGGGATTCTTGCCACCGGCCGGAGCTCGCGGTGACCGTCAGCCATTAGGTGGTGGTCTCGTTGCACCGATTACGGTCGAAGGCGATGCGAGTAGCTGGGCGGTTTACATCCTGCCGTACATCGAGCAAGGACCGTTGTTCAGTCGCTTAACTTTCCGCGGCGACTCGGGTTGGGCACACCCATCCGTTGAAACCAATGCCTTCAGTTCTGCGAATACCAATGCACTGGCTGCATCGGGTGCGAAGATTTCGACCTATCGGTGCCCATCCGACGTCAAACCCGAAATGACGAACTGTCGATGGCGCATGAACTGCTCGCAAGCGGCAGCCGCCGACGGTGGCGATCCAAATGAGTGCTTCGTTACACGTAATAGCTACGTGGCGTTAGTCGGTGCCGTGAACAACATCGATGGTACGGGCGTGTTTCGCGAAACGCGTAATACCGATGGTACGAGCTGGGCGGCTAGCAACGGTATCAATGCGTGGGGCGGGGCGATGACCCTCGGATTCTACAGCATCGCAATCCAACGAATCGCCGACGGTAGCAGTAACACGATGCTCATCTCGGAGTCGTCGGGCCTTATGTACGACAACAACAACGTCGCACGGCCCAACTGGGGCTCGACCAACGGTGGGTTCTTGAGCGGTGGTGGCGCGTCATGGCAGATGAACGTATGGGATGAAGCCCGAGGCTTCAACTACACGACAGCACGGTATCGCATCAATCAAAACAGGGGCTGGGCGACGGGCGGAGCGAACGGGGTTGCCGGCGATGAAACGGCAAATACGCCTTTGAACTCTGCGCACACGGGTGGCGTCAATGCATTGATGGGCGATGGTTCGGTCCGATTCCTTCGCGACTCGACACCACTGTTGACGCTGGCGCAACTCGCGACTCGCGACGATGGACAAGTGATTGTCAACGACTAATGTCAATACGACAATCGTAAATCGCAATTCTGAGCAGGTAAATTTGTATTTACCTGCATTTTCCTTTCATTACAGTGCAACACATGCGAAAACTATTTCAATCCGTGGCGTTGGTCGCTTGCACCTCGTTACTTTTGGCAGGTTGCTCGAACAGCGACAAACCACCGAGTTATGTGAACGTGGCCGGGAGCGTAAACTTCGATGGGAAGCCATTAACGAATGCGATCATTATCTTCAGTACCGATGGCAGGCCACCATCGCAAATTCAGATCATCGATGGACAGTACAATGGTCAAGCGATGGTCGGTTCCAACAAAATCTCGATTTCCGCCAAACGCAAAGGTGGTGGGGCGGAAAACAGTCGCATAACCGGAGTGGATAAATCGAGAATATCAGGCATGGAAAAAGCACGGGCGAGTCAAGGTGGCGGGCTCGCACCCGATGAAAGCGAAACCGGCGAAGAAACGATTCCTGCCGATTTTAGCAGTAATTCCAAACAAATGCGCGTGATTGAAGCCGGTGTTCAGAACAAATTCGATTTCGACATCAAAACGAAAAAGTAATTTATGCCACGACTTCAACGCAAACCGAACCACGACTCGATGATGAAGTCGTGGTTTTTTGTTGCGTTGCTGACGACTGCATTTTGTTCTGGGATCGGTTGTATATCGAAACCGGCATCGATTCCACCGATTGCGGTTCGCGACGAACTTTTCGTTGAAGCGACAGACAAACTCGGCATCCACTTTAATCTCGATCCCGGCGATACCAACGACTATTTCGTTCCCAAGGTCATGGGGTCGGGCGTTGCCATCTTCGATGCCGATGGCGATGGCAGACAGGATGTACTGTTCCTGCAAAATTCGGGGCCGAATTCCAGTTCAAAGAACAAACTCTACAGGCAAAACCCGGATGGTAAGTTTGAAGATGTGTCTGCCGGCTCGGGGCTAGATTTCGCCGGTCACAACATGGGTGTAGCCGTCGGCGACATCGATGGCGACGGCTTGCCCGACATCGTGATTACGCAATATCCCGGTGTGAAAGTCTTCAGGAATCTCGGAAGTTTTCACTTTGCGGACGCCACGGCAACTTGCGGTGTTTCCAACCCGCATTGGGGGACATCCGTCTCATTCGTCGACTACGATTTAGATGGCAAACTCGACCTCTTTATTGCGAACTACGTCGACTTCGATCGCGGTCATACCTGCGAAAACAGCACGCAAGGCGGTCGCGAATTTTGTGGGCCGTCATCCTTCACGGGTGTGCCTTCCAAGCTGTTCCGGAATCTGGGGAAAACGGGTGCCGACGTCAAATTTGAAGATGTGAGTATGTCGTCCCACATCGGCAAATCGTTAAGCCCAGGCTTGGGCGTGTACTGTGCAGATCTCACCGGCGATGGTTGGCCCGACATTTTCGTTACCAACGATGCCAGACCGAATTTCCTATGGGTGAATCAGAAGAACGGAACCTTCGTCGAAGACGCGCTCCCACGAGGGGTCGCCTACAATTCGATGGGTCAAGTCGCAGCGAATATGGGCATTGGGATCGGCGACGTCAATCGCGATGGCTTGCTGGATCTGTTCGTGACGCACCTCACGACCGAATCGAATACGCTTTGGGTACAGGAGCCACTCGGCTTCTTCAAAGACCGAACGATACCGACGAAAGCGGCCACCACGAAGTGGCGAGGAACGGGGTTCGGCACGCTCATGTCCGACTTCGACTGCGATGGCGATGTCGATATTGCAATCGTCAACGGTCGCATTGCGCGCGGTGCCACGAGCGATGCGAGTCTGCCGAAATTCTGGCAGAACTACAGTGAACGGAATCAGATCTTGCATAACAATGGCGGGAGTTTCTCCGATATTTCGAGCGACAATCCTGCCTTTTGCAATTATGGTAACGTAGGCCGAGGTCTTGCCGTCGGCGACTTGAACGGCGACGGGTTTCCCGACCTCGTTACCACTGCGATCGGTGGTCCTGCGAGAATATTTATCAACGCGGCGAAGTCCGCAAACCACTGGCTCGTCGTTCGTGCCCTCACCCCATCGGGCGCACCGGCTATCGGTGCGGAGGTCCGACTGACAATGGAAACGGGCAACCAGTTGCGAGTGATTCAACCTTCCGAAAGTTATCTATCGAGTAGCCAACCCGATGCGTTTTTTGGGCTGGGTCGCGTCGATGATTTCCGCGAACTCCGCGTTCGGTGGCCGGATGGGACGTCGACGATATTGCCAGCCGGTAAGGGAGACCGGATCGTCACCGTCCGACAATCGGGCAATCCGAAAACGCAACCGTGAACTCGCAGGTGTCACTTCTTTTCCACTGCGATAAAGGCATACGACAATGACCCGCAAACGTGCCATAATCTTGACGTTACTGTTCGCTGCGTGTGGAACCGCTGCTACGTACTCTTTCGTTCGATGGAACCGCGTCGTACCCGTTCCGAGCGTACCCGAAATACCATCAATTTGGACCGATCCGCCAATCGTTGAAATTGCAGGCTTAAAGCGGCGTGCCGTTCTCGCCAACGTCCGCAGTGGGAGCGCGTGGGGCGAATACGGTTTGGTATTCGATGCTCACGATCGCTTTGAAGAAGCGATCGTTTGCTATCGTGCCGCGATGCAATTGTCGCCGCAGGATGCGCGCTGGCCGTATTATCTCGCACAACGATACAGCGATGACAATTCCGAACTTTGCATCGAACTGTACGAGAAGAGCATCCAGTGCGAATTGGCTACTCCATCGATGCGTCTCGCGATCTATCTGACGCTCGCCGACTACCTCATGCAGCACGAGCGTAAGAAAGAATCCTACGACATCTATCGTCTCGCATTTGAAATGGATCGCACGAATCCCTGGGCCGCACTCCGCTGGGGTCAGACCGCCGCCGAACAAGGGAATGAAGAGTTGGCGATTCGCACGCTGAGCAGCTTAAAAAATAGCCCGAATGCTCGAAAACGGGCAGCAACTGCGGTCGCGATGATTCACCGACGAGCGGGACGCGGCAAAGAAGCGGATCAGTTTGAATTCATCTCGAATTCGTTCCCAGACGATCAACCTTTCGTCAATCCTTTGCTACTCGAAATGGGATCGTTACAGCGTGGGTGGAACGTCATGATGAGCACATTGACGCAACTCGAAACGCAGCGGAACTATCCGGCGGCCTTGCAAACCGCGCGGCGCATGGTGGATCTTTATCCGAGTGCGAAAAACCAAATGATACTCGGACGTGCCTATGTGAATGTGGCCGACTACGAATCGGCCGTTCCCGAACTCGAAGACGCCGTTCGCGGCGATCCGAAGCTCATGATGGCGCACGCATTCCTCGGCATCGCGTGGTTTCATCGAGCCGAAGGGATTAGTAAAACGGAAAGGACCAAACTATCCGATGAATATCTTCAAAAGTCCATCGTCCATCTCGAACGTGCCGTCGAAATGAAGGCCGACTACGCTCCCGGTTATTATTACCTTGCAAGAGCAATGCTGCGACAGAACCGCCCCAACGATGCACTTCGCGCCATTCAAAATTGCATTCAAAGTCGCCCGGAAGAATGGGAAGGGTACGTCATTTGGGGCGAAGCCCTCGCGATGAGCGGCAATAAAAGCGAAGCCATTCGAGTCACGGAACAAGCCGTGAGCTTGGCGAATCCCAGCGATCCTCGTCCCAAGCTGGCACTGGAAAAAATCAAGGCGTGGAAGTAAGAATCTTGCCTTCTCCCGGTCGAACGCTGACCTTGCGATTCGCCGCACCGCCGGGAAACTCTTCCCTCGTGCCGTTCGGCCATCGCACTTCGAACTTATCGTACGCGGTCGCACTGCCGAGGCCGAACATGCCGACGGCGGCACTCGACGACAAATAGCTCTGTTCGGAGCGTATCGACTGAAATTGCGTACGTCCTTTCGCGGTAACTCTCAGTTCGGTACCGAGGAGATCGCGACCGCCGAGTTTCGGATCCAAAGCCTGGATTTTAAGCCAGTTGTTGCCGACGGATACGTTGCGGTACAGCCTCGCACGATCTCCGAGACTCACGACCAAGAGATCGGGCCTGCCATCGTCGTCGTAGTCGCCCATTGCCAAGCCGCGTGCGACGTTGGGCGTTCCACAAAACGCGGCATTGGAAGTCGAAACGTCGACGAACTGACCCTGCCCATCGTTTTTGAGCAACTGATTCCGCTCGGCGTACACTCGCCAGAATGGCGGGAGATGATCGGCACCCGTCACCGGTGGACCCGAGTACACTTTGCCGTTCACGAACGCAATATCGGGGTGACCATCCAAGTCCAAGTCTGCGGCCACTGCGCCGAATCCCGTGCCTCGCCATTTGGTTTTTAACACTCCCATCTCGATGGTTTTATCTCGAAACAGACCAGCAGGGCCTTGTTTCCAGAGAGTATGCGTTTCATTTGTAAGATGCGTCACGAACAAGTCGGTCAATCCATCGCCATCGTAATCGCCCGCCGCGATACCCATGTTCGCGTATTGCGAACCCATACCCGTCAATGCAATGCCGCGCGATAACCCTTCTTCCTTGAACGTGCCATCCTTCTGATTCACCCAGAGAAAATTTGGTTTGCCGTCGTTCGTGACGAAAATATCGGGCCAGCCGTCGCCGGTTAAATCGGCACAATAAACGCCCAGTCCTGGGCCGGTCTTCGCAGCCAGTCCCGACGCAACCGTGACGTCTTGAAACTTGGCGATTGCGCCATCTTTTGGTCCGAGATTGTGAAATAGCTTCGCTGCCGTTCCCGGAAAGGTTTTGGGGCCGCAGAAGTCGCGGGAACCATCGGGGGCCGTGCAGGGCCACGAGCGGTCGTAATCGACGTAGTTAACGATGACCAGATCGAGTCGTCCATCGCGATCATAGTCGAAAAACGCAGCGGAGGAACCCCACAACGGGTTGTTGACTCCCGTTTCCACAGAGACATCGCGAAACTTGCCCGCACCCTCGTTGCGAAGCAGTTTTGCCCCAACGAATTGAGTGATGAGAACATCGGGCCGCCCGTCGTTGTCGAAATCGCCAACCGCGACCCCGACGTTGTAACCGTCGAAGTCCAGGCCACTACCCGCCGATGCATCGCGGAATGTTCCATCGGCGTTTTGCAAAGACAGTTTGTTCGTTTTGCCCGTTTTCGGCCCCGCCGATTGCAGTAACAGTATGTCCAGTTTGCCATCGCCATCGGCGTCGAACATTGCGCAACCGGCCACCATCGACTGCGGCATGAAAAACTCACCGGTCGGGCCACCGTCGTGAACGAACGACAGGCCCACTTTATCGGAAACATCCTCGAACCAAACCGGGCCGCCGGTCGCAGGCGGTTCCACCGCGACGTTCGGAGGTGTCGGCGCATCGGGTTTGCACCCGCAAAGTAGCAACATCGCAAGTGCGAGGAATGGTGGCTGATGCGTGCGAATACATGACATGACGTTTCCGAACGATTGTATCGCAGAAATTGCGAGAATCCCTGCGGGAGAAATGGGGAATTTCGATGAGGGATTTATAATAACTCGAGCCAGAATAGAGAAGCCTGACCGGTCCACTTTCACACCGATACGGCGGTAAACTGCAATCCCAATCCAAGTGCAATCCTGCCAGACCGCTAGTTAATATTTACTTGTGCAAACATTATTGACGCTGACGTTTGACAATGTAAAGCCGCCTGCCTATACTTATAGTCACGGAATGACCATTGCGCAGGTTGGGGACCAAAATGCCAGAAAACGAGACCTTGTTCACGACGCGAAGACTGCCAATAGATGGCGACCGTTGCGAGATCGGATTGCGCGGTGAGTCATTCGATGCCATCTTCCCTGATCTTTAAGAACAGTTCTAAACTTCGACCCGGGGCACTTGAAACGTTATCGTGCCAGCCCGCAGCGCAATCAAAGGTGCGCTTTCCACTTTCGAGGCACGGCATCCCCTTGCTTGCGTTGCGGGCTGGCACGATGTCCCAGACGCGAACGCGAGAAGTATAGCACTCGCGGACCTCTGGTCGCTGCTTTGAAGAATGCGATTGCCAGTTCGTCACTCGCGGGCGCATTTTGAAGTTGCAATATCGCGATTCGGGATAGCATTTATATTTCGAGCGGGGTGTTTCGATACGTTTTTGTTAGCCCGACGCGCAAGCGCGCAAGCGAGGGGAACTCGCGAGAAGGCACGACATCGCAGAAACGATAGTAATCCCTCGCTAGCGCGTCGGGCTAACAAGAATGGCCGGTAACGTGTCATTTCCGACCGCGTGAAGTATATCGGCCTCCCTTGGGTTGCCCAAACCCACATTTTTGCCCACGCACAAGGAGCCACCTCATGACGACTGATGCTGCCTCGCCGCGG
This sequence comes from Limnoglobus sp., assembly GCA_043780595.1. Lineage (GTDB taxonomy): Bacteria > Planctomycetota > Planctomycetia > Gemmatales > Gemmataceae > Limnoglobus. The sequence continues at coordinate 31,931 of JAYWCL010000127.1, forward strand.
ATTGTCGGCCAACGGTTGGCCGAAGCCAGGAAAACCCGCGCCATCACTCAGGAGGTTGCGGCCGAACATATCGGCGTGAGCCGTCCCACGTTCATCGCCATGGAGAAAGGCGAACGGGCTGCTAAGCCCGCCGAGATCATCAAGCTCGCTTCGCTCTACGGCCAGCCGGTTCACCACTTCGTCCGCACGATGGAGCCGCTGACCGATTTCCAGCCGCACTTCCGGGCGGCGATGGAAAAGGTGAAGCCCGCCGAAACCGAGAAACTCAAGCTAGCCATCGGTGAGTTCAAGGAGTTCGTGGAAAACTACCTCGACCTCGAACGGCGGATGAAAGCACCGATGCGGATGAACTACCCGCAACCGGTGGAGTTAAACCCGCGCGTGAATGTTAGTGAACTGGCCGAGGATGTGGCGAACCGCGAGCGCCTGCGGCTCGGACTCGGCGACCAGCCCCTTGCGAACATCCGCAGCCTTCTGGAGTCGGACGTCGGTGTCCGCATCTTCTTTACCAGCCTGCCTCGCATGTTCGCGGGCATGTATCTCTTCGTGGACGGCCTCGGTGGCTGCATGTTGATTAACAGCGTCCACCCAGCCGAGAAGCAACGTGCGTCGATTTCCCACGAGTACGCCCACCTGATCGTGGACCGCTATACCGCTGGCATCGACTACCTGACCAACTTCGGGCGGAAGCCAGCCAACGAGCGGTTCGCAGAATCGTTCGCCATGAGTTTCCTGATGCCCGCGTCGTCGGTGCGGTTCCGGTTCAACGAGATCGTGAATACCACGGGCAACTTTCAGGTCGGCGATCTGGTTAAGCTCAAACACCGCTATTTCGTGTCTATGGAAGCGATGGCGCTCCGTTTGGAATCCCTCGGCCTGCTCAAGCCGGGGACTTGGGAGCTTCAGAAGGAGAAAGGGCTGCCCATCCGCGAGGCCGAGAAGAAGCTCGGGCTTGTCACTGAAGCTAAGCCAGAACCAGCCTACCCAGATCGCTACAAGTTCCTCGCCGTACACGCTTACGAGCGCGGTGAACTGAGCGAGAAGGAACTGGCTAATTATCTGCGTTGCGACGTATGGGAAGCCCGCAGGGTAGTCCAAGAGTCGATGCTCAGCGTGGAAGTCGACTCCGAAGGCCGCACGCACCCGATGCAGGCGGACTTCGAGGCTTCATTACTGGCCGATCACTCATAAATCACGGACCGGAGCCACATCATGCCGGCCGTCATTCTCGATGCCTGCGGAACCCTGAACTTATACGCCAGCGGCCAGTTCGTGCCGATCCTGACATCGCTGCGCGACGAGTGGTTTCTCCCGGCCGCAGTGGAGCGGGAGTCACAGCACTACCGCCAGCCAGACCCGAACGACCCAGAGAAACTGATTGTCCTGCCAATCGACCTGCTTCCCGCTATCGACGGTGGGATTCTGACCCGGTGCGATTGCGAGACCGACGAGGAAACGGCATTGTATGTCGAGTTGGCCGCACGAATCCGCGACGATGGGGAGTCGATGGGTCTGGCCATCGCGAAGTGCAGGGGCTGGTCGGTATTAACGGACGACAAGAAAGCTCGCAGCATCGCCAAGGAATTGGGGGTGGGCGTATTGGCCACTACCGAAGTCGTGAAACAGTGGTCGGAAGTCGTAAAACCCAGCGCGTCCGAACTGTCTGCCGTACTGGAAGCCATCGAACGCTACGCAAACTACAGACCGGGCCGAAGTGCAGAAAACTTCGACTGGTGGGTTACTTCCCAAGTGACATGAAGTTGCGGTTGACGGTTTTTTCGTGTCATCCTGGTTTTAGTTCGATTCCCAAATACCATTCTTCCGGCCTGAAGGGCCGGTTCTAACAGCCCAAGGCGAAGCCTTGGGTATCGGAGTTGGGATTCTTCGGGCCTGAAGGGGCCGTTCAAGGTGGAACGTCGATGCGATCTCATATTGGCGAAACCGGAAACGATTCCCATTGAAACGACCGCACGTCGACGGCAACGATGTGGCCCGACTCTGGTTGTAATGAACGGCCCCTTCAGGGCCGAATCATGGGTGCTGCGGGTACCCAAGGCTTTGCCTTGGGCTGTTAGAACGAGCCATTCAGGCTCGAAGACAGTCTAACAAATGCTACCAGGATCGCACAACGCAACTTCTAAAAGCGCGCAAGCGAGGCAACCACACGATGATACGCACGCCATTACAAATACTCGGCTTGTAACGAGATCGCATGAACTGTCGTTCGACCGTATTTTTCTGCAAAAGCGATACAATCCATACTCAATATTATAAGACCATCGCCAGAGTCATACCAACTTTGAACCAGTCGACGGTGGCCAAGTTGTACATAGCATTAGACCGTAGAAACTTAGACTCAACCACCAGCTTTCCTGGAACATTGTACACTACTTTCAATTCAGTGAACCCGTCCCGTGTGATCGGACCCTGCCATCGTAGCAAGAGCAATATCGTGATCTCAGACACGTTTGAGCCTCCGTAACCCGCCGAATTAGGCACGGTTCAAAAGTGGGTAGCAGTTTTGCGTTTGTTTGCGATTGCGATTCGGCTATCGTAAAGTGCCTGTTTCTCCCAGAATGTGAGTTGCA
>JAYWCL010000128.1:0-39016 GCA_043780595.1 Limnoglobus sp.
ATGTGTGCGACCGAACTCGTGGCGATGGATTTCCCCGGTTACGCGCTCGGCGGGTTCAGCGTCGGCGAATCGCCCGATGCGATGCACGCGGCATTACCCGAATGTGCCGCGCTAATGCCGGAATCGAAACCGCGATACTTGATGGGCGTGGGTCGGCCGATCGATCTGCTGGCGGGCGTTGCGGCGGGGATCGACATGTTCGACTGCGTGATGCCGACGCGGAACGGGCGGAACGCGACGGCGTTCACTTACGACGGCGTCGTGAAGATGCGGAACGCCAAACACCGGCGAGATTCGGCTCCGTTAGAGTCCGATTGTCCCTGTTATGGGTGTCAAAATTTCAGTCGGGCGTACTTGCATCACTTGTTCGCCGCCGACGAAATGCTCGGGCCGACGTTGCTGAGCTTGCACAACATCGCGTTCTATTTGCGGTTGATGGCGGATGCACGGCGAGCGATCGAAGAACGGCGTTTCGCGGCCTTCCGCGAGGCTTGCCTTGCCCGTTGGCACCCACAAACGTAGTATATTTTTTCCGTAAACACGGATCGTGCCGCGAGATTCCGCCAGCAATATCACCGAACGGATCGTTTTCGATGAACGCGTATTTGATCGCTCAAGAACCGCCGCCCGCTGCAAAAGAGGCTGCTAAAGACGCGCAGAACCCGCTCGGTATGCTCGGCAACCCGATGTTCATGTTCCTCATCATCGGCGTGTTCATCTTCACGATGATTATCATGCCGGCCCGCCGACAGAAAAAAGATCAAGCGACGATGATGACCGCACTCAAACGCGGTGCGAAGGTCGTTACGTCTTCGGGCATCATCGGCGTGGTGGTCAGCGTCAAAGATACCGAAGACGAACTGACGCTGAAGTCGGAAGATTCGAAGATTAAAGTGCTGAAAAGCAGCGTCGTACGCGTCCTCGGACAAGACGAAACCGAAACCAAAGTTTAACGTTTATACACACTCACGCGAGTCCTCGACTCCCTATCTGAGCGGTAACGGACGACATGAAACGCAATTTTCTACGCGGCTTACTCATCTGCTTGATCCCGATTGCCCTGTTCGGGGCCGCGGCGATTTTCGGCACCGTACGCCAGGGGATCGACCTGGCCGGCGGGACGATTCTCGTTTACGAAGTCGATCTCGACAAAACCAAGCGTCGGCAGCAGACCGAATCGAACGACAAGTCGAATAAGGCGAAGGCCGTCGTTGACGACGATGCCGGACTGACGCGGTTTTCTTCGGAGGATCTCCAAAGACTCGCCGAAGCCCTGAAACGCCGCATCGACCCCGTCGATACGCGGAACGTCATCATTCGGCCGGTCGGCGAATCGCGGATCGAGATCATCGTTCCGTTCACGCCATCGCGTAAGAAAGAAGCGGGCACCGAAGACTACGTTCAGTTTGTGAAGGATGTCGTTTCCCGCGTCGGCGTGCTGGAATTCCGCATATTAGCGAACGAAATCGACGATGTAGAAGCCGTGCGCGAAGCGACCGAACTCGTCAACGGGTTTTCCGACGTCGAAGCCGACAAAGCCGCAAAGGCGGGGCTACCGCCGCCATCACCGGTTCGCCGCGAAGGGTACAATGTCAGCGTTAACAATGTCGCTGCGGAGAACGTGAAGTACGAGTGGATCGAGATCGGCAAAGAAGAACGCGAATCGCTCGGCCTCAACATCGCCCAAGCCGAGACGTCCAACCTGGGCCGTACGCTGGCCGCGAGCCGCGGCAAAGCAGTGTTGCATCAGGGGGCGCGCGGCGATCGTGCCGAACAAAGTACCATGTTGCTGTTCAGCCGCAAGTTCGTCAAAGAGCAACCTGCGAAGGAAGAAATCGGTAAGGACATCGAGTATTACGTCCTCACGCGGGTATCGGACCTCGACCAAGTCCGCATCGGTGGCGATGTGACGATGACGGCCACCGCCGACAACCAGAGCATGAAGTGGATCACGAACTTCCGCTTCAACGGTGCGGGCGACGCGAAGTTCGGAGCCATGACGGGTCGCAACCGGCCGACCACCGGGCAGTATGTTCGCCACCTCGCGATTTTGCTCGACGATAAAATCGTCTCGGCACCCACGGTGAACTCGGAGATTCGCGGTGGCGGGCAGATCAGCGGAAACTTCACTAAAGATGCCGTCGATCGCTTGGTGTACATCTTGCGGTCCGGTGCCCTAACCGCCGAACTGAAGCCGAACCCCGTGAGCGAAAACTTCGTCGGGCCGACACTCGGCCGCGACACGATCACCAAGGGGCTATGGTCGGTCGGCCTGTCGTTCCTGGCGGTGATGGCGTTCATGGTCGTGTATTATCGCTTCGCCGGTGCCGTCGCTTGCGTGGCCTTGATGATTAACTTGCTCCTCACCGTCGGCTTCATGATCTCGGTGAATGCCGCATTCACCCTCGCGGGACTCGCGGGCATCGTACTGATGCTCGGTATGGCAGTCGATGCGAACGTGCTGATTTACGAACGAGTCCGGGAAGAACGCGAGAAGGGGGCAAACCTGCTCGCGGCAATTCGGGCCGGTTACGACCGGGCGTTGCCGACGATTATCGACACGCACGTTTCGAGTATCTTCACCGCAATCGTCTTGTTCGTGTTCGGTAACGACAACCTCAAAGGCTTCGCGGTCAGCCTGACTGTGGGCCTGATTATCAGCTTGTTTACCTCGTTGTTCGTCACTCGCCTGATCTTCGACTTCTGGTTGACGAAACGTTGGATGACCGACTTCCGCCCGATGCGATTGTTCGCTCGCCCGAATATCGACTTCATGGGTATCCGCAAGCAGATGTTCGCCCTGACGGTGTTCCTGACGGTTGCGGGCCTCGGGCTGTTCCTGGTTCGCGGCAACGACGGCCTCAACGTCGACTTCCGCGGCGGTACCGTTTACGGTGGCCGGCTCACGGAAGCACGCGGCCTGTCCGCAACCGGCGGCAAGCCCGGCATCCTCGATCTCCTCGCCGAAGCGAAGCAGGCCGAGAAGCTGAAGGTGAAAGATGTCATCGCGGTACAAGACACCGATTCGACGGTGAAAGTCGGTGCGCTGCGTTCGGAAAACACGTACAAGATCTTGTACGAAGGCTCCGTCGAACCGGTCGTCGTCACGCTATCCAATAAACCCGCAGGCGACACGCCGGAAGAGCAACGCGAATCGCTGCGGGTTCGCGCGTCGAGTATGCCCGATGCCTCCGTCGAGCAAGTGATCGTTTCGCGGCTCGATGGCGACCTCGCCACCGGCACATCGAAATCGTTCACGATTCGTACGACGGAAAAAGAAAAAGAACTCGTGCAAGTGATGCTCGATCGGTTGCTTCGCGACGAAAACGGCGTGCCGCTGATGGAAACCGTGAAGCTCAAATCGACCTCGGTCGACGGCTCGTCGATTTTGCTCGAATTCCAACAACCGACCTCGGTTGCGTACGCGGAATCGTTGATGAAACGCCAGTTCCGCCTCGTCGGTCGCGAACCGATGACGGGCCGCCCGTTCCTCGCCACCGGCATTGCGGCACCAACCGATTCCGACGAACGAAAGAGCCAGATCGCGTCGGGGAAATACCTGCAAGTGCGGTTCGATGTGTCGAAGAACTCGGAGTTCAAGGCCCTGGCCGATACGGTCCAGAATCGCGCCGATGGCGCGAAGGTTTCTGCCGTCCTCGGGGGCATCGGCATCGCTGCGGCCGACACGCCACAAGCCGATGAAGACCGTGCCGCACTCGTTCGGATCGCCGATGCATTCAAAGCAACCTTTGAAGCCCGTCCCGTGCCCGAACGCCTCGAAACCTTCGATGCGGCCTTGGCCTCCGACACGCAAGCCAAGGCGTTCTACGCGATCGTCGCCAGTTGGGTGGCCATCTTGCTTTACCTCTGGTTCCGCTTCGGTAGCTGGACCTTCGGACTCGCCGCCGTGTTCTGCCTCATCCACGACCTTTGCTTCACCCTCGGTGCGATTGCACTCTGCCACTACCTGCACATCCTGCCGGTGTTCGGCACTGTGTTTCAACTGCAAGACTTCAAGATCGACCTCGCAACTGTGGCCGCACTGCTGACGCTGATCGGGTATTCGGTGAACGATACGATCGTCGTGTTCGACCGAATTCGCGAAGTTCGCGGCAAGAATCCGCTGCTCACCGAGAAGATGATTAACGACAGCGTCAACCAAACGCTGAGCCGAACCGTGCTGGCGTCGCTGACTGTGTTCCTCGTCGTCGGCGTGCTCTACTGGTTCGGTGGCGACGGCGTCCACCTGTTCGCATTCGTGATGGTCGTCGGTGTGATCGTGGGGACGTATTCGTCGATCTACATCGCCAGCCCGCTGCTCTTGTTCTTCGGCGAAGGCCAACCGAAGCCCGAGTTGCCCGCAACGCCCGTTAAAAAAGGAAAAGCAATCGCAGCGAAGGCGTAACCCAACGGCACGGTTTTAACTATCTCGATAGAGAGAATACGTTTCGGGAACGCGTAAACGCGGTGGAAAAAATCGACGCAAGTCACAATTGCGGAGGTTTCAAAACCGTGTTTTTGCCATTTTCGCGTCTCAAAATGCCCCTTTTCGATCGCAAATCACGGATCTGTTTCGGGGTTGTTTGCCGCATCTCTCACTCTCGTTGATGGTTACATCGAGTGCCATCGATTCGGCACTCGCCGCAACTACCGACCGTTTCGCGACCGAAAATCGACCGAATGCGCCTTTTCTATGTCATTTGCGCGCACTTCTATGTCATTTCGCGACACTTTTGCGTCACTCCGTGCAACATGCGAATTCCGACTTACGTCGCATCGCCTCCGATTTTTTGACTTCGGGGAATCGTGTGGATTTTTCCCATTCTTGGCGAGCGGTGTGGCGTCAGCCCACTGATCCTGCCACTGTCATTTGCAACATCAATCGATTGAGATTGCCACCTCGAAATCGAGATTGTCTGCGACTCAGGTTGGATCAGTGGGCTTACGCCCACCGCTCGCCTTGCGTCGTGCTTCGCACGATGCTTGCTTGACTTCGTTGGTTTCTTCGTCTAGACTAATTCATTATGTTAGCTTCAACTACGAATCGATTTTGTCGCAAATTTTCGCTGTTCGCACTACTCTGCCTTTTCGTGGCGGGTTGCAAGTCTGCTACCGATGCGGATGCGCGCATTCCTTTGGTCGCGACGACGACGATTCTTGCCGATGCTGTGAAGGCGATTGGTGGGGATCGCGTTCGGGTCGAGTGCCTGATGGGGGCGGGGATCGACCCGCACCGGTATTTGCCGACATCGGGCGATGTGCAAAAACTGGCGGTTGCGAAGGCGATCTTCCACCACGGCTTGCACCTCGAAGGCAAGATGTCTGAGATTCTGGAGAAGCCGCGGCCCGGTCAGCGAACGTTGGCCGTCTCGAAAGGGATTCCCGAGAGCGACCTGCGCCATGCCGATGAAGGGGCACACGATCCGCACGTCTGGTTCGACCCGTTATTGTGGTTGATTTGCGTACAAAATATAGCCGACGAACTCGCGATCCTCGACCCCGAACATGCACCGGAATACGCCAGCCGCGCTGCGACATACATCGCAGCGATTCGCAAAACGCACGAAGATCTCGAACGCATCGCCCAGGCGATTCCCAAAGCCAAGCGGGTGCTCGTGACTTCGCACGATGCGTTCGGCTACTTCGGGGCGCGATATGGCTTTGAAGTTCACGGGCTGCAAGGGGTATCGACGGCGAGCGAGACGAGCACGAAAGACGTCGTCGCACTTGCGGAGTTGCTCGGCAAGAATCGCATTGCGGCGGTGTTTTGCGAAACGTCGGTGCCGTCGAAAGGCCTCGAAGCGGTACTCGATTCGGTGAATAAAAAGTATGGGCTTCAAGTGAAACTGATCGGCGGCGACGACTCGCTTTACTCGGATGCGCTCGGCGAAAAAGGCACAGCCGGCGACACGTACGTCGGCATGATCCGGCACAACATGCAAATCATCGCCCGTTCGCTCGGTCATCCGTCGCCATGATCGTGCCAGTTCGGTATGCCCAGGGGTACGACGTAAGACGTCTAACCCTGGGCTAAACGATGGAACCCCTTTGGGGTAAATGCATAGCCAGTCACTTACCCCAACGGGGTTAAATCTGATAGCCCAGGGTTAGACGCTTCGTCGTACCCCTGGGTTGGGATACATTGAGAAGTCCATCGTGCCAACGCCTGCCATCGACATTCACGATCTCACCGTGGCCTACCGCGACAAGCCTGCCCTTTGGGACGTTGATCTCCAGGTGCCTGCCGGGGTGCTTTCCGGCGTCGTCGGGCCGAACGGCGCGGGCAAAACGACACTGCTCAAAGCGATGCTCGGCTTACTGCGTGCGGCTTCGGGCGAAGTGCTCATTCACGGCAAACCGTACGCGGAGAACCGCAAGTCCGTTGCTTACGTTCCGCAACGCGGCAGCGTCGATTGGGACTTCCCCACTACGGTTTTCGATCTCGTCATGATGGGCACCTACGGCCAACTCGGTTGGTTCGGTCGGCCCGGTCGCAACGAGAAAAAAGGAACCGAAGAAGCACTCGCAAAAGTCGGCCTTTCAAACTTGGCCAACCGGCAGATCGGGCAGCTTTCGGGCGGGCAGCAACAGCGTGCGTTTCTGGCACGGGCGCTCGTACAAGATGCGACGGTTTACGTCCTCGACGAGCCATTTCAGGGCGTCGATGTCGTCACTGAACGCGCTATCGTGGAACTGTTGCGAGGCTTACGCAACGAGGGCAAAACGGCCATCGTCGTTCACCACGACTTGCACACCGTGCCGAGCTATTTCGACCACGTCACCCTTCTGAACGTCCGCGTCATCGCCAGTGGCCCCATCGCAACGACGTTCCTGCCCGAAAATGTGAAAGCCACCTACGGCACGTGAGAGACTGCGGCAATGGGATACAGGGGCGATTCTTACGTAGTCGAAGTCGTGAGACTTCGGGAAGCGGGAAGCCACCGAATCAGAAGTCTCACGACTTCGACTACGAATTCTCCGTACAATTTTGACTAGTGTTTTTGTGCATCACTCGCGTTTGGAGATATCGAAATGAAGTTCCGGTCTGCCATTTCTCTTGCAATCGTTTTGTCGGCGATTTCCACGACGATTCACGCACAGGTTCCGAAAGACGCCCCGGCGGGTACGACGGCCAACCGCGACCTGACGTACGGCGACCACGAACGACAGAAATTCGATCTATTCGTGCCGAAATCGGAGAAGCCGTTACCGCTGATCATCTGGGTTCACGGCGGCGCTTGGGAGGGTGGGAGCAAAGAGGGCAACCCCGCCGTAGCGCTGCTCAGCAAGGGTTTCGCAGTCGCAGGGATCAATTACCGACTCAGCAAACACGCCCCCTTCCCCGCACAAATTCACGATTGCAAGGCGGCGGTGCGACATCTCCGTGCGAATGCGAAAAAGTACAACCTGGACGCCGACCATATCGGTGTCTGGGGTGCGTCGGCCGGTGGCCACCTCGTCGCGTTGATGGGCACGAGTGACGGCGTCAAGGATCTCGAAGGCGACGGCGGGAACCTCAAGGAAAGCAGTCGCGTGCAGGCCGTGTGCGATTGGTTCGGCCCGACCGATCTCGTGAAGCTTTCGCCTCCGGGTGCTTCGCCGAACGCGGTCACGCGATTGATCGGTGGCGACCTCGGAGTGAAAAAGGATGTCGCCAGCGCAGCGAACCCGATCGCGCACATCGGCAAGGTCGTCGCGCCGTTCCTCATCATCCACGGCGACAAGGATCGTCTCGTTCCGCTTTCGCAAAGCGAACTCTTACACGAAGCCCTCAAAAAAGCGGGCATAGAAACCGAGCTGATGATCTTCAAAGGAGCCGGGCACTACGATCAAGAGTTCCGCACGCAGATCACCGCGACCGAGAATCGCGACAAGACAGTGAAATTCTTCGACAAGCACCTCAAGGCGAAGTCGTGATCGACCGGGTAGAAGTCGTACGAGAACATCACGAAAGCAAAAGCGACAAAACGCAAAGCGTTCTACGCTCGATTTCCAATCGATTGACTTCCGGAAGCATCCGGAGCTTTACGTGATTGGCAAAGGAGAACAGGGCGTATTGATGGTGGAGCCGTACAAGAGCGAGATTCTACCGCACTGGAAGTTCAAGACGGAATCGGATGCGAAAGAGTCTTCTACGCGAACGCGACGTCTACCGTCAACTCATGGCGAAACACCGAGCGTTGAGCGACGATTCGTAGGTGCGATCGATCTCGCTCAATTCGACAATCACTAAACTCGAGAGTTTACCGCGTGCAATTTCAGCAAACACGCGATATTATCTTCTCCACCGATGGAACTTTTCGTAGTTTCTTAGCATCTCACCGTTAATCTCACCCCGATTGTTGCGAGTTCCCCAATGCCCGTCACCGAAGCTGCTACCAACGACGTTGAAGCCATCGAAAAGCTGCGTACTGCCCACCAACGATTGAAAAAAGAGATCGGCAAAATCATCATCGGGCAAGATCAAGTCGTCGATCAATTGCTGATGGCGATCTTCTGCCGAAGCCACGCGCTGCTGATGGGCGTGCCCGGTTTGGCTAAGACGCTGATGGTGAGTACGCTCTCGCAGGCACTCGAACTCTCGTTCAAGCGGATCCAGTTCACCCCGGACTTGATGCCATCGGACATCACCGGCAGCGAAGTGATTCAAGACGATCCCGTGACGCGGCAGCGGATGTTCAAATTCCTGCCGGGGCCAATTTTCGCGAACATCGTGCTCGCCGACGAAATCAACCGCACGCCACCGAAGACGCAAGCGGCACTCCTCGAAGCGATGCAGGAACGCAAGGCATCGATCGGCGGAAACGACCACCCGATGCGGAACCCGTTCTTCGTACTCGCCACGCAGAACCCGATCGAGCAAGAGGGAACGTATCCACTTCCGGAAGCGCAACTCGACCGCTTTTTGTTTATGATTAAGGTCGATTACCCGACCGATGCCGAAGAAGAGCAGATCATGCGGATCGGCACTTCGGACCATTACGACAAGGTGTCCCCCGTGCTGAACGGCGACGACATTATCGCATTGCAGCAAGTGGTGCGGCGGGTGCCGGTGTCGGACAAGGTATTCCACTTCGCGAAGCGGATCACGCGGATGAGCCGACCGGGAACGCCCGATGCGGCGGACTTTTCGACGAAGTGGCTGACGTGGGGTGCCGGCCCGCGTGCCAGTATGAACCTGATTCTCGCGGCAAAGGCGCACGCGATTCTACGTGGCTCGAACCACGTGGCCGGCGACGATGTGGTGGCCGTGGCCACGCCGATCTTGCGGCACCGGCTCATCATTAACTTCGCGGCCCAAAGCGAAGGCATCACCGTCGACGAAGTCATTCGCCAACTGGTGATGAGTGCCGCGAAGTCGGTCGCCGCGTAACGATTTTCTTCGATTAACTTCACTGTGACGAGACATGCCCAGCACGTTGTTACAACCCGATATCCTCGCCCGCGCCGAAGCCCTCGGCGTCCTGGCGAAACAAGTGGTCGAAGGTCTGCGAGTCGGCGATCACAAGTCGCCGTACCGCGGGTTTTCGGTCGAGTTCGTGCAACACCGCGAATACGTTCCCGGCGATGACATTCGCCACATCGACTGGAAGAGTTACGGCCGCAGCGAACGCTATACGATTAAGCAATACGAGCAAGAAACGAACTTCACCGCACATATCGTGGCCGACACGAGCAACTCGATGCGGTACGGCGAAGGCCTGCAAAACAAGCACGAATACGCGAAGTTGCTCGCGGCATCGCTCACGTACGTCATCGTCAAACAGCGCGATGCGGTGTCGTTGCGGTTGTTCGATTCGGACTGGCGGGCCGAACTCCCCGGCAGCAGCCAGATGCGCCACGTGAACGTCGTGTGCAAGACGCTCGAAGAAGCCAAACCCGCCGACAAAACGGGTACCGGAGCGTTGCTCGAACAACTCGCCGAGCGGGTCAGCCGCCGGGGAATTGTCTTCGTGATTACCGATGGCTTCGACGATGTCGAACCAATGCTGAAGGGATTGCGGCACCTGCGGTTTCGCGGCCACGAAGTCGTGTTGTTCCACGTGCTGCACCGCGACGAAATCGACTTCCCGCTCGATGGCAACGTGCGGTTCATCGACCTCGAAGGTATCGGTCAGTTGATGACGCGCCCGCACATGTTACGCCCCGCCTACCTGCGTGCCGTGCAAGAATACCTGAAGGCGATGGAGAAAGGTTGCGATGTCGGGCGCGTCGAATACGTCCGCATGGTGACCGACAAACCGATGCAAGCGGCCCTCGGCGATTACCTCGTGAAACGCTTGCAAATCAGCCCGCGATAGCCCACCGAACTCACTGACACGACTATGTCATTTATTGCTCCGATGATGTTGCTGGGTGCTGCGGCGATCGCCGTGCCGTTGGCGCTGCACTTCTTCTATCGCGCCCGTTATCGGCCACTGCCGTGGGCCGCGATGACGTTCCTGAAACAGGCGATCGAACAGACCAGCCGACGGTTGCGGTTCCAGGAGATCTTGTTGTTACTGTTGCGGTGTGCGGTGCTGTTGCTGTTGGCATTTGCGATCGCGCGACCGACATTCAGCGGATCGACTGCCGCGGGGCGTGGGGAAAGTGTCGATGCCGTGTTCGTGTTCGATACGTCGTACAGCATGGGTGCCCGCGACGGCGAAAAGTCGCGAATCGAACGGGCGAAAGAGGCGGCGTTGACCGCGATCGAAAACCTGCCACCGCGTTCGACGGTGCAGATATTCAGTTGCGCCGACCGCGTGGCCGCACTCGGGCCGATCTCGCCGGGGAACCTCGACCAAGCGCGGCAAATCGTCGAAACGATCGCACTATCCAGCTTGACGACCGACCTGCTACCGGGGATTACCGAAGCCCATAGCGCACTCGAACGCGGTGCGGGGACGAACAAAGAAGTCTACATTTTCACCGACATGCAGAAGCTCGGCTGGGACCGACAAGCGGCGGCAATCCGGGCGAAATGCGATGAGATCAAACAGCGCGCCACGCTGTTACTGGTGCGGTGCGGTAATCCCGAACGCCCCGTACGGAACGTCTCGGTCGTCGATATTTCGTCGCCGGGCGTGGAAATTCCTCACTCCGGCACGCGCATTCCGTTCGCGGTGCTGATCCGCAACACGGGTAAAGAGCCGGTGCGGAACGTGGCGGTGGCTTTGGAAGTCGACGGGAAATCGCTCGAAAAAGAGGGCGAAGTCATCGAAGTCATCAACCCCGGCGAAACGCTCCCCGTGACGTTGACCGCGAAACTCGATGCCGCCGGGCCGCGAGTCGTGACCGCGACGATCACGAACGACGACCTTCCTGGCGACAATCGCCTCGATAAAATCATTGTCGTTCGCGACCAGCTTCGCGTCGTCATCGTCGATGGCTCGCCGGACACACGCGACCCGAAGGAAGCCAGCAGCCATTACATTCGCAATGCGATCCTGCCCGTGAGTTCGGGCGATCTCGACAACTATTTCGTGCGTGTCACCGTCGTGCCCGCCGATGAAGCGGGGCCGGGTTTGCTCGGGGTGTGCGACGTCTGCATTTTGGCGAACGTGCCCGCATCGAGTGCGGACCGACCGGGCATACCGGGACTATCCAAGGAGTTCGTCGATCGCCTCGGTGAGTACGTGAAGAACGGCGGCGGGTTGCTGATCGGCCTCGGCGATAACATCGTCCCCGCGAGATACAATCAGGTTCTCGGCACGAGCGGCGCGAATTTGTTGCCGTTCGATTTGGAAGACGCGATCGTTGCCACCGCGGACAAGCCGTTCAAAATCGCACCCGACACGACCGATACGCCATCGTACCTCGAACGATTCAAAGACGAGCCGTTTCGCACGGTGATGGCCGACGTCGATGTGATGAAGTTGATCGGCATCAAAACGACCGGCTCGCCGAATGGCCGCGTGCTGATGCGGATGACCGACCAGAAGCCGTTCCTGAGTTCGCGAGTGATCGGTGAAGGGGAAGTCATTCTCGTTGCGGGTTCGCTCGATGCCCGCTGGAGTAACTGGCCCGCGAAGGCAGGATCTTACCTGTCGTTCGCCCGGATGACGCTGCAACACCTGACGGGCAAGGCCGCACGAGGTGCCAACCGCGTTGCCGGAGACACGCTGATCTGGAACCCGACCGAGGCGACGAAGCCGTTCGCCGTACGGCAGCCCGATGGCAAACGCATCAAACTCGGTCGTGCCACGGGTGGCGAAGGCGGTAAAAAACTGAGTGTGACCGCGACCGATACTTCGCTCGCCGGTGTCTATCAGATCGGTATCGAGGGCGAAGAACCACTGAGCGGGCCGCGTTTTGCCGTCGCGCCGGACCTTCGCGAAACCGACGATCTGACTTCGATGACCGATGGCGAAGTCGAGCAGTTGCTCGGCTTCAAGCCAGTGTTCTTGCAAGCGAACGAGCCAGGGATTGCGAACGAGCGATCCAAACGCGAATGGACGGTTTGGGTGCTGTTGGCCCTATTCTTCTTTGCCGTCGGCGAATCGTTTTGGGCGTGGTACTGCGGCAAAGCGTGGTGAGGACGTGCGGATATTTTTGAAGGCGACCCGATGACGCAACTGTTATTTGCCGAACTCGCATTCCGCGGCTGGTTCCCGATGTGGGTCGCCACGGTCATGGGCATCCTCGCCGTCGTGGCGGTCGTGTTGATGTATCGCCGCGAAGCGGGGCGACTGCCGGTTGTCACGCGCATTTTCGCCGCGGTATTGCGTGCAGCGGCGCTGGCCACGATCCTGTTTCTGTTAATGCGGCCATCGTGGTTATCCGAAACGCGCGGCGAACGACTTCGGCCAATCTCGCTCTTGATCGACGACTCGCAGAGCATGACGACCCGCGACCCGCGCACGACGTACCCGGACAAATGGCGGACGGCGGTGGCGAACAATCTCTTGCCGCCGGACAAGGCGTTCCCCGTTCAACCGTCGGCGGGCGACATCCCCGATAACACGCCCGAAAAGCCATCGCGGATCGAACTCGTCAAGGCGGTGTTCGCGAATCCGAAACTCGATTTGCTCGCGCGCATTTCTACCATTGGCCCGATCCAGCCTGCGACGTTCGGCTTACGGCGTGCAGCGAAAGATCCGCGCGATGCGAAGTGGATCGAAACCCTCGCCGGTACCGAACCGCGTACGGCAATGGCCGATGCCGCATTCGACTTGCTGCGTCGCGATGAGAACGAGTTACCGGCGGCGATCGTCATCGTCAGCGATGGTCGCGAGAACGCCAGCGACCGCAGCCTCGACGACTTGGCGAACGAATGCGCCCGCCTGAAAGTGCCCGTTTACATCTACGGCGTCGGCAGTTCGTCGTTCGGTTCCTTGCAAGTTCGCGATGCGGCGATACCGGAAACGCTGTTCGTCGACGACACCGTCAGCGTGCCGGTTCGCTACCGCGTTCGCGGCTACAAAGATGGCAAAGTCGAGATCATCGCGAAACTGAACGGCAAGGAAGTCGCACGCAAAACGGTCGACCTGCGGGAAGGCGATGACCTCAAGGAAGTGCTGACGTTCGTACCGAACCTCGAAGACTCCAAAGTGGCAGGCAAGCAAGAATTCACGACGACGGTTCGCGTGATTTCCGGTGCGGAAACGCCGACCGATGAGATGACGAAAACGGTGCGTGTGATCGACCGCAAAGTGAAAGTGCTTTACGTCGAGTCGATCCCACGTTGGGACTTCAAGTTCCTCCAGCGTGCGCTGCTCCGCGACCGGCGCGTGGTGGCGGAGTTCCTGCTCACCGATGGCGATTCGCGTGCGATGAAGTCCGGCCCGCCGTACGTGGCGACATTTCCCGTCACACGCCAGGAACTGTTCGCTTACGATCTGCTGATCTTCGGCGACTTACCTGCATCGGCACTGTCGCCTGACCAGCAAGCGATGGTTCGCGACTTCGTGGCCGAGGGTGGCGGATTCTTGCAAATTGCCGGGCGGAATCACGGCCCCGCTTCGTACGTCGGCACGCCACTGGCCGATGTTTTACCCGTGGAAATTCAATCGGTGAAGTTCTCGAACGACGCGGGTAACCGGCCCCAATCGTTCCGCCCCGAACTGACGCCCTCCGGCGTTCGTTCCGCACTACTCAGCCTCGACGACGATCCACTCGAGAACCTGAAACTCTGGAAGACGCTACCCGAAATTTACTGGAGCTACCCCGTCCAGAAGCTGAAACCGGGTGCCGAAGCGTACCTGGTTCACCCGAAGGAAACGACGACCGACAACAAGCCGATGCCTATCTTGGCGTCCCACTATTACGGCAAAGGTTACAGTGCGTTCGTCGGGTTCGACGAGACTTGGCGCTGGCGATTCAACGAGGCGGACAAGTACTTCGCCCGATTCTGGAGTCAAGCGGTTTACGTCACTGGCGTACCGCGTACGCTCGGTACGAAACTGACGCAATTATCGCTCGACACACCCGACCCGTTGCTCGGTAAAACCGGCCAGGTGTATGCACGCATCTTCAACCCGGACATGCGGCCGCTGACGGCCGAACGGCTCGAAGCGCGGCTCGAACGGATCGATGCCGGCGTGGAAGAAAAAGACCGCAACCTGCCTGTGGAGTTAAAAGCGTTACCCGGCCAACCCGGCGAATACGTGGCAACGATCCCGTTCAACCGCGTCGGCCGGTTCGCGCTGAAAGTCGACAACGGCTCGGACCCTGCTGCATTGGAGTTTCGCGTCGCGCTGCCACCCGACCACGAACTCGCGAGCGGTGGCTTAGCCGAAGAAGCGCTGCGAAAATTAGCCGAGGCGACGAACGGCAAGTTCTACCGCGAAGAAGATTTGAACCAACTGCCGAAAGACATCGTTTCGGTACCCGCGCCATTTACGCGCCGCGAAGAATCGCTGCTCTGGAACAAGTGGCTCATGATGCTCGTGATCGGGCTGTTGACGCTGGAATGGTTCGTGCGAAAATTCAACAGCCTGAGCTGAAGATTTCGACCCATGGTTTTACCATGGGCTGAAGGAGCGACCCTTTCAGGGTCGTGGTTTTGGTTCTTCGATCCTGTAGGGATCGCTCTCGTAGCCCATGGTGTAACCATGGGGCTTTGGGTCGAACAGGGTTTATATGCAACAGCTTGTCACACAACTGAAACGCTGGCAGTCCAAGGAACGGTTTAACCGGTTCGCGTGGGGCTTTGCGAAGTGGGCATCGATCGTCATCATCGGCCTCGCGATTGCCTGTTTCACCGATTGGCTAATCGACCGTTACCGCGACACGCCGTTCGGCGTGCGGGTGGTGATGACCGTCGGCCAAATCGCGTTGTACATCGCTGCGGCGACTGCCCTGCTCTTCCGGTTGAATGTCCCTAAGCTCGATTCGCTTGCGAGCCAGGCCGAAGACGCGATCCCCGAGTTCGGGCATCGGCTCGTCACGGCGCTGCAACTCAATCGCCCCGGCGCGAAGACCGATGGCATGTCGACGCAACTCATTCAGGTGGTGACTTCCGAAGCCGAGACGATGGCGGCACGGCACGACCTGCGGAAACTCGTCGATGGTAGGCGACTCGAATGGGCGGCGATGCTGCTGATACCCGTGTTGATTTTCGCGGGCGCGTTCGTCGCGCTACGTCCGACGCTGAGTTCGATTTTGCTACGTCGTCAGTGCCTCATGGACGTCGATATTCCTCGCTCGCTTTCAATCGAAAATCGCACGCCGAAACTCTGGCCGAGCGGCGACCCGGTGACGTTGACCTTCAACATCAGCGGGCGATTCAAGGAAGAATCGACGGGCCTCGTCGATGTCTACCCCGATGGCCAACCTTCGGAGAGCTACACGCTGAAATTCGCGGAGAAAACCGGCGAAGATACGGCCAGATTCATTGCGGAACTACCGCCGTCGTCGGCATCGTTCACGTTCCGTGCGCGGCTCGACGATGGACGTACGCGGAAACCCGGCGAGGTCGCATTCGAGCCACGGCCCGTCGTCAACGAAGTTCTCGCGTGGCTACGAATTCCCGCGTACGTCGACCCCGAAGGTAAGCGACGTTACGAGCGTTCGCAACCGCAGGCAGAAGTCACCGCGTTGCCCGGTTGCGGTTTGCGTGTGACTTCGGCTTTCTCGAAAGCCGTCGCCTCGGCGAAGATCGTTTTCCTTAGAGGTGGCACGGGGCCGGAAGCCGGCAAGCCGGTCGGCACGTCGTCGCAAATGACACTCGACGAGAACCGCCTCGGAGCGAGCATCGAATGCGAAATCCCTGCGACCGCGAGCAGTTACCGGATCGACGTTCTCGACGACAATGGCTTCGCGAACTTGAACCCGCCACGCCGCGGCATCTCGTTCGGGGCCGACGACCCGCCACGGGTGAACCTGCTGACGGAAGTGATGAAAGACCCGCGCGATCCGGGGCCACTCGACGACTACGAGGTGACGGGGATGCCGTTGGTACTCGGTAGCCAGGTGCAAATCGGTTACGCCGCCCGTTCGCCGTTAGGGTTATCGCGCGCGTTCGTCATGTACCGCGTCGGCGGGGACGATGCCCCGTGGAGTCCGCTGCCGTTGGCACCCACGAAAGCCGATGCAGAGAAAGTGGGCAAATACCTGCCCGAACTCGGCTGTTTTGAAAACTCCGGCCCGTTCGGCTCGGTCGAATTTTACCAGACGCCCTCAATTAACATCGACGAAGAAGCTCCCGGCCTCGATGGCGGTGGTCGATTGAATTTTCAGACGGGTGCGCTGAAGAAACTTACGAAGGATGGCAACGAAACGAAACTCGAAGTCGGCGACCGGGTTGAATTCTACGTGGCGGTATACGACCGCAACCCCGACCCGAACCGCCTACCCGGCAAATCGGAATCGCGGATTAAAGCCGTCGTGACGATCGGCCAACTCGAAGACTGGAATCGCCAACGCGATCAGAGCCGCGAACGACTGAAGCAGCTCGAAGAGAAACAGCGTGGCGTTTTTAAGCCAGGATCGAATTGACGAATAATCTGCCACTGCGAATTTCGCCGTTGCGGTGATGACAATATCGTTCAATACTGGAACTAGATTCCGCGTTGACACTCGCTAAATCCTTCTGATCGTTCGGGAGCCGTACATGTTGACCATCCGCCGACTAGCCGTGTTGACGCTTCTATCGGGTTTCGGACTGACGCCTTTCTCAAATGCGGCTGACATCGATCCGGTCGCGCAACGCGAACAGCAGAAGAAGGTTATCGCCGACGTCGAACAGACCGCACGCCGAATCGGTACCACGCTGCGGGTGATGGCGTATCAGAAACTCGATCCGGGCACCGAGCAGAAGATGCTCGACGAAGTGGCAACAACGCTTCGCGGCCTCAGCCAAGATCAACTGAAAGCCGTGCTCGTTCACATCGAAAACGCGATCAAATCGCCCGACGATGCCACGGCGACTTCCGAACAAAAAGAAGCGTACCAGAAACACCGCCAGATCGTGACTTCGATTCGCGGCTTGCTCAGCAAGCTCGATATTTTGAAGTCGCTCGATCAGGCGGCGAGTCGCATCGATCGCATGGCGAAAGAACAACACGGTTTGCACCTGCGTTCGATTCAATCGGATACGTTCAAACCGGTTGCCAGAACGCGACGCAGCACCGACGACCGCGAAGAACAAGCCGACTCGCAGGGCGATGTTCGCAACGATATGACCGCGCTCGTGAAGCAACTCAGCTCGATTAAGCCAAACTTGACGCCCGAGCAAAAGCAGCGGGTCGATGCGGCCGACACCTTCGGCAAAGGCGCTCGGCTCATCGCGGACATGGAACTCTCGGCCCAGGCGTTGAACAGCGGGAATTTCAAAGACTCTGCCGACCGACAACTGCGAACCTCGAAGGAACTGCAAGCCCTGGCGGCGGCATTGCGTGCGCCGCGCGACAAGATCACTGCAATGAAAGAAGCCCGCGACAAGATCGAGAAAACGATCCAGGCGCAAGAGGCACTGAAGGCAGAGACCGCGCAGAAGTTGGCGAAACCGGATATCAAAGACCCGCGTCGCGCCGAGAAGAATCAGCAAGACCCCGCAAAAGTGCAGGCGCATCGTCTTGCGGATCAGCAAGCGAAACTGGAATTCGACACGCGCGACGTCCGCAAGACGCTCGAAGAAGTCGCGAAGGAAATTGCGGCGAAACTGACGCCGGCCGAATCCGAAATGCGTCGGGCGCAAGATGAACTACGTCAGAACCCAGACACCGAGAAAGCGACCGAGCCGCAGGCGAACGCGAACGAACGCCTGAAGGAAGCTCGCAACGAACTCGATAAGCAGATCGAGGCCGCCGAGAAAGAGAAAGCCGACGCACTGGCCGCGACCAAGAAGGCCATCGAAGAGATCGCGAAGATCATTCAGGAACAGAAGAAAGTTCAAGAACAAACCAATAACGAGAAGAAGCCCGAGAACCTGAAAGCGGTGGCCGAGGCGCAGAAGGAAGTCGCGAAGAAAACCGAGGAAGTGAAAAACCTGCCGCTGCCGGACAATCAGAAGGTGAAGGAAGCCCTCGCGAAGGCGACCGAGGAGACGAAAGAGGCGGCCAAAGACCTCGCGATGAACGACAAAGCGGCCGCGACGCCCAAGCAAGAAGATGCGATCAAGGCACTCGAAGAAGCGAAGAAAGCCCTCGAAGACAAGGCGAAAGAGATCGAGAAGCGACGCGATGACATCGCGAAGCTGGAAGAGGCGTCCAAGAAACTCGGCGAGCTGGCGAAGGAAGAAAAGAAGATTGCTGCGGAAGCGAAAGAGACCGCCAAAGCGAACCCCGAGAAGCCAGACGAAGCGAAGAACGCGGACCTCGCCAAGAAGCAGGGCGACCTGACGCCGATGACGAAAGAAGTCGGCGAGATGGTCAAAGACACGGCCCCCGAGGCGGCAGCGAAGATCGAGGAAAGCGCCGCCAAGATGGACGACGCCAAGGCGGACTTGAAGGACAACAAGCCGATGCCCGCCGGCGAAAAGGGCACCGAAGCCGCGAAGAAACTCGAAGAAGCCCAAGCCGCACTCGACAAGAAAGCCGACGAACTGAAGGCGAAAGAAATCGCCGATCAGGCCGCGTTGCAGCCGAACCAGGTCAACCCCGCCGACGCAGCGCAGCAACTGGCGAAGGCCATCGAGCAAGCGAACAAGGCGGCCGAGCAAGCGAACAAGGCGGCCGAGCCACTCGGTAAGCCGATGGACCCGATGAAGGCCGACGCCGCCCCGATGAAAGCAAACTTGGCAGAACTGCAAAAGCAGATCGCCGAGCAAGCCGCGAAATTGAACCAACCCGAAGCCGCGAAGAACGCCGAAGCCGCCGCGAAGGCCCTCGAGAAGGGCGACCTGCCCGCTGCCGTTCAAGAGCAACAGAAGGCGATCGAGAAGCTCAACGAAGCCGCAAAAGGCGAACCGATGAAGGCGGAAGGCGAGCCGATGAACGCGACGGATGTGGCCAAGGCTCAGCAACAGTTGAAGGATGCCACCGAGGCACTCGCGCAATCGGCGATGGCGAATCAGGCGGCACAGGCGGCACTGAACCAGGCTCAGGCACTCGCACCGATGGCGGTGAAACCGCAACTCGATCAGGCGGCCCAGCAGTTGGCCCAGGCGCAAAAGCAACTCGGTGAAGGCCAGCCGATGCAGGCGGGGGAGAACCAGGAGAAGGCGGCCCAACAACTCGGCCAAGCGTTGAAGGCGCTGAATGCCGCTGCCGAGGCATTGGGGCAACAACCGTCGCAGCCCGGCGAGCCGATGGACGCACAAGGGCAACCCGGCGATAAGCCTGGCGACAAACCGGGAGACAAGCCAGGCGACAAACCCGGCCAAGGGCAGAAACCGGGCCAAAAGCCTGGACAGCAAGGCAAAGATGGCCCAGAGAAAAACGACGCGAAGGGCGAAGGGGATCGCCAAAGCCCCGGCCAGATGAAGAACGACACTGCCAAAGGGCAAGAGAACAAAGGCGATGGCTCATTCATCAACTTGCAGAAACGCGAACGCGATAAGGTGCAGCAAAACGCCGAGTCTGCGTTCCCCGCCGAGTTCCGCGAACTCATCAAGCAGTACAACATCAACATCAAGAACGCGGGCAAGACGCAGTCGAAGCTGCCCGCGAAACCCGACGAGAAGAAGCCGTAGTCATCGTCATCGGGTGGGCAATCGTGCTCATCCGGTTTCTCTTTTGGAACGAGGTTGGCCGTGCGTATTTTCCTGTTACTGATCGCCGTTCTCTCTTGCACGCTTCTCCCCGGTGTCGCACGCGCCGAAGAGACCGTCAAAATCGACGAGCGCACCAAGAAGTCGATCGACAAGGCGCTCGCGTATCTGAAGGACAAGCAAGACCGCGATGGTTCTTGGGGCAACGCGGCAATCACGTCGTTTGCGTTGCTCGCGTTCATGTCGAATGGCCACGTGCCGAACCAGGGCCTGTACGGGCCGGAAGTCGCGAAGGGCGTGCGGCACCTCCTTGCGGGGGCCAACGCCGATGGCTACCTCATCGGCCCGCACGGCGGCAACATGTATTGCCACGGCATGGCCACACTCGCGCTCACGCAGATCTACGGCATGACTGGCGATGAGGACGTGAAAAAGATCTTGAAGAAGGCCGTTGATCTCATTGCGAAGTCGCAGAACAACGAAGGCGGTTGGCGGTACGAACCCAGCCCCACCGGTGCCGATATTTCCGTAACGATCATGCAAGTGATGGCACTCCGCGGCGCGAAGGATAGCGGAATGCACGTCCCCGACGACACGATCAAGAAGGCGCTGAAGTACATCGACAAATGCCACGATCCGCGTAGCGGCGGATACAAGTATATGCCGTATTCGTCCGGCCCCGGTTACGCGCGAACCGCCGCCGGCGTGTGCGTGCTGCAACTCGGTGGCGACTACGAAGCAAAGCAGATCGACTCCGCAGTGAAGTATCTCGAAAAGGAAGCCGACGACAAACAACATTACTGGTATGGCCATTACTACGCCGCACACGCGATGCATCAAGTCGGCGGCAAAAAATGGGAAGACTACTACGGTCGAATGAAGGAAACTCTACTCACCAAGCAAAAGCCATCGGGCGAGTGGCTCGAACGAATGGAAGCCCACAACGGGGCCTCGTATCAAACGGCCATCGCCGTGCTCATCCTTTCCGTGCCATCGCACTACTTGCCGATCTATCAGCGATAGTCAGTTATCTATTCCGTTGCGATCAACGCTTGGATGAGATAATCGAGTTCATTCGCAAGCGAATCTGGGTCATCGACACTCGCTGCCACTTGTTGCTTGACGAGTTGCCGAAATCGTTTTCGCAAACGATGTACGGCGACTTTGAATGCTCCTTCGGACATGTCCAATTTCCGCGCGGCCTCGATTGCCATCGCACCATCGTCAGTTGGAATTAACCAACCTCGCAGAACCTCGAACTTCTTCGAGTCGGCACGTTGCTGATACTCCGCTTCTAATTCGGTCATCGCTCTCGTAGTGAGGGCCAATGCCCAATGGCGATCGAAGTACGCATCGGGCGGAAATCCGTTTGGGTCTGCAACGTCGAACGCATTCAACGAGTGCGACGTTCGACCCCCACCGCGTTTCAAGGCCGACTCGCGATCCGATCGATCGGACAGAAAGTGTTTGACCGCACCCAGCAGGTAGGTACGGAATCGACCTTGCGTTTTTTCAACGCCATGAAGGCGATTCCCTTCGAGCAATCCCGCGAAGAATTCCTGCGTGAGATCGCGGGCATCGTCGTGGCCAGTACGGTAGCGACCCACGAACGCTTCGACTGGGCCATAATAGACTTCGCACAAAGCGCGTAAAGCGCATCTAGCATCGACCGATTCGCCGCATGCCGCGAGTACCTGCGTCCAATGCGTCGTGCGAAAGACGGAGGCCGGACGATCTTGCGCGGAAGGTTTCACTTCGACTTGCTCATATCTGGAGACGGAACGCTGATGGCAGGTGGGACCGTCACCGGCATCTTTTGCTTGATGATGTAAGTGAGACTCAACGGGAGTAACAAAGACGTTAGCACCAAGAATGCGAATGCGAGAATTATGAATCGGGAACTCGTTGGCGTGCAGAGTTTATCGACTGGCGTATTGCCGGGGGCGAGGCCGGTGGTTGCGATGATGGCATTCCGGATGGCATCGAACCAGTCGGCAGTAAATCGATTGAACGTGGAAGGCAAACCGAACCAGCCATCGAACGGCGTAATGCACAGTGTTTTGGACAGTCCACCTATGTTGTATGTAAGGTGAATGAAGTCCAGACCGACTGGGTTCATGACCCGCGGGTAACGTCCAATGCTGAGGTCGCGGATGGCTGCGAATGGGATGATCGTAATTGTCCCGGCACGCGCAAACGAGAGTTGGCCATCGTCGAGCGACATCTGGGCTTTGCGTCGAAACAGGAACATCTGCCCTTCAAATGTCGCCAGTTGTTCCGGCGTGCTAACGAGACTCGTCACTGCATTACTCAATCGCGATGCGGAGGTTCTTGCTGCGGACGAGTGGGGATGATCGACGACCATCTTCATCTGCGTTTGCATCTCGCGAATCTTCTGGTACCGCAGATCCGGATTGCGTTCCAAAGCGCGTAACACGATGGCATCGAGTCGCACGTCGATCTGCACTTTTTGCGATGGTGGCTCGAATTTTCCCACGGGTAACTCTCCCGTGAGTAGCTCATAAATCACCACGCCGAGCGAGTAAATATCCGCACGATGATCGACCATCGTGGGATGCTCGGATTGCTCTCGGGCCATGTATGGCGGCGGGCCGAGTACGCCTTCTTGCGATCGGCCGGTTGTTTCCGCAAACGTCGTTCCTCGTTCCGCACGCAAGATGCGTGCGATGCCGAAGTCGGCGATTTTGACGCGACCGGATTTGTCCATTAACAAGTTTTCCGGCTTGATGTCGCGATGAATGATGCCGCGATCGTGTGCGAATTGCAGTGCCTCGCAGATCGACGGTACGATAGCGAGCGCCTGTTCCGGCAAAAAGTGGCCCGAACGCATCGCCAGCCGCAGATTGACGCCATCGACGAACTCCATCATCAGAAAGTAAAATTCGCCCGCTTGCCCGAAATCGTGAACGGTGACAATGTGCGGATGATTGAGTTCCGCAAGGGCCTGGGCTTCACGGGAGAACCGTTCGGCAAAACTCGGATTCGTTGCATAATGAGGGGCGAGAATCTTGAGCGCCACGAGCCGCCCGAGCGATTTTTGCCGCGCTTTGTACACCGCACCCATCCCACCCTGACCGATGAGTTCGACGATCTCCAAATGCGGAAACGCCTTTGCAAGGTCGACAATCTCCGGTGGAGTCCAAGGCTCATTCGGAAGGCTGTCGGCCCCTAACGCCACTTGTTTCAGAAGGCACGCGGGGCAAAGATCGGTTGCACCAGCCGATGCGCCGCAACGCGGACAAGTGACTCGTGCAGTGGAATTTTTCATGGCAGTGTGTTACCGCATGTCTTTCGATGAGTTTCGCCTCAGAAATACTTGAGGAACATCCACCCGCGGGTTACACAGTTTCTCGAATCACGCGATGATGTCTTTCACGACACGACCGTGGACGTCGGTTAGCCGGAAGTTTCGCCCCGCGTACTTGTACGTGAGTTTCTCGTGATCGAGGCCGAGCAAGTGCAAGATCGTCGCGTGTAAGTCGTGCATGTGAACTTTGTCTTGTACGGCAGCGTGGCCGAATTCATCGGTGGCCCCGAAGGCGAAGCCGGGCTTCACCCCGCCACCCGCGAGCCACATCGTGAAGCCGCCAGGGTTGTGATCGCGACCGGTGCCGTTACCCTGCGCGTAGGGCGTGCGGCCAAACTCGCCGCCCCACCATACGAGCGTATCTTCGAGCAAACCGCGTTGTTTCAAATCCGCGAGTAGCCCCGCAATCGGTCGATCGACGGCGTTGGCGTGAACGCCGTGCTTGGGTAAATCCGAGTGTTGATCCCACGCCGGATTCGCGGAGTTATCCCCGTACGTCACCTGGATATAGCGCACGCCCGTTTCGCAGAATCGCCGTGCCATGAGGCACTGTTTGCCGAAAGTGTCGGTCGCCTTTTCGCCGATGCCATAGAGCTTGAGCGTGTCGGCAGTTTCCTTGGAAAGGTCGAGAATGTTCGGGGCGTTCTGCTGCATCTTCCACGCGAGTTCGTACGAATTCGCCACGGCTTCAAACTCGGAGTCGCCGGGCGTTTGCTTCAACTGTTCGGCATGGAGATCGCGCAGAAGGTCGAACCGCGATTGCTGATCCGCCAGGCTGCTCGAACCTTTCAGGTTGCGAATCGTCACCTCGGATGCGGGACGGCCCGCTTTGCCGAGGCCCGTGCCCTGATACATCGCCGGGAGGAATGCCGTGCCGTAATTGCGCGATCCGCCGTTGCCCGACGACGGCGCGATCGACACGAAGCCGGGCAGGTTTTCGTTCTCGCTGCCGAGACCATAAAGTGCCCACGACCCCATCGATGGGCGAACGAAATTGGTAGACCCGCAGTGGAGGAACAGCGTGGCGGGGCCGTGCGCGACGCCTTCCGTGTGGAGCGATCGAATTTGACACAACTGGTCGATGTGCCGATTAGTTTCCGGGAACAGATCGGAGGCCCAATGACCCGACTGCCCGCGTTGGGCGAACTTCCAGAGCGGCTTCATCACTCGCTGATTCGAGCCGCGATTGCCCGTGTTTGCGAGGATTCGCGCATCGTCGAAGGCGAACTGCTTGCCGTCGTCTTTGTCCAATCGCGGCTTGTAATCGTACGAATCGACGTGACTCACCCCGCCCTGCATGAACAGGAAAATCACCCGCTTCGCCTTCGCGGGAAAGTGCGGCACCTTCGCCGCGAGCGGATTCGTATTCGCGCGACTGTCGTTCGTACTCAAGCCCGCCAGTGCTAAGGCACCGAACCCGCAACCGCTGGCGGTCAACCACTCTCGCCGACTGATAGGAGAGATCACGTTTTGGCCCTCACTTCACGTAGCGGAATTCTGCCGATGCGAACAATGCCTGGACGAACATTGCCCACGCTTCCTTCAGTTCGTCGTTGTGGTTCTTCAGATACTCGTCCGCGATTCGCGATTCGCTATCGGTGGGGCGGCGACCGAGGATCGTGCGATATGCGATCGCGATTTTCTGTTCGGTACTCCCTTCGGCTTCGCGGAAACGCTCGGCTGCTTCTTTCGATCGTTCGATGGCGAACGGGTGATTCAACATAAACAGCGACTGCGGTGCCACAGTGCTGACGTTCCGCCGACCGGTGACGGTACTCGGGTCGGCGAAGTCGAACAGTTCGAGAAGTTCCGGCAGTGCGTTGCGGAAAACGGGCGAGTAAACGCTGCGTCGCACGTCCTCGTTTTTGTAACTGTAATCGGCCGCGAGCGATGCGGGGAAACTGACGCCGCCACGTTTGCGGTCGAGCGTGCCGCTCATTTGCAACATCGCGTCGCGAATGCACTCGGCATCGAGCCGACGCCGGTTCGCTCTGCCAAACGAGAGGTTTTCGGGGTCCGTATCGGTCTTGGCCGAGCTTTGGCGATACGTGTGGCTGAGGACGATTCGCCGTACCAGCGTCTTCATCGACCAGCCTTGGGCCATGAAATCGAGCGAAAGCCGGTCGAGCAATTCGGGGTGCGATGGGGCTTCGCCGGTCGTGCCGAAGTTATCGACGGTGCGAACGATACCGCTGCCTAACAGCCAGTGCCACGTGCGGTTAACGATGACGCGCGCCGTGAGAGGGTTGCTCTTCGCGGCGATCCAGTCGGCGAGTTCCTTGCGTCCACTCTGCGACTTACCAATCGTCGGCGGTTCGCCGTACGAGGCGACTTGAAGGAAGCCACGCGGCGCGACTTCGCCGAGCGTATGCACGCTGCCTCGCACGTGAACTTTCGCATCTTCGATGGCCGTTTCTTCGATCACGGTCATCGTCATCTCGCGTTTCGGCCCGCTGTTCTGCAACTGTTTCAGCTGGGTTTCGAGTTGAGCGAGTGCGTTACCCGTCGTGGCCGGTTTGCCGTCTTTCGCAGGAATTTTCGCTTCGACGACATCGGCGGGAATGAACGTGACGGCATCGGGGGTGACGTGGCCTTTCGTGCCTTCGTTGGAAACGATCACGAAACTTTGGCCGGTCTTCTCGAACTTGTAAGTGCCCAAAGAGAGGAACCGCCCGTCGATCGGCGGCGGTTTCTTCATGTTGACCGCGATGGTTTTTTCGCCGTCGCCGCTGAAGACCGTCACGGGGACGGCATCGGCGCGGTTGGTGCCTTCGGAGTAGGCGAGGCGAACTTCGTAGCGACCGTTGGCGGGCAATTCGGGTTGAAACGTCAGCGTTTTCTCGCCTTTGTCTTTGTCTTGGTCGTGCAGATAACCCGCCCCGATGTAGGTGCCCGAATGCGTGGAAAGTTGCCATTCGCCGACCTTCTTCGCACTCGCATCATCGACGACGATACCGACGACGGACTTCACGGGAATTGCGCCTTTCGCAGTTGCCACCGCCGATGGCGACTTCACTTTTTCGCGATGGATCTGCGCTTGCAATGCTGCGACGGCTGCGTCGTGTTGCTTGAGATTTGCTTCCTCCGCAGGAGTAACCGCGATTGGCATCTCGATCCACTTCGAGACGTTTGCGGTTTCGAGCGTCTTCGCGTTCCGCAAAATGCCCGCGAGTGCGTAGTAGTCGCGCGTGGGGATCGGGTCGAATTTGTGGTCGTGACATCGCGCGCATGTGACGGTCTGGCCGAGGAAGCCTTTCGTGATCGCGTCGAGTTGCTCGTCGACGACGTCCATGCGAAGTTGCTTCTTGTCTTGTTCTTCGAGGTTCGAGTTGCCGAGCGTGAGGTACGTCGTGGCAATCGCATTTCGCTGGCGTTCGGCGGTGGTCATTGCCGGGAGCAAGTCGCCCGCAATCTGTTCGCGGATGAAGCGGTCGAATGGCACGTCAGAATTGAACGACTCAATCACGTAGTCGCGGTAACGCCACGCTTCCTTCATGACGAGGCCGCGTAACGTGAACGATTCGCCGAAGCGGGCGACATCGAGCCAGTGTCGCCCCCAGCGTTCGCCGAACTCCGGCGACGCAAGTAACCGGTCGACCACTGCCTCGTAAGCCTTCGGCGAACGATCCGCAATGAACGCATCGACTTCCAAAATTGTCGGTGGCAACCCGATGAGATCGAAGTAAATGCGGCGAATGAGCACTTCGCGATTCGCATCGGCTGCCGGTGTCCGTTTCTTCGCTTCGAGTGCTGACAGGATAAATCGATCCAGCGGATCGAACGGCCAACTCTTGTCTGCGACACTCGGTTCGGTGGGCATCACCGGTTGTCGGTATGCCCACAGCTTGCGACCGTCTTCGACGCTCATACCCATCGTTTTGCGAGTGGCCGTGCGCGTTCGTGGGTCGGGTGCGCCCATCTCCACCCACTTCTCGAAGTCGGCAATCACCGCATCGGACAGTTTGCCTTTCGGTGGCATTTTCAGGTCGGTATCGTGCTTCAAACTCTGAATGAGGCGGCTGAGCTTCGGCTTTCCTGCGACGATTGCCACCCCGCTGTCACCACCCGCCAGAACGCCTTCGCGGCTATCGAGTAACAATCCGCCCTTCAGCTTGTTCGTTTTCTCCGCATCCGCCGAATGGCATTTTTGACATTGATCGATCAGTACCGTGCGAATCTTTTTCTCGAAGAATTCGACCGCTTGCGGGTCGAGCGGTTTCGTCTCGTCCGCCGCGCGAAGATTCGGTAACGCAAACAGAACGAGTGCAGCGAAACACAATGCGAGAGCGCGGGCCATCGGGAAATACCTGTTCGCATCGGGAAGAGAGTATCGAACTCCTTCATTATGACGTTCCGCACGCAAAATACATCACGATTATTCTGCGACTTTACACCCAAATCAAGCCACGGGTTATGCAATGTGGGCGAATCGCGGTTTTGTGCTTACATACATTCCGTAGGAAAGTGAATTCTCAGACCCCACGTGTCGTTATGAACCCGACCCTGCTCGACAAACGCGAAGTTCGCATTCAACGAATGTTTGGACAGATCGCGCCGTGGTACGATTTTCTCAACCACTTCCTCAGTCTGAACATCGATCGGCGTTGGCGAACGAAAACGGCAAAGCTCGTGCCCGCGAACGGTCAGGGGCCAATTCTGGACCTCTGTACCGGCACCGGCGATCTGGCGATGACGTACGACAAGGCGTGCCACGGGAAAGCGACGATCATCGGTGCCGATTTTTGCCACGAAATGCTAGTGCGTGCCATCGCTAAAAACCGACTGGCTGGCAGTGAAAGTCGGATCGCGTACATCGAAGCCGATGCGCAACTGCTGCCGTTCCCGGACGATCATTTTCAAATCGTCACGGTATCGTTCGGGTTGCGGAACGTGACCGACCCGGACAAAGGACTGGCCGAGATGGTTCGCGTGGCACAACCCGGTGGCCGCGTGGCAGTGCTCGAATTCTCGAAGCCGACGAACCGTTACTTCCGCAAACTGTACCTGTGGTACTTCCGAAATGTGCTACCGCGAATCGGGCAGTTGCTGTCGCGGAGCAAGGAAAGCGCGTACCAGTATCTGCCCGCGAGCGTGCTGCAATTCCCCGATGGTGAGGCGATGGCGCAGAAGATGCGCGACTGCGGTTTGACGGCCGTTACGTTCTATCCATTCACTTTCGGCATCGCGACTCTATATGTTGGTGAGAAGCCACTGGCGGCGACGGCATAATCTCACGGCATCGGAATCGCGCGATGACACAGCCTAGTTCTTCCCCGCACCTGCTCATTCGTGCCGCCCGTGGCGAAGCGGTCGAACGGCCACCCGTCTGGGCCATGCGACAAGCCGGGCGCTGGGATCCGGAGTTTCAGAAAATCCGCACGGGGCTGTCGTTCTACGAGTTCTCCGAGAACGTCGAAAAGTCGGTGCAGGCGTCGCTCTGCCCGCGTCGTTTCGGCGTCGATGGGATCATTCTCTTCTACGACATCACGACACTTCCCGTGTCGATGGGGCTGCCGTTCGAGTTGAAAAAAGACATTGGGCCCGTGCCGGATCATCCGATCCGCACGATGGCGGACCTGCAAAAGCTGAATCCGAACCCACCGCCCGAGAGCTACGACCACATTCGCCAACTGCTTCGCCGCGTCAAGGAAGAACTGCGTGGCGAACTCCCTGTGATCGTGTTCGCGGGTTCGCCGTTCACCGTGGCGACGTACTGCATCGGCACCGGAAAGGACGTCGACGCGACCCGTCGCTTTGCCATTGAGCAGCCCGATGTTTGGCGCGGCTTGCTCGACATGCTGAGTCACGCAACCGGCGGGTTCCTGCGTACGCTGATCGCGGAGGGTGCGGACCTTTACCAACTCTTCGATTCGTGGGCCGGGATGCTGACCGAAGCCGAGTACGACGAATGGGCACAGCCGTACCACACACAGGTTTTGGCTTCTGCGACGGGTGTGCCGCGAATCTTATTCGTGAAAGACTGCCCGTATTTGTCGAAGATGGCCACAACGGGGGCCGAGATTATTAGCCTGAGTAGCCATCACGATTTAGCAGCAGCACGGCGCGATTACCCGCACCTCGTGTTCCAGGGAAACGTCAGCGAGAAGACGTTACGCACGGGTACCGTAGCCGAAGTCGAAGCCGCCGTGGCCGCGTGCCTAAAAGCGGGCGGCGGGCAGAAGCACATCGTCAACCTCGGGCACGGCGTCGGCAAGGAAACCCCCGTCGCCAACTTCGAGGCCTACATTCGTGCGGCAAGGCGAGTGGCGAGTGGCGAGTACGCGGAGAATCGGTGATGAGACTACTTGCAATTGCGGTCTTGATTGCATTCGCAATCAATGTTCGTGCCGCTGAGCCGACGGCGACGACATTGCTTGCGCTGCAAGAGCAGATGCGGACGATGATCGATGCGGCGGAGCCATCGGTGGTGTCGATCGTCGTTTCGTCGAACGCGAAATACCCTGCTCGTAACGAATCGAAACCGTGGCAACTCGGCGCGTACCAGAAGCTCGCACGGCAGATGCCGTTCGTACAAGAACGCGATCGGCTCGACCTCGAAGACGTTCGCAACATCCCGGATAACTCGTTCGCGACCGGCGTGGTGATCGACTCCGCCGGGTTGATCCTCACGAACTATCACGCGATAGATGGTGCCCGCAAAATCTACGTGCGTTTCTCCGGCGGCGGCGGTTCGTATGCAGACATTCACGCTGCCGACGCGCGAAGCGACCTCGCCGTGCTCAAGCTACTCGATGTCGGCAAGAAGCTGAAAGCGGTGAAGTTTGCCGACGTGCAACTTTACGATCAACTGGGCGGAACCAAGGCAAACGTCTACCGCGGGATGTGGGTTTTATCGCTGGCGCACCCGTTCGCGTCGGGCTTCGCCGACGGCCAGCCGAGCGCGTCGTGGGGCATACTCAGCAACGTCCGACGACGCGTCGCCACGGCCGGTTCGGAGGAGCAACGTCAGGGATTTTTGCACCAATATGGCAGCTTGTTGCAGACCGATGCGCGATTGAACTTCGGTTGCAGTGGCGGCGCGCTGTTGAATTTGAACGGCGAACTGATCGGGCTGACATCGTCGGTGGCCGCCGTCACGGGAAGCGAAGCGAGCGGCGGTTACGCGATCCCGATTGACCCGATTTATCGCGGCATCATCGAAGCATTAAAAGAGGGCCAGGAGGTCGAGTATGGCTTCCTCGGCGTTGCGCCCGGTGGTATGTCGATCGACGAACGACGCTCCGGATTGCTCATCGGCGCGACGACGGCGAACACGCCCGCGGGCCTCGCGAATCTGCGACAGGGGGATATTATCCAAGCCGTGAATGGCGCGCCAATTCGCGAGCCGGACGATCTGTTCCTGCAAGTCGGTGGCTCACTCGCCGGTACGAATGTGACACTATCCATTCTGCGTAATGAAACGAAAATCAACGCGAAGATCCGCCTCGCCAAGTTCCTTCATCCGCACCCGTGGATCGCGTCGAATCAGCCCTCCGCCGTACATGGCTTGCGAGTCGATTACAGTAGCTTGCTCGCCCAGCAGCAGGTTTTCGGCCCCGGTTTTCGCATAATTTCCGCACAGAACGGCGTGATCGTTCGCGAACTGATTCCGAAGAGCGCAGCCGAAGCCCGCTTCAAGAAACTCGCGAATCCGCAATCGCGCTGGCTCATCACGGCCGTCAACGGCAAAGACGTTCGCACGCCCGCCGAGTTCTACGCCGAGGCCGGGCGAAACCGCACTGCCACGCTGACCGTGATCAATGCGCTGGAGCCGAACGGCGAACCCCAGACAGTCACCCTACCGTAGAGGTTTCACCCGATGAAATATGCAATTTGCAACGAAACCTTCGTCGATTGGGATCACGAGCGAATCTGCCATCGCGCGGCGGAACTCGGATACACCGGCCTTGAAGTCGCGCCGTTCACGTTGGCCTCGCGAATCACCGACGTCAGCAGCGCACGCCGCACGGAGCTTCGCCGGCAGGCCGAATCGGCGGGCATTCCGATTATCGGCCTGCACTGGTTACTCGCGAAAACCGAAGGCTTTTACTTAACGACGCCCGATGCCACGATCCGCGCGACGACGGCGGATTACTTCATCGCGCTCGCCGAAGCGTGTGCGGAACTCGGCGGTCACTTGATGGTTCTCGGCTCGCCGCTTCAGCGAAATGTGTTGCCGGGGCTATCGCACGCGGAGGCGGATCGCTTTGCGCTCGACACACTCGCACGCTGCCTGCCCACACTCGAACGCACTGGCGTGACGCTCTGCCTCGAACCTCTCGGCCCCGTCGAAACTAACTACATGAACACGGTGGCTTCAGCGGTCGCGCTCATTCGCGAATTGAATCACCCGAACGTGAAATTGCACCTCGACGTGAAGGCGATGTCGACGGAAAGCGTACCGATACCGGAACTAATTCGCGCGAATGTGGGCGACACGTTCCACTTTCACGCGAACGACCCGAACCGCCGCGGCCCCGGTTTCGGCGACACCGACTTCCGGCCAATTTTCGCGGCCTTGCACGACACCGCTTACGAAGGCTGGGTCTCGGTGGAAGTCTTCGATTACACGCCCGACCCCGACACCATCGCCCGCGAAAGTCTGCGATACATGCGAGAATGCGTATCTTAGGATTCTCTCCTCCTCTCACGGAACGAACCCCATGACTTACCGTTTCGCATTCTTGCTGCTACTTGCGAGCGGCAATATCGCTGTGGCCGCACCGCAGCTTTCGGTCGGGTTCGGCGAGATCGATGTGTCGCCGGTGATCGGGCCGAAGCCGGTGTTTATGGCGGGCTTCGGGCAGGATCGCCGCGCGACGAAAATCCACGATCCGATTATGGCTCGCGCCGTCGTCATGAGCGATGGCACGAAGAAGATCGCGATGGTGTGCGTCGATGTCGTGGGGCTGTTTCTGCCGAGTGTGGAGAACGTCCGCAAACAACTAACGGGCTACGAAACGGTCTTAGTTTCCAGCACGCACAACCACGAGGGGCCGGATACGCTCGGGTTGTGGGGGTCGAATCCGTTCCGCTCCGGCGTCGATGCGGACTACCTGAAATCGCTCGAAAACGGCGTCGTGGCCGCAATTCAGAAGGCCGACAAATCGCTTCAGGTTGCCACCGCCGAAATCGGCACCGCCCGCGATGCCTCGCTGCTACACGATGCTCGCCTGCCCGATATCAAGCACGATGAAATCGTCGTACTCCGCTTCTGGAATCCGAAAGACACAAAGCCGCTTGGGCTACTCGTGCAATGGAACTGCCACCCGGAAACGCTCGATTCTCGCAACACGGAAATCAGTGCGGACTACGTGCATACCACCGTCGAAAGCCTCCGCAAAACGCACGGTTGCCCCGTCGCGTACTTCACGGGTACCGTCGGCGGGCTGATGACTTCACTGCACGTCGAAGTCAAAAATGACAAAGGCGTCAGCCTCAAGGATGGCACGTTCGAGAAGACCGATGCCTACGGCGAACTCGTTGCCGGGCTGGCAAACAAGGCACTCGCGAAAGCGGTCGCCGTCAACCTGGTGCCGTTCGATATTCGCACGCAACCGGTGTTGTTGCCGATCGAGAACGGGCTGTACCGAATCGCGTGGCAAGTTGGTAAGCTGCGCCGTTCGATCTACAAATGGGAGGGCGACTCGACGCCAGCGAAATTGAACGAAACGAAGGACATCGCACAACCGGTGGCCGTGCTCAGCGAGATCGGTTACTTGAAGCTCGGCGACCTCGAAATTGCGGCGATCCCCGGCGAGATTTACCCCGAACTCGTGCTCGGGAAAGTGCAAGACCCCGTCGATGCCGGTGCCGATTACCCCGATGCCGCCGTCGAACCTGCGATTTATCCGCAGCTACGCGGCAAGCACAAAATGCTGATCGGCCTCGCGAACGACGAACTCGGTTACTTCATCCCGAAACGCCAATGGGACGAGAAAGCCCCGTACTGTTACGGCCTGAAGAAATCGCAATACGGCGAGATCAACAGTATCGGCCCCGAAGCGGCCCCGCTACTGTGCGAAGCTTTTCGGAAGCTGGTTGCCGGGAAGTAAGAAACGTAGGTTGAAAGGGCACGTTTCCAACGTGCTGTGTCCTTCGCGAAATTCCTCTTCTGCAATTCGTAACGGGTGGTAGTATTCTTCACCCAGCCCAGAATGGACACGAACCGAGACTGAGCATGAAAGCGTTGATATTCGTTGCCGACCAATTTGAAGACCTCACCCTGTTTTTACCGTGGTATCGGCTACGGGAGGAAGGCGTTCGCGTAACGCTCGCCAGCCCGCTACTGCACGGCCTAACCGGTATGCACGGCTATCAAATCGAACCCAATCTGCGAATTCACGACGTCATTCCATCGGATTACGATCTCTTGCTGATCCCCGATGGACTGGCTTGCGAAAAACTTCGAATCCGCGAAGCCGCCGTCGACGTGGCCCGAACTTTCGCGCAAGATGGTATGGTGGCTGCGATTGGCCACGGAGCGCAAGTTCTCATTAGTGCGGGTGCTCTCGATGGCCGAACCGTCACCTGCTCGCCGGGTATCCGCGACGATGTACGTGCCGCCGGTGCGGTTTACAAAGATTTGCCCGTTGTCGTCGATGGCAACATCGTCACCGGGCGTGGTCCGGACGACCTTCCCGAATTTTGTCGCGCGATGATCCGAATGCTTCGAGTCGAATCGCGAGTGTGACTCGCGGAAAATCGCTTCGACGAGATCGCTTTCCTGTGAAACCTTGACTAACGTGATAAGGTAGTTCGAGTAGTTTTGCGAAACTGGCGGAGTGTCTGCCGGTTTCGCCCGCGAAAATGTCTGAGGAATCTCATGAAAACCGTCAGCCGCAAACTGATTGCCGTGGCCGCGTTCGCTCTCGGCCTGACCGCAGCACCGTCGCGTGCCGCCGATGTCGAGAAACTGCTCCCCGCTGAAACCGAGCAAGTGTTTCAGCTGAATATCAAGCAGATTCTCGAATCCGACTTGGTCAAGAAGTACGCCCTCGCCCAGATCAAGCAGGCGCTTGCGGGCAACGAAGCCCAGAAGACGTTACAGGCTCTCGGAATGGACCCGCTCAAGGACATCGATAGCCTCACGGGCGGAGTTTGGGGCGACGACCCAAAAGACCTGAAAGCCGTTATTATCGTACGCGGTAAGTTCGACGCGGAAAAGCTCTTTGAAGCCGCCAAAGCGGCTGCCAAAAAGGACGGCGACAAAGTCAGCATCGTCACCGAAGGCGATTACACGCTCGTCAAAGTGACGGTCGAGAATCGCCCCGAACCGCTTTACCTGACCGTTGCCGACGACAAAACGGTTCTGCTGGCGACCGACAAGAAACTCGTCGTCACGGCGATGAAAGCCGCCGATGATAAATCTGCCAAACCGCAGTTAAAGAAGGACTTGATCGCACTCATCGAGCAAATGGACGGCAAAGCGTCGATGTTCGCGTGCGGCGTTTCGAGCGGTAAGGTCGGCGAAATCCCACCGAACCCGCTGTTCGACGATGTCGATAAACTCAAGAAGCAACTCGAAAAGCTGAAAAGCTCGGCGATGACGCTGCGAGTCACGACCGATGTCTCAATCGAAGTGATCATGAGCATGAAGGACGGCGATGCGGCCGAAGATTTCGGTGGCACCGTCGACGAACTCCTCGGCAAAGCCAAGGCGTTCCTACCGTTCATCGCCATGCAAAATGCGAACATGAAGCCGATCATCGGCGACGTGACCAAGTCGCTGAAGAGCAAAGTCGACAAGAACGATGTCAAAATGACGCTGAAGCTCACCGGCGACTCGATTGGCAAGGCCGCTGGCACCGACGACTGATCGATGCGGAAGAAATGACCCGAGACGCGGCGAGTTTACTCGCCGCGTCTTTCGTTGATAATTTGCCACTCTGCCTCGTGATAACTCGCTTCCGACAGCCACCATGCGCGGGTCGTGACCAATTCCTTCATACCGATAATCACGCAGGCGACGTCGTCCGCGTAGCGATGTTCGCAGTCTTTCCGGCTCGGAATCGGCTCGCTCGACGGGTGCGAATGATACACCGCCAGGATGGTCGTACCATCGTTTCGCATCTGACGCATCGCGGCAAACATGCCTTGCGGTTCGGAAAGAAACTCGGTTTCGCTCGCGCGGCTATTCACGAGCGGATAACGTGCCGTGACGACGCCATCTTCCCGCAGCCCCGCGAGCAATCCGCAACATTCGAGCGGATATTCGCTTCGCGCATGCGCGAGCATTTCCTCAAAAAGTCGATCCGGTATCAGGAGGCGGAAGCGGTTCATATTTCGTATTTCTACAGTAGTCCATCGCACGAACACACGGAGATTGACACCGATGACAAAACTCGCCGATCTCAAAGGGCAAACCGTTGCCTTCGCGGCCTCGGGTGGCCTCGATTCCTGCACCGTCACAAAGTGGCTGACCGAGCACGGCGTTCGCGTCGTCTGCTTCACCGCCGACATTGCCCAACCGGACGAATCGAACTTCGCGGAGATCGAAGACCGAATGCGCGCTTGTGGTGCCGACGATTACGTCGCCGTGCCGCTGCACGAGATGATCGCCGAGAGCGGCATCGAAGTGATTCAGTTTCAGGCGCGATACGAAGGCGCATACTGGAACACGACGGGGATCGGCCGGCACGTGATCGTGGCCGGGCTGATTCCGGAGATGAAGAAGCGCGGAATCCAAATTCTCGGCCACGGTGCCACCGGTCGTGGAAACGATCAAGTTCGCTTCCAGCTGTGTACGAATATGCTCGCGCCGGATATTGCCGTGTATGCCCCGTGGCGCGATGAAGCGTTCCTGGCCACGTTCCGCGGTCGCACCGAAATGATCGATTATTGCGAAAAGCGCAAGCTGCCGATCAAAGTCTCGAAGGCGGCCCCGTACAGTACCGATGCGAACCTGTTGGGCCTGACGCACGAAGCCGGCAAACTCGAACACCTGACGGTCGGCCCGTGGTTTGTGACGCCCGGAATGGGCGTGAAACCCGTTGATGCGCCGAATGCACCGGAAGATGTCACCATCGGTTTCAAGCTCGGCCGCCCCGTTTCGATCAACGGCAAAAGCGTCAACGCGTTCCAGGCGATACAACTCGCGAACGCCATCGGTGGCAAACACGCGATCGGCATTTGTTCGCATCTCGTCGAGAATCGTTTCGTCGGCATCAAATCGCGTGGTGTCTATGAAGCTCCCGGAATGGAACTCCTCGGCACGGCGTACGCCTACCTGATGCAACTCGTTCTCGATCGCCGTTCGCGCGAGTTGTTCGATCAACTTTCGCCGTTCGTCGCGAAGCAGATTTACCAGGGTTACGGCTTCGATTTGGCTACTCGGATGGCAAGAAACGCCTTGGTTCCGGTGCTCGAGCAAATGACCGGCACGATCCAGATGAAACTGTACAAGGGCGGGATTCACTTCGAATCGGCAACCGATGTGCCATCGCAACTCTACTCCGAGAGCAACGCCTCGATGGAAGCCATCGGCGAATTCAACCACGCCGACAGCGAAGGCTTCCTGCGTGTCCTACAAGTGAGTGCGCGATCACTCGCCGTCAACGGCCAAGTCGTGCCGCCAAGTTGGGCGAAGTAATCTGTCTACGAGCCGCCGGGCTTGTCCCGGCGGGACTTGCAACCCCAAGGAAATCGATTCATGCCTTATTGGCAAGCGGTACTGCTCGGCGTCGTTCAAGGCCTCACCGAGTTTCTGCCGATCAGCAGCACGGCACACCTGTTGCTCGTTCAGGAATGGCTCGGTCGTAGCCGGGAGGAACTCAAGGAAGACCCGTTCACAGTCGTAGTGCAAATGGGCACGCTCGTCGCGGTGTTCGTTTACTTTCGTCGCGATATTCTAACGCTGATACGGGCGTTCTATCGCGATTTATACGAAAATCGCATCTTTACCAGCGCAACGCCCGAAGGTCGCCTCGTCAAGTTCATCGTCGTCGGCACGATTCCCGTTGTGGCCATCGGGATGCTTTTTTCAAAAGTGCTGAAAGAAAAATTTTACAATCCGCCATCGATCGCGATTGTCTCGATCGTGTTTGCGTTCCTCATGCTCGCATCGGAACTCTGGACGAAACGCCAAGCGCGTCGCGGTGCGGTATTGCGGGAATCGGATCGACTCAGTTGGTTCGACGCGGTGTTCATCGGAGTTTGGCAGGCACTCGCACTGATGCCCGGCGCATCGCGTTCGGGGACGACGATCACAGCGGGTTTATTTGCGGGTCTCACACGGGCGACCGCCGCGCGGTTCTCGTTTTTGTTGTCGTTGCCGAGCGTGTTTGCGGCCGGAATGAAAGACCTGTTCGGTTGGCTTATGAAGGTCAAATCGGACCCGGAACTCGCCGCCAGGGCGGGCGATCAGGCGATTGCGATGCTCATTGGAACGACTATCGCCGGCATCGTCGGCTATTGGTCGATCGCGTTCCTAATGGGCTTTCTGCGAAAGTACACGATGGGCGTATTCATCGTCTATCGTCTGATCCTCGCCACTGCGATCCTGCTTCTCGTCTGGTTCGGGCGGATTTAGGGCACTCATAATCGACGCAAGTCGGAATTGCAGACGCTCCAAAACCGGTTGGCTGGACCTCCCAACAGTTGGCAGGCGCGGAGTTAAGGGTGTATTCTCCATTAGTACACTATGGCACAGTCCGGGTGCCTTTTGCGGCGGCAGATTACCCAGACTCACGCTGCCAATGGCCGACCGGTGTAGGTACATTTATAAACCTTGGCATGTACGCGATTCTGGTATTCGATGTATTCCCGCACCTGTTCGCGCAGGTCTTCCTTCGAACGGAAGTTTCCTCGTTTCAGAAGTTGCCGCGAGAAACCGCCGAACCAAATCTCGACCGGATTCAACCACGACGTGTGCTTCGGAACGTACACAAACCGGATTCGATGGTCCAAATCGGTCGGAAACTTGCGGCGGGTTTCCACCGACTGCAACACGCCGCTCTTCTCTTTTTCCCGAGCGTCGATCGCGGAATGCACAACATGGCGGCGATCGAAACCACCAGCGATTCCGAAACGTGCGTCGTCAAATTGTCCATCACAAAGATCCATCCCGCCTCCGGATCGGTGGCAATCGTGCGTTCGATATGGGCCGCGAAATCGACCTCCGTTCGCGTCGCTTCGATCGTCGGTGAAAGGATCTCTCCCGTCCCGACTTCGAAGTTCGCCGTCAGGCATTGCGTGCCGTGCCTATTTCAAAGATCGGTCCGAGGATGATTTTGTGCGGTCCGCCTTGGCCTGCGCGGAGGTCAGTTCCGAAGCCACATGGACCGGCACTTCTGTTGGGCCGAGCGCAATCGCGGCCTTGCACCGGGTGTGGCCGACGACGATGACGCCGTCGGCATCGACGACGAGCGGCTGGCGGAAGCCGAATTCGCGGAGCGACGCCACCACCGCGTCGTCGTTGTCGCGGGGATTGTCGGAGTAGGGACGGATCGAGTCGATGGAACGCATCAGCACGAGCATGGCGGAGCCTCGAAGGAACGCCGGGCCACGCGGTTCGTACCCCATTGGCATCAAGTTAAGGAGTTGGGCTTGTAATAAAGCGGAAGTCCTTCCACCATAGGTAGTTATCACACAACCCTCTGGAAGAAGGAACTTCC
>JAYWCL010000129.1:0-16025 GCA_043780595.1 Limnoglobus sp.
TTCCACTCACAATCGACCACAACCAGTCAAAATAACGAATTCCGCCGACCAATCGAGGAAATCCCTCGATGGAAACCGCAGATGAAATATCCGGGCTAAGTTATCTGTGAGTTCAACAACAGGAGCGACCATGACCGCAACGGAAATTACCGCCGAGATCAAAGCGAAGTACGGCAGCGTGGCTGCGAGCCTGCTCACCGGTTCGGACCCTGGCGTGAGTGCGGTTGCGGAGGCGTTTGGCTACACGCCGGAAGAACTGGCGACGATACCCACGGCAGCGCACATGGGGCTTTCGTGCGGGAACCCGACCGCGACGGCGAACTTGCGGCCCGGTGAAGTCGTCGTCGATTTGGGTTGTGGCGGTGGTATCGATGTCATTCTGGCGGCACGGAAAGTCGGCCCGACGGGTAAGGCAATCGGCATCGATATGACGCCGCAAATGATCGATCGCGCCAAAATGAACGCAGCCACGCTCGCTGCAAAAGGCGAGGCACTACCCGTCGAATTCCACCTCGCGGAGATGGAGCATCTGCCACTGGCTGCGGGTAGTGTCGATTGCATTATCTCGAACTGCGTGATCAATCTGGCCCCGGACAAACCGGCGGCGATTCGCGAGATGTATCGCGTGCTCAAAGTCGGCGGGCGACTGGCGATCAGCGATATCGCCATGAAACAGGCACTTCCCGACGATGTCGCGCAAAGTGCGGCTGCATATATCGGCTGCATCTCGGGTGCGTTATCGCTGTCCGATTACGAACGATTCCTGAAAGATGCCGGGTTCGTCGGCGTGCAAATCATCGACACCAAGAAGGACTTGAACGCATACGGTTTGGTCGAAGGGCAAAGCGGATGTTGCAGCCCCGAAATGCCCGCAACGCCGAGCAGTCTATCGCTCCCGACGATCACCGAAGGCGAATGGATCGACGCAAGCCAAGGCTGTTGCGGCACGACCTCCGCCGTTCACGATGGCTTGGGCGAAATCCTCAGTCGCTACGACATCAACGAGTACGCAGCGAGCGTACAAGTGTTCGCGATCAAGGCGTGACCGAATCGACGTAAGGATACGAAATTTATTAACTGTCCCATTTGGGGTTTTTGGCACGGGGTTTGGTTGGTAGGCTTTGCGAGCTTAAATCCCTTTCTCCTGGCAGGACGCCCGTATGCTCAATCCCTATTCCACTGTTGTCGAAAACGCGATGCGGCTCACGTATGCGGCTCTCAACGAACGGCAACGTCGCCTGTATGCGGCCAGCGAAGCACTCAAGCTCGGACACGGCGGCGTCGGCTGCATCGCTCGATTCTTCGGATGCCACCGCAAGACCGTCCAACGCGGCTTGCTCGATCTGCGAATCGCCGCGGTGCCGTTGCCAGTCCAACAGGCGCGTAAAAAAGGGGGGCCGACGTTCGTGCGTGTCTCTGTTGACCGGTCTCGATGATGCCTTTCGGAAAGTCCTCGATCCGAACACGGCGGGCGACCCCGATCGCGATGGCGTGCTTTGGACCAATCTCTCCCGTTCGCAAATCGCATCCGAACTGTTGCGGCTCGGCTTTCGCGTCAGTGCGACCGTGGTGGCACAGCTTCTGAAACGGCATCGCCTCGGCCATCGCAAGGCTTGCAAAACGCTGCCACTCGGACGTCATCTGTGCCGCAATCGACAGTTTGAAATCATCGCCGACTACCGCGAGGAGTTCCAGAATTCGCCCGATCCCATCGTCAGCGTGGACACCAAACACAAGGAATTTCTAGGGCTTTTGTACCGAATCGGTCGGTTGTACACCCGACGTGCCCAGAAGGCGCTCGACCACGATTCCCCAATTCTGCGATTGGAACGATCTATCCCCACGGCTTCTACGACCTCAAGCAAAACCTCGGCCACTTGAATCTCGGCCTCAGCCACGACACCAGTCGCTTCGCCTGCGACCGCATCGCCTATTGGTGGGAAACGTACGGGAAACCGGCCTATCCGAACGCGCGTCGAATGCTCTTGTTGTGCGACGGTGGCGGCAGCAACGCCAGCAACCGCTTCGTCTTCAAGTACCACTTGGAACGGTTGGCGAACCGCCTGGATCTCGAACTGCGGATGGCCCATTACCCACCGTATTGCTCGAAGTACAATCCGATCGAGCACCGCCTGTTTCCGCACGTGACGAAGGCCTGTCAGGGCTTGCTGCTGACGTCCCTTGAGGTCGCGGTCGCGGCCATGCAGAAGACCGCAACGAAAACGGGATTGCGAACCACCGTCCATGTGCTGCCAGGCGACTATCCGATCAAAGAAGGCTACCCGGAGGAGTATCGCGATACGATGAAAATCCGCTTCGACGAAGAACTCCCCACATGGAACTACCGTGCCATTCCCGCCAAATGGGACAGTTAATAAATTTCAGTTCCTTACGTCGATTCTGGCCGTGTCAAAACACTAATTCTTCAACACCGACAAACTCTCGATCCAGCCGGCGATGGTGGGGTCGACCCAGCCGAAGATGAGTACGCCGGGGAGGATGCCGAGCGAGATGGATAGTAGCACGAATGGCAGGAGTACGGCGAACTCGCGGGCGGAAAGGTCCGGGTAATCTTTCGT
The DNA here is from genome assembly GCA_043780595.1 of Limnoglobus sp. Classification (GTDB taxonomy): domain Bacteria; phylum Planctomycetota; class Planctomycetia; order Gemmatales; family Gemmataceae; genus Limnoglobus. The sequence goes on from JAYWCL010000129.1 coordinate 2,580, forward strand.
AGCGAGGTTCACGCCGAGGTAAACGCGCTGCCAGGCCCACAACAGGTAGCCCGCTGTGAGTACGGTGGCGAGGATCGCGGCGATGGCGAGCGGCGGCGAGACGTTCCACATTGCGACGATCGTCATGAACTCGCCGACGAAGCCGCAGAGGCCGGGAAGGCCCATTGAGGCAAAGAACAGGATCGCGCTCATGCCGCTGTAGACCGGCATCGGCTCTTTGAGGCCACCGAGGAGGTTGATCTCGCGGTGGTGGGCACGGTCGTAAATGATGCCGACGATGAAGAACAACGCCGATGCGGTGATGCCGTGCGCGATCATTTGAAACACCGCGCCGTTGACGCCCCACTCCCAGTATTGCGAGCGGTTTGCGGTCGACCACGCGGCCAGCCCGAGCAGCACGTAGCCCATGTGGCTGACCGAGGAATACGCGAGCAGCTTTTTGAAATCGGTCTGCGCCATCGCGACGAGTGCGCCGTAGACGATGCTGATCGCGCCGATGAGGCCGACGCACCACGCGAGTTCCGACGCGGCCCACGGGCAGAGCGGGAACGCGAAGCGAATCAGGCCGTAGCCACCGAGTTTGAGCAGCACCCCGGCGAGCATCATGCTGATCGGCGTCGGGGCTTCAACGTGTGCATCGGGTAGCCACGAATGCAGCGGCACGATCGGCACTTTCACGGCAAACCCAACGAACAACAGCAGGAAGATCGCGTACTGAAAGTTCTTGTTACAAAGCGGCGATGCTTTCAATCGTGCGAGTGCGGCGACGCGATCGACCCCCACCGAGAACAACGGCACCGCTTGCGGATCGGCACTCGCGCCGACCACGGTCAGGCGTTCGTCCTGCCCATTTAGCACGAGCATGGCCGCGCGACCCGCACGGGAAAGCGTGTACAAATCGAACGAGTGAATCTCGCCGGTACGCCGCTCGGCGACTTCGCGTTTCACGAGATTTTGATCGGCGAAATCGCGGACATCGACCGAGTAGAGCGCGATCATGGCGGCAAGAATGCCGACGCTACCGAGGAGCGTGTAAATGACGAACTTGATTGCCGCGTACTTGCGTCGCCCGCCGCCCCAGACGCCGATCAGAAAGTACATCGGCAACAACACGACTTCGTAAAAGACGTAAAAGAGGAACAGATCGAGGCTCAGGAACGCCCCGATCACGCCCGATTCGAGCGTGAGCAACAAGATGAGATAGCCACGCAACTGGTTCTCGATTTTCCAACTCGCCACGATCGCAAGCATCGTCACGAGCGACGTGAGGATGATGAGCGAAAGGTTCAAGCCATCGACGCCGAGGCTGTAGTTCACGTCAAAGGCGCGAATCCACGGGCGGATCACTACGAGATCGTGACTGAGGAACGGCCCCGGCACCGGTGCGGCGGAGTTCGTTTGTTGGCGCAGCACTCGCGAGTCCAGACGGCTCTGCGGATGGTACATCGAACGCTCGGTGCGATCCGAATGGAATTCGAGTACGCGGTAATAATCGACCCACACGCAGAGCGAAATCGCGAGTGTGATCGCAGTGCCGAAGAGCGCCACCCAGCGAAGCGCTTCGCGGAATCGCGAGGGGATAATCAGCAGCAACAACCCGAACGCGGCTGGCATAAACACCAGTGCCGACAGCCAGATCATGTCGAGTTCGCGAGCGTCCATCCGGCGTGTGTCCTTCCTGAAAACTATCGAGTTCGAACGAACAGAATCCCCAACGCGACGACGACCGTCAACCCCAACGCCAATACATACTGCCGCAGTTGGCCGGTTTGTACCCGTTGCAGCATCGCGCCGCCAAATGCGGAAACGTCCGCAATCGCGTTCCAGACGCCATCGAGCGTGCGGAAGTCGAACCGCCGCAGCGACTCGGTTTTGTCGGTCGGTCGTTTGTCGAACGCGCCGATAGCTAGCGCGGTTCGCAGCGTCGGTTTCGTGAAGATTCGCGAGTAGAGTTCGTCGAAATAATACTTATGCTGAAGCAGTTTTGCGAACCAGCGCGGCCCCCCGAAGGCGAGCAACATGCCCGCCTTGTGCCGCGACCACGCGATTGCGAACCCCGCGATCGCGAGCGCCAGTGCCAACCCGCCCGCAAGCAAGTGGTTCGCTTCGGCATGGTGGAACGCCGTTGCGAATTGCACTTCGACACTGTGCGGTTGGCCCGCGTGGAGCAGTTGGCCGAGGTACGAAGCCTCCGCGTCCCAGAGCGGCCAGCCCCACGCCACCGCGACGCTAAACGCGGCGAGCAGTACCAGCGGCACCGTCATCACCCACGGCGATTCGTGCGTATGTTCGTACAAATGCGGGTCGCGCGGCTTCCCGGCAAACGCCAGTAACCACAACCGGAACATGTAGAAACTCGTCAGCCCCGCAGTCAGGAATGGCAAGAACAGCAGCAGTGGGCGTTCGTAGTTTCCCGCCACCGCCGCGCCGAGAATGTGCGCCAAAATGCGGTCCTTACTGTACCACCCGGACAGTAACGGCGTGCCCGCGATCGCCAACACGCCGATCAGCATTGCGTACGCGGTGATCGGCATTTTGCGCCGCAGCCCGCCCATTTTCGACAAATCTTGTTCGTGATGCAGCCCGTGAATGACACTGCCCGCACACAGGAACAGAAGTGCCTTGAAGAACGCATGCGTGAGCAAGTGCAACAGCCCCGCGACCCAACCGCCGAGCGCAATCGCGAGCATCATGAAGCCGAGTTGCGAACAGGTCGAGAACGCGAGCACCCGCTTGATGTCTGTTTGTACAACGGCAATCGTCGCACTCAGGAACATCGTGATCGCGCCCATATACGCAACGACTAACAGCACGTCGGGCGTGAACAACGGGAACGCGCGGCCAACGAGATACACCCCCGCCGCCACCATCGTCGCCGCGTGAATCAGTGCCGATACTGGCGTCGGCCCTTCCATCGCATCGGGGAGCCACGTGTGCAGCGGAATTTGTGCGGACTTCCCCGCACACCCTGCCACCAACCCCATGCCGATCCACCACAGCGCCGATGAATCGGCGGGTAACGTCGCCGCTTTCTCGATCAATTCTTGAATGTGAAACGTGCCGAAAGTCGACCACGTAACGGCGAGCGCGACGAGAAAACCCGCATCGCCGATGCGGTTGATAATGAACGCCTTATTCGCGGCGTTGCTCGCTGACGCACGTTCGTAATAAAAGCCGATCAGGAAGAACGAACAGACGCCGACCAACTCCCAGCCGATAAAGATTTGCAGCAGATTGTCGGCAATCAACAGGTTGAGCATCGCGAACGCGAACAGCAACAGATACAGGAAAAACCGGCCAAAACGCCCGCGCCGGCCATGATTATCGCGCTGGCGTTCGTCGTGCATGTATCCGATCGAGAACAGGAAAATCAGCGTCGATACCACCGCGACCATCGCGACCATAATCGCCGACAAGTGATCGATGCGGTAACCGAGTTCGAGCGAAAGTGCGGGCCGCGCGTCGTGTTTGAGGCTGCCGATGCGCACCCAGTCGATCCGCTCGGACCAACGCGCTTCGAGCGTCATCGGCTCGTTCGCGTACGTATTGGCTTCTTGTAAAAACCACGATAGCCCGACGATTGAGCACCCTGCGGACATCGTCATGACAGCGACAGCGAAATAGCCGGGGATCGCCGACGGCTTCGTGCCAGTGACGCCGCGCAGTTGCCGGACCGTGCCCGCAATCAGCAGCACGAAAAACGCCAGCAACGGCAACAGTGTCGCGATCAGGAACAGTCGCCCTGGTTCATCACGGATCAGTTCGAGCATAGTTCGCGGTTACCCTTTCAGCTCGTTCGCTCGGTCGACGTCGACGGTGCCGCGATTGTTGTAGAAGTTCAGGATGATCGCGAGCGCCACGGCGGCTTCGGCGGCGGCGAGTACAATCACCATCAGCGCGAAGACTTGCCCTTCGAGGCGAAACGATGGCACATAGCGTGCGAAGGCCACGAAGTTAATGTTCGCGGCATTGAGTACGAGTTCGACGCCCATCAGGATGCCAACGGCGTTGCGCTTCGTCGTGATGCAAAGCACGCCGCACGCGAACAGGAACGCGCTGAGTATCAGGAACGGTGTGAGGCCGATGTCAGTCATGGGGTTTCGCTCGCTTCTTCGCACGTGCCAAATACGCCGCCCCGATCAGCACGACGAGTAAATGCACCGAGACGATCTCGAACGGCAACAGGTACGATGTGCCAACTTTACTCGCGGGATCGGGCACGCCGAGGAACGCCAACCCGAGCGAACCCGTACCGGGCATTTCGCCTGTCGGTGAAGGCGTATTCGCACCGAGTTGCAACGACGCCGCCACGAGGATGCCGAACAACAGCGTAGCAATCGCAACGCCGATGACCCACTCCCAACGGCGATTCGCGAGCGTCGTAAACGGCCCGCCCGCTGTCAGCATCACGCCGAAAACGACGAGGACGAGCGTACCGCCGACGTAGACGATCAGGTGGGCCGCACCGAGGAACTCCGCACCGAGCAAGAAGTAAACGAACGAGATGCCGATGAGCGTGAGCAGCAGCCAAACCGCTGAACGGACGATGCTCTTCGAGACCACGACGCCGACCGCCGACACGGCCACAGTCGTGGCGACGATCAGGAACACGATTCCGTTCAGGCTCACGTTCATTTCCCCCACACGCCGGGTAATTGCCCCGCAGGCGCATGTTGCAGGGGCCGAAACAGGCTGATGCTGACGCCGAGAATGCTGGCCATCGTGCCACCGGCCAGTAGCCACTTCACGCCGTCGCCGACCGCCTTCGGGACGTACAACTGCCAGACACACACGCCCAGAAGCAGCACGCAGCTAATCGGCAGGAAGTACTTCAGGCAGGTCATCATCACTTGGTCGATTCGCAATCGCGGTAGCGACCAGCGCATCCACATCATGACGATCACGAGCAGCGTGCCTTTCCCGATGACGACACACGCATTCAGCGGTACGCCGAGCCAAGGCCCGAACGCCACGGTTGGCTCGTAGGAAAGCACGCCGGTGTGCCAACCACCGAGGAAGAGCATCGCCGCAAGGCCGCTCATCGCGAACATGCTGCCGTACTCCGCCATGAAAAAGTACGACCATCGGATACCGCTATATTCCGTGTGGAACCCCGCCACCAGTTCGCTTTCGGCTTCGGCTAAATCGAACGGTGCGCGCTTGCAACTCGCCGTCGCTACGATGAAGAAGATGATGAACGCCACAAACGTGAACGGGTCGTGAAAGACGTACCAGTTCCAGAACCCGCCGACTTGTTGTTGGCCAATCGTCGTCAGGTTCAGCGTGCCCGCGATACAGATCGGCACGAGCACGCAGATCGAGCGTGGCACCTCGTAGCTGACCACCTGTGCCGCCTCGCGCATCCCGCCGAAGAGTGCCCACTTGCTTCCGGAGGCATACCCCGCAAGCATCACGCCGAATACCTCGCTCGATAGCACCGCGAGCATGAAGAACGCGCCGATCGAGAGCGTTTGCACCGCGACGCCCGAACCGAACGGCAACGCGATGAACCCGGCGAATGCCGCACAAAACGCCAGATAGGGGGCCGCACGGAACAGCACGCGATCCGCACCATCGGGGGCAAAGTCTTCCTTAGTAATCAGCTTGATGCTGTCGGCGAGCGATTGCAGCAGGCCGAACTTGCCCGTCCGCGTCGGCCCGAGACGATCCTGCATTCGTGCGGAGATTTTGCGTTCGGCCCAGATGAACATCAGTGCCGAGACGCCCATGAACGACACGACCAACCCCGCGCAGACGAGCGCCGTCAGGACGATTGCCAGCGGTTCGGATAGGTATTGGGTAAACAACGACAGCACGGGAGAGCGTCCGTTGACGGTGAGGCCACGATCTTGGTAACACGTACCTTATCGAATCGCGAAGCGAGAGGGCAGGGCACGATGTTCGCGAACTTTCGACGACAATCGACGATGCGGCCCGCGAACGCGCGACTGCCGTTGGCGCTACGTTTTTACCCGCTATACGAAAAGGAAAGCTGCGTACCGAGCGACCCGCACGGTCGCGATGCGCGGTTGGCGAGGGTCGAAGCCGCGCTGATGCTCGCCGACGAACCGCTGACCTCGAAGCGCATCGCCGATGCCGCCGATTTGAAAGATGGCAACGAGGCCCGCACGCTGGTCGAGAAACTTCGCCAGTTTTACGATGCCGATGGCACCGCGTTTCAGATCGAAGATATCGCGGGTGGGTATCAGTTACTGACGCGAGCCGCGATTCACCCGTGGCTATTGCGGCTACGGCGGACCGGGCACGATGTACCGCTGACATCCGCCACGTTGGAAACGCTCGCCGTGATCGCGTACAAACAGCCGATCATGCGTGCCGAGATCGAGAAAATCCGCGGCGTACAGTGTGCCGATTTGATCCGCGTATTGATGGAAAAGGGCATGGTCCGCATCGCCGGCCGCCACGACTCATTGGGCCGCCCACAACTCTACGGCACGACCAAAACCTTCCTCGAAGCGTTCGGTTTGAATGCGATCAGCGATTTACCCGAAGTCGCCTCATTGAAGAACCCAGGGTGACATTTACTTCACGTTAGCACTTTCCACCTCGCGAACGACGGCGGAAATCGCGCCCAGGACGCCCGCGACGTTGTCCAGGTAGAACCTTCGGTTATCGAGTTCGGCAATGTTGCCGGACAACCGTAGAAACTGCCAAGCCTCGCCGGTTGTCACGCAGCCGTAGACGTTTGCATTACACCCGCCTGCCGCCGCGTTGAACTGTTGGGCAGCCGCCATTTGCGCGATGCACTGACCCAAGCCACCTTCCACGTCGTTCTTCTTCGCTTCGACGATCGTTGCGATGGGCGAACGCAGTGGCGGCACCGATGGCCCGAGTGCCAGAATAAAATCGCACTCGCCCGTCAGACCGCGGTTCGCATCGACGTCGAGACGTTGCCCGGAGAAGATCGCCAACCGCCCGACTCGCGGACGCTGAGGCCCAGCATACCGAGCGCCGATTCGAGTGTAAACTCGCTGAATGCCATGTCTCGACTGCTTTTTATTCGCGATTATTACGCCGTGGCTTCGGATATCTCCACGAAAATCTCAATGCGGTCACCCGATAAAATCCGTCCTGCGATGGTTGGCGATGACACAGTATACCCGCAGATGTCGATTGTTGGCACGGTTCATATCGCAGCGATTTTGGGCCGGTGAATGATTCCACCACTTACCCACCCACCCTTCTGTGGAATCACGCCGAATTTCGGAATCAACCTAACACACCAACGACTTACGTCCGATTTCGAGTGATTCCAATCACGCCAGAATCAAAGTTTCGGTGGTACTTTACGGCAAACTACTACCGAGTTTGAACCATGCCCGATTGTTCCATCGCGATAGCAACTCGCTCTGATACAACGGCTGTCTGCTTGGCGCGATTGCGAGCATTTTGCGGGTTGTAATAGCGGTGGTAATCGACGTATCGACCCGAAATCGAACCGAAACGAGTACAATTTGTGGAAATTTTGCCAAAGTGAGGCATTTTTAGCTTGGAAAGTGTGGCTTTCGGTTGTTTACTACTAGCACACCCTTGGAATCAAGGGGTTTGTACGGTCACTATCCTTGTTTGAGAGGCTCACATGGCTACGGCTACCAAGAAGAAAGTGCTGACCAAGTCCGCACTGCACGCCCACTTCGCCGAGAAGACCGGCCTGAAGAAGACCGAGATCGCTGCGGTCCTCGATCTCCTCGCCGAGACGGCCGTGGCGCAACTCGGCTCGAAAGGCGCTGGCGTTTTCACGATTCCCGGCCTCGCCCGGTTCAAGGTTCGCAAAGTCAAAGCCGTCAAAGGTGGCGTCTCGAAGATCAACCCGATCACCAAAGAGCCGTACATCACGAAGGATCGCCCCGCCCATAACAAGGTCGGCATCCGCCCCGTGAAGGCATTCGCCGAATCGCTGAAGTAAATTCGACGGATCCGATGCATCCACAACGAGCGGGCCAATCGGCCCGCTCGTTGTTTTTCACGGAGACTTTCCAATGACAAAACCGTACGACGCGACGATGAAAACCTTGCTCGACGAGTTTGCCATCGATTGGATCGGCTGGCTCGCGCCGCGTTTCGGTTTGCCGGCAACCACCGAGGCCGAGCCACTCGACGTCGATTTGTCCACCGTGCAGCTGGAAGCGGACAAAGTGTTTCGGCTCAAACATCCTGCCAACGGACTGTTGCACATCGAACCGCAGACGGCGCACGATCTGACATTTCCGGACCGGATACTGGCTTACAACGTGCTGCTCGAACGTCAGTACGGTGGGCCAGTTTACTCGGTCGCACTGTTACTACGACCGCGAGCCGATGCAACGAGTATCACGGGACTCGTCCAACGCCGTTACGACGACGGGCGAGTTTATCTCCAATTCCACTACGAAGTGATTCGCGTGTGGGAACTGGAGCTCGAACCGCTGATGGACGGGAATATCGGTGCGATCCCACTGGCGCTTTTGACCGACCAGGCACGCGGGCGATTGCCCGAACTCGTCGATCGGATCGACGAGCGATTGCGAGCGGAGCCGGTCGCTGACATCACTCGTCGGCTGTTGCTGACTTCGAGTTACATCTTGTTGGGCTTGCGATATGATAGAGATGAAATCCGCTCCGCATTCGTGAGGGTTACGGGCATGAAAGACTCGACAACGTATCAGGCGATCCTGCAAGAAGGCCGTGAAGAAGGTCTCTATGCCGGGATGCTGAAGGGGATGCAGGAAGGACTGCAAGCCGGGATCCAGACCGGGATCCAGACCGGAATCCAAACCGGAATCCAAACCGGGATCCAGACCGGGATCCAAACCGGAATCCAAACTGGAATCCAAACGGGTCGCCTCGAAGGTCTGCAAACTGGACTTGTTGCTGCAAGACAGGAAGATTTGATCGACATTATCCGCGAGCGATTTGGCGCGGTTCCCGAACTGGTCGAAGCGAGGATCCGTGCGACGTTGGACTCCGCGAAGTTGCAGGTGGCGGTCCGTCAAGCGGTTCGCGTGACGGACCCGAACGAGATCCTCCGATAAACCGCGGCAAAACTCTCCTCCCCATTTTGAAAGAACCACCATGCTTCGTTTCGCTCTCGCCGTCCTTGCGATTCTTGCTTCGACCCTCATCGGGAATGCGGCCGAACCGGCGAAGATTGCCGTGCTGATTATCGACGGCCAGAATAACCACAACTGGAAGGCCACTACGCCGGTGATGAAGAAGTACCTGGAAGAATCCGGGCACTTCACCGTCGATGTTGCGACCTCGCCCGAGAAGGGCAAGAAGGACGAGATGGCCAAGTTCAACCCGGACTTGTCCAAGTACGCCGCCGTCGTCAGCAACTACAACGGCGAATCGTGGTCGAAGGAATTGAACGAGTCGCTCGAAGCGAAGATCAAAGACGGTAAGCTCGGCTACGTCGTCGTTCACGCGGCGAACAACGCCTTCGGTGGCTGGAAGCAGTATTACCAGATCATCGGTATGGGTTGGCAGAACGAGAAATTTGGCAACAGGTTGTACCTCGACGATGCGGGTAAAGAAGTCATCCAGGAAGCGGGCAAGGGTATGGGTGCGGGACACCGTTACACGGGTCCATTTACGGTGACCGTTCGCGACGGCGAACACCCGATCACGAAGGGGATGCCGAAGGAATGGCTGCATTGCAAGGACGAACTTTACGACAACATGCGCGGCCCCATCGAGAACGTGAAAGTGTTGGCGACCGCCTACTCCAAAGGCACGAAGGTTCACGAGCCGATGATCTGGACCGTCGCGTACGGCAAGGGTCGCGTCTTCCATACGCCGATGGGCCACGATGCAAACGCGATGCACTGCGTCGGTTTCGTGGCGACGCTGTTGCGCGGCACCGAGTGGGCGGCCAACGGCAAAGTGACGATCGCGTTGCCGAAGGATTTCCCAACCGCAGACAAAGAGAGCGTCTATCCCGCGAAGTAACGGCTACATTCATGCAACCCATCGCCCCCGGTATTCCAACGGGGGCGGTTTCATTTCCCGCGATCCGTAAACTACAAGAACGAACGCGGACGTGCGAATGACTTGTCGGTGTTTACCGATGCGAGGCGAAATTGCGATGCCAGATACTGTAGTCGTAACCGAAGGGCCGAGCGAAGTCGCGGTCGCCCCGCAAGATGCCGCGCTGTTGGAACGCATTCGCCGACTCGAAGACGCACTCGCTCAACGCCCCGCTCCCGTCACCGCCGTGGTGCCACACGACGAAGAGCAACTCGCGGAACGACTTCTGACGATCATCTCCGCGAAGGCCGCCCAACATCGTGCCGCGAACTCGAATGTCCCTGCCGCACCGTTGGGCGTCGCACCTATCCAAACCTACGGGCAGTATCCGTTTCCACCCGGCGCGGCGATGCCCCCGAACGAGCCGAGCGTCTGGTCGTGGTTTATGTCGAGTGTGCTCGGCGAGATCAAGCTGATCGTGCGGATGTATCTCGACCCGCGTTACCGCCTCAGCCGGTTCGCCCAACTCGGCGTGCCGATCCTCCTCGCCGCATTCGTGTTCAACTACTTTTTCTTCCTGCTCCCGCCGATCGGTGCGATCCCGATCGTCCGCGAAATTTTGGAACGATTCGTCTGCGTCCTGCTATCGATCGGGCTGTATAAAGTGCTGGCACGCGAACTGATCCGCTATCGTCAGGTGCTCGAATATCTGTCGCAATACGGCCAACATTAAGGGGGTCTTCGATGACTGGAAACTACACCGCCGTCGTTCAGCAGAGCGGAGAATGGTGGATCGGCTGGGTAGAGGAAGTGCCGGGGGTCAACTCTCAAGGAACGACTCGCGAGGAACTGCTCGATAACCTGCGCGACGCACTCGATGAGGCTTTGGAAATGAATTTCAAACCGGAAAGCATTGTGCAACCATGATCCGCCTCGGTGTGAATATCGACCACGTGGCTACGCTCCGCCAAGCTCGTCGGGCGAACGAGCCGGACCCCGTTGCGGCGGCAATTCTGGCTACGCTGGCGGGTGCCGATGGCATTACCGTTCACTTGCGCGAAGACCGTCGGCACATTCAAGATCGCGATGTTTACCGGGTTCGTGAAGCCGTCGCGACGCGCCTCAATTTCGAGATGGCCACCGTGGCCGAGATCGTCGCGATTGCCTTGAAAGTCAAGCCCGATGAAGCCACGCTCGTACCCGAAAAGCGTGCGGAACTGACGACCGAAGGCGGGCTGGATTTGATCGCGAACGCGGATGCCGTCCGCCGCGCGATCGATGCTCTCAAGGCCGCGGCGATTCAGGTGGCACTGTTCATCGATCCGAACATCGAACAGATCGACATGGCGAAGCAACTCGGTGCCGACGCTATCGAGATTCAGACGGCGAGTTACTCCGAAGCTACGACACCGAAGGCAATTGCCGACGAACTTGCGAAGTTACGCACGGCCACCGCACATGCGTGTCAGATCGGGTTGCACGTCCACATGGGCCACGGGTTGAACTATCAGAACGTGAAGCCGATCGTGCGTATCCCCGGCGTCGAGGAGTTAAACATCGGCCACAGCATCATCAGCCGGGCCGTGCTTTTGGGTATGGAAACCGCCGTCCGAGATATGAAGGCGGTCATGCAGGAACACTACCCGAATCCGAAGCCGTGATCGCAATTTCAACGAGTGGAGGTGTTTGAAGGCAACCCGGTCCGCTTCGCGGCGGCAGCTTCGAGCTGCTTGATCTGCGCTTCGACCTTCTTCTTGCCCGCTGGGGTGGCCAACACGAGCAACGAATCGCTGCCTTCATCGGCAATCACTGTCTTCACTTCGTCGTCGAACTCGCCAATCGCGATCAGTTCTTTCAGTACCTTCGCGACGTTCACACACGTCGGACCGTTTAGAGATTTCAGCATGATCGTGTAAAGCGTGAACTTGCGCGGCGGGCCTGCTGGATAGGGCATAGCAGGGGGCGGCAAACTCTCCGTGGCCTTCGGCGGTAATTGAGTCATTGGCGGTTGTGCCAAAGGTGCTAACAGCGGGTCGCGAATCACAGGTGTCGATGGGGTTTCCAGTCGCGGCACCGGCCCGCTATCCGGCATGAAGTAATTCGGTTTCGCTGCTGCGGACTTCCCCGGACGTTTGAAGATGATCGATTTCGACTGCGTCTCCAGAACGCAGAGCTCCCAGCCTTTCTGGCCGAGGTCGACGATGAACTTCTGGGCGATGGGGAGCGTCTCGTAATTCTGGAAGCGGTATTCCCAGATGCGCTCGGGTTCGGCTTCGGGCGAGGGCACAGGCACGACAAATCCAGGTTCAGGCTGTGGTGGCACCGGCGTCGGATTCGTGAACATTGGCGTGGGTGGTGGCAACAGCGGTGGCGGTGTCGCGGTCGGCGTTTTCGGTGCGGTCTGCTGGGCGTCGGCCGTGGAGAACACGCCGGTGCCGAGGCTCATGGCCATGCCGCCTGCGAGCACCACGGCGGCGGCGAGCAGTTTCACTTTTGAAATCATCATTCCGGATACCCCTTGTGAGAGAGTCAGAATCGAGGCGGGAACGGCCCCAACCTCGTTTGCGAAAGCCAGTGTCGTTTCGATGAGCGTGGCCGGTGCGATGGCGCTGCCGGTCGTTGTGGTCGCACCGATGGCCCCAAGTGCCACTGCCGGTGCGAGGCCGCGTTGCGAGAGTCGATCGAGCAGGCGACGTTTCGCCTTGGACAACCGCCCGGTGAGCGTGCCGGGCTTCCAGCCGAGTTGGGCGGCCGCCACGGGTTGGCGCACGCCTTCGAGGCAACAGAGCACGAACGCGGTGCGTTCGGCTTCGGGCAACCGGTTCACTTCCTCATGCACGGCGGCGAGGAGTGCGTCCCACTGCGAATCGGCTACGGGCGAAGTCGCTTCGGGCCGGGCGACGGCCCCTTCGCGGGTCTTGCGCCGTGCGGCGGTGCGTTTCAGTTTCGTGGCCACACGAACCGCTACGCCGTGCAACCACGGGCCGAGCGTGGCCGTATTCCGTACGTTCTTCGCACTGCGAACGAGTGCCAGAAACGTCGCCTGAAACGCATCTTCGGCATCGCCATCTTGCGGAAGGAGATTCCGGCACACGCCCCAAACCATCGTCCCGTGACGGCGTACGATCGTTGCAAACGCGGTCGCATCATTCGACGCAACGAACCGCGCGACGAGCGAGGCATCGGCCTCATCCTCGCCCGTCATCGCTTCCACCTGTTTGCGTATCGCGTCCAGTATCCGGGAATGCACGGCAGTTTCCTTCGCGGTCGTTACGCAAGTATGTTCCCACGCGGTCGCTTTTCCTACGAGTTTATTTAACCGCTTATGACCACCGAGTTTATTTCGGTGGGAGTCGCTCGCGAATGAGTCTCCCACCGAGATGGGCATGGTTCCAATCGTGGCGGCGTCGGGTAGCAGGAAAGTGGTTTCGGCACTTACCACCCACCCCTCCGCGAACTCACTCCCGAATTGCGGAATGT
>JAYWCL010000130.1:0-75113 GCA_043780595.1 Limnoglobus sp.
ACGTTCTTCCATGACGGACTCCCGTAAAACGCGAGCGAATGTAAACGATTATCCCACAATTCATTGCGGCAAGAAAGGACGAAGACACAGTAGAATTAATGGGTATCTGTGAAGTTTGCGGCAACGACTACGACAAGGCGTTTACGGTCACGTTGGGGCATCGGGAACACGTGTTCGATTCCTTCGAGTGTGCCATTCACATGCTCGCACCGCGTTGTGCCCATTGTGGGTGTCGAATCATCGGCCATGGCGTCGAGAGCGAGCGAGCGATTTACTGCTGTGCGCATTGTGCGAAAAACATGGGCGTCCAAAATGTCTCGGATCGCGCGATGAGTGCGGCAGTTGCATCCTGAAAGGCAATACTCGAAGGACGACATCGGCCTTCAAGTTGCGTTCGCGGCACGGTTCCAATTGCGGCGATTCTGGGTAGCAGAAAAGTGGTTTCGGCACTTACCACCCACCCCTCCGCGAACTCACTCCCGAATTGCGGAATGTAGCTAACCCACCAACGACTTACGTCCGATTTTGGCCGAATCGAATCACGCCGAAACCACTTTTCGGCGTTCCTTTTTTGACAAAACTGCGACCTGGATATGAACCATGCCCAAAATTGCAACCGGGTTTGAATCTGTGTCGCGTTCGCATTTTACCGCTTCGCAGCGGCTTTCTTGGTTTCAGCCGCATCGACTTCTGCATCATTATCTTCATCATGTTCATCATCCGCATTTTCTGCGTCGATGTTGATGATCGTCTCGGCGAGTTCGGTGAGTGCCTTATCCGCTTCACCTTCTTCATCGAGCGTCGCTTGCAGCAACTCGACGGCCTCGTCGTAACCGAGCAATTTGGCGAAAGTCCGGACGCAGCCGTAACCGGCCATTTCGTAATGCTCGACCCGTTGTGCAGCTGCAATCAGTGCGGCATCTTTTACAGCGGCAATACCGTCTTCTGCGATGGTGTCGGCCGCTTCGGCAACGAGACCTTCCATCGCTTTGCACTTTTTGCCCTTCGGGCTTTCCTCGAGCTTCTCGAAAATCGCTTCGAGCCGCGTCACCTGATTCCGCGTGACTTCGAGGTGCTCTTTGAACGCATTTTTCAGATCGGGGTGCGTCGCAGCCTTCACCATTTTGGGAAGTGCTTTCAGCAGTTGATTCTCCGCGTTATAGAGATCCTTCAACTCTTCCACATACAGGTCGTGCAAGCTATCGAGTGCCATCAAATCGCTCCGGGGGCGTGCTATTGCAGAAACGGCTAAGTTGCCGATTGCCTCACGTATCCGAGCAAATGGCATACCAAGCGATGCGAAGTCCGCGACGCGGAGCACACGTAGCAGAACGTGGGCGTCAAACTATTGAGCGAATGGGTGTTGCGCACGCGCTTCACTCAGCAAAGCCTTCGCGGCGCGGCGAATTGTGATTCGCGTTCGTGCGCAGCCTTGAGAAGATCGCTTCCGGTATTGACTATCCCCTCGCGAAAAATCCTTCTTTTACAGATGCTTTGAAATGTCCGATTCAACCGGCACGGCAGTTGCAATGTCTATTGCTCACTGGCCTCAATGTGGGGCCGCAAAATGTGTCACCTTTTCGGAGACTACTTATGGCAGATGTTATGGTCAATACCACGAATCATCGCACGACCACACCCGTGGATGTCGAAGACATGGTCGGAGTGCGAAGCCGCATCAGTTGGGGCGCAATCGTAGCGGGGTCGGTGCTGTCGTTGGCACTGTACTTCTTGCTCACACTACTTGGCGGGGCCATTGGCCTGTCGATCAGCGATAAGTTTGCCGGTCGAAATATCGGCTTCGCAGCTGCGGTCTATGCGATCGTAGTGACGGCGGCCTGTCTGTTTGTTGGGGGCTTCGTGGCCAGCCAATTGACCACGGGCGAAAACAAGCGGGAAGCCGCGATGTACGGCTTGCTCGTGTGGGCCGCAGTGTTCACGATGCTTCTGTGGCTGATGGCCACCGGCGTGCGAGCCGGTTTTAACACGATGGTTGGCGTCGCCACCGTCGGAAGCAACGTCGCCGACGCGACCGCGCAAAACACCACGCAAAACGACTGGGAAACCGGCGCGTTACGTATGGGGATCCCACAGGAACGAATCAACGAGTGGAAAGAAAAGGCTAAGAGCGTCCCAGCCGACGCGAAGGCCACCCTCGAAGATCCTGCAACGAAGGCCAAAGCCGAGCAAGCGGCTCGCGAAGCCGCTGAAGTGACGACCCGCGTGACGTGGTGGTCGTTCCTCGGTACGCTGATTTCGATGATTGCTGCCGCAGTCGGTGGCTACGTCGGGGCTGGCCCCACGCTGCGATTGTTCGCAGTTCCCGTCGCCAGCAGCGTTCGTCGCGATACGATCCTCCGCCCATAAGTCGGCAAACGATACTGTTGCTCCCCTGGCCTGCCCGGATGTTCCGGGTGGGCTTTTTACCATTTACAAGAGGCACGGTTATGTCGAAAAGTACATCACCACTGTGGCGAGCATCGACCGATTTGCCCGCGAACGGTCGTCGACTGAACGACGATCTGAGTTGCGATGTCTGCGTCATCGGAGGCGGCATTGCGGGCCTGAGCGTGGCATATCACCTTTTGCGCGAGCAAAAAACCGTCGTCGTACTCGAAGCGCAGTCTGAAATTGGTGCGGGCGAAACCGGGGCGACAACGGCCCACCTCAGTAGCATTTACGACGATCGATTCGCCAAGCTCGAATCGCTTCGCGGTCTGGAAGTCGTACGCGGGGCGTATCGTAGCCACGCCGCTGCCATCGACATGATCGAAGAAATCCAACGTCGCGAACGCATCGACTGCGATTTTCAGCGGCTCAACGGTTATCTGTTTGCTCCCGATGCGGCAGGCGAGGAAATCCTCCGCAACGAAGCCCAAACGTGCAAGAATGCAGGCATTCGTTTCGATTGGTTCGACGATTTACCCATATCTGGCGATCGGAGCGGACCGGCATTGCAGTTCCCCGATCAAGCGCAGTTCGATCCACGAAAGTACCTTGTCGGCCTCGCGGGAGCCGTTCAAAATCGAGGTGCGCAAATCTATACGAATTGCCGCGTCGATCGCGTCGAACCCGGAGAACCGCTTCACGCGATTACGTCCGAAGGGCGTACTGTCACGGCCAAGTCCGTAGTGTTGGCGACGAACACGCCGATCAATGGCGGCATCGGCATCAATGCGAAACTGGCATCGTACAACACGTACGTCATCGCGGCGGAGTTGCCACTCGCAAAGGCACCGCACGGGCTGTTTTGGGATACCGAAGACCCCTATCACTACGTGCGCTTTCACGTTGACAGTAGCAACCGAGCCTACGCGATTATCGGCGGCGAAGACCACAAGACGGGACAAGAACCGAATCCGGCCGCGCGATACGATGCGCTCGAAGCCTGGGCACGCCGACGGTTTCCACAACTCGGATCGGTGTTGTATCGTTGGGACGGTCAGGTTTTTGAAACGCTCGATGGCCTCGCTTTAATCGGTGCCGATGCGTCCGCCGGAAAGAACGTGTATGTGGTCACTGGCGATTCCGGGATGGGCCTCACTCACGGCACACTCGCCGGGTCGTTGATCGCCGACGCCATCATGGAACGCAAGAACGACTGGGCAGAGCTTTACGACCCGGCCCGGTTGTCAATCGCCACGACTGGAACGTTGCTGCGTGAAAATGCGAACACGGCAGGACAATATCTCGACTGGCTGACGTCTGGCGATAAAGGCGATCCGCTCTCGTTGACCGAAGGCGAAGGCATGATCGTTCGCCGGGGATTGTCGAAGTTGGCGGTATGCCGTACGCACGGCGAGAGCGGCCTAACGGTACTTTCGGCCACCTGCCCGCACTTCGGCGCGATCGTTCGTTGGAACAACGCCGACCAAACCTGGGATTGCCCCTGCCACGGATCGCGTTTCTCCGCAGATGGTCGCGTCCTCCACGGCCCCGCCACCACCGACCTCAAGCCCGTCGCGATCGAGCGAGAAATCCCCGCACAACTGAATGCAACATGATGCCGGTATGGCATGCCCTTTGCACTGAATTATGGACATAAAGCCGTACTGTTCGGCTTCATGTCTACATCGAGGAGTGCATCATGAAGGACACCAGCAAGATCAAGGACCGGATGGACGTCGTCTGTTCCTGCGGTACGCGAATCGGCAAGGTCGATCACGTTGAAGGCGACCAAATCAAACTCGTGAAAAACGATCCCGTCTCCGGTAACAAACATCATTTCATACCAACCGACTGGGTCGATCACGTCGATTCCGAGGTCGTTTTGAGCAAAAACTCCGCAGAGGCGATGCGCGAATGGACCGAAGAAACTGCTAAAGCGTAAGCCCTCTCACCCGATTATCGACCGCGACAACCTCTCGGAATTCCGAGGGGCTTTGTCGTTGATAGTCTGGCACGTAAAATGCCTACCTTCGACAGTCTTGCACGGGTTCATTTACGATGCACCAGAGGAATTGATATGCCCGGCGAACTCGTCAAGCAAAGTTACTTTTACCGTACGATTGTCTCGCTGGCCGCCGAAGGTCTTACTGCTCGTACGCGGTTGAGTCGTCGATTATTACGGCGATTGAGTTCCAACGCTAGACGGATTTCGCAAGCCCACAGCACGCTCTCGGACCTGATCGCGCGCGGCGAAGGCGTGCCCGTCGAAGCCGAGTGGTTGCTCGATAATTACTACGTGATCGACGAAGTCGTACGGCAAATCCGCGGCCACATGCCGCAATCGTATTACAGCGAGTTGCCGATTATCCCCAACGGCCCCCATGCGGGGCTTCCGCGCGTTTACCCACTCGCGGCGGCGATCATCGGTCGCGGCGAAGGCTCGCTGGCCGAGCGGGACATCCGTTCCGCCGTCAACGAATATCAGCAGATGACGGCCCTGCGTATCGGCGAACTCTGGGCGGTGCCGATCATGCTGCGGCTCGCGGTGATCGAACTACTTCGCGGCCTCGTCGATCAGATGTTGGCGACGGTTGCGGAACGCAAAGAGGCAAACTATGCCGTGGCCACGTTGCGGCGCGGCTCGCGCCATCGCCTCGATAGTCGCCCGAGCGATGCCTACGCGGCCTCGATTTGGGAATCGATCCGCGAAGACGGCACGACCACCGAACGCCTCGACGAATGGGCGGGGCAACACCTCGTCGATCCGCAAACGATCTGCCATCGCGAGTTCTGCCGGCAAGCGGCGAATCAAGTGTCGATCGGTAACGCGGTTACGACGCTGCGGATCCTCGGTGTGATCGAATGGAAATCGTTTTTCGAAGAGACGAGCCTCGTCGAAGCGGTGCTGAAAACCGACCCAGACGGCGTGTACCTGAAGCAGGATTTCGCGACGCGCGACCGTTGTCGGCAAGCGGTGGAGGTTCTCTCGCGGCGGAGTCGCCGTCCGGAACTCGACGTGGCGCAGGCGGCGATTGCGGCGGCGTCCGTGGAAAAATCGAACGGTCACGTCGGCTATTATCTCATCGGCGAAGGGCGTGCCAAGTTCGGTCGCGTCCTCGGCGAACGTCGCCCAATCCGTCGGCGGATTCGTTTGTGGCTGCGCAGCCGGCCGGGCATCGTGTTCTTCGGGCTGATCCT
This sequence comes from Limnoglobus sp., assembly GCA_043780595.1. Taxonomy (GTDB): domain Bacteria; phylum Planctomycetota; class Planctomycetia; order Gemmatales; family Gemmataceae; genus Limnoglobus. The sequence continues at coordinate 5,587 of JAYWCL010000130.1, forward strand.
CGCCCTTTCGTTACTGGTAGCTGCACCCGCGTGGTTTCTTTTCGGTGCCTCGTCGTGGTGGGCAATCGTTTCGGCGGCGCTCGCCATTGGCTTCGTGGCATCCGAAGCAGGCGTCAGCTTTACGAACCTCGTGGTGCGGAAATTCACGTCGCCGCGCGTGTTGCCGAAGATGGAATTCAAGGAAGGCATACCCGCGGAGTCGGCGACGTTCGTCGTGGTACCGACGATGATTGGCAAGCCGGAGCAAGCACGCGGCCTCGTCGAACGGCTCGAACGACACTATTTGTCTAATCCCGATTCGTCGCTGACGTTCGCGCTGCTCATCGACTTCATGGATGCCCAATCGGAGACGATGCCGCACGATGCCGCGTGTATCGAGGCGTTACAAAAGAGCATCGCCACCGTGAATGCGACGTACTGCGCGGCGGGGCCGTCGCGGTTTTACGTGCTGCATCGTTCGCGAAAATTCAATGCGTCCGAAGGCTGCTGGATGGGGTGGGAACGCAAGCGCGGGAAGCTCGACGAGTTCAACCGCGTGTTACGCGGCCAACTCGATACGAGCTACATTCTGAGTGCCGAGGCCATTACGGCGCTGCCGAAAGTGCGTTACGTTCTGACGCTCGATGCGGACACCGTGCTGCCGCGCGATACGGCGACGCAGATGATTGCCACGCTGTCGCACCCGCTGAACCGCCCGCGATTGTCGCCCGACGGTCGCCGCGTGATCGGCGGTTACGCGATCCTTCAGCCGCGTGTGAGCTTCCTTTACCGCACCGGGTTTCGCTCGTGGTTTGCGAGGCTGTTCGCGGGCAGTGCGGGCGTCGATCCGTACTCGTCGGCCACCTCGGACACGTACATGGACCTCTTCGGCCGCGGCTCGTTCACCGGGAAGGGCCTGTACGACGTCGATGCGTTTCACGCGACGGCTGGCGAGGCGTTTCCCGAGAATGCGATCCTGAGCCACGACCTCATCGAGTCGAATTACGCGCGATGTGCGTTGGCCACGGACATCGAAGTTTTCGATGAATTTCCCTCGAAGTATCACGTCTACGCTCGACGCGATCACCGCTGGATTCGCGGCGACTGGCAACTTCTGCCTTGGTTACGTGCAAAAGTGCCATCGCCGAAAGCCGACGGTAACCGATTGCCGAACGTGCTGCCGCTGCTCGAACGCTGGAAGGTGATCGACAATTTACGCCGTAGCCTCGTCGCACCCGCGTCGTTTGCGCTACTCGTATTGGCCTGGACGGTGCTGCCATCGCCCGCGTGGGCGTGGATGATGTTCGCGCTGTTACCGTGGCTGGTGCCGGGCGTGTTGCTGACGATCAGTACGTTCCTGCGACTGCGTTCGAGGGCCACGTGGCGGGCGTTGCCGTCGAAGTGGCGATTCGAATTTACGAACACGTTCGGGCAGGCGTTGCTGCAAATCGCGTTCCTGCCGGAGTCGGCACGGCACGCGGTCGATGCCATCGCACGCACGCTGTTTCGGTTGACCACGTCCAAACGGCGGATGCTCGAATGGGAGACCGCGGCGGCCTCCGAAGCGCGTCTCGGCGAAGGTTTGAAACAATTTGTGCAAACGATGTGGCCCACTTCCGTGGTGTCGATCGTCATCGCGGTCACGATTGCGGCAATCGCGCTGCACAACCTGTTACTGGCCGCGCCGCTGTTGGCGCTCTGGATCGCATCTCCGCTAATCGCATGGTTCGTCAGCCGTACGCGGGTCGAAGTCGAAACGCCACTATCGGCTTCCGATGAAGCCGAATTGCGCCGCGTGGCGCGTATGACGTGGTCGTTTTTTGAAGCGTACGTGGGCGAGGCCGATCACTGGTTGCCGCCGGATAACTTCCAGGAAACGCCACTCGGACTGGTGGCACATCGGACGTCGCCGACGAACATCGGGCTGTATCTGCTCGCGGTCGTGGCGGCACACGATATGGAGCTGGTCGAGCCGCATGTCGTCGTCGATCGACTGCGGAAAGCGTTCGATACACTCGATAAACTCGAACGCCATCGCGGGCACTTTTACAACTGGTACGAAACGAACACGCTCGTCACGATGCACCCGCCGTACGTGTCCACGGTGGACAGCGGCAACCTGCTCGCGTGCCTGATCGCGTTGAAACACGGGCTAATCGAACTCGCGGATACGCTGCCGAATCAGGCCGCCGAACTGATCGCGCTCGCCAGCCGTGCGGAGGCGATGGCGGCCATCATGAACTTCGGGTTCTTGTACAACACCGACCGCGAACTGTTCACCATCGGCTTCAATGCGGCAACGGGGCGGCTCGATTCAAACCACTACGACTTGCTCGCCTCCGAGGCGTGCATCGCGAGTTTCCTTGCCGTCGCTCGCGGCGAAGTCCCCCGCAAACACTGGTTCCACCTCGGGCGATTGGTGACGATGAGTGCCGGCAAGATCGGCCTCGTTTCGTGGGGTGGAACCATGTTCGAGTACCTGATGCCACGGTTGCTGTTACCCACGGCATCGGGCGTATTGCTCGATCGCGCACAACGCACGGCGGTCGCGCGGCAGATCGAATACGGCCGCGAAACGGGTCGCCCGTGGGGCATCTCGGAGTCCGGGTTCGCGCTACTCGATGCGGCGCAGGTGTATCAGTATCAATCGTTCGGCGTGCCCGGTTTGGGCTTGAAACGTGGCCTCGATCGCGACCATGTGATTGCGCCGTACGCCACGCTGATGGCGGTCGATATCGACACCCCGGCGGCGGTGAAAAACTTCGCCGCACTGAAAGCGGTCGGGGCCGAAGGTCCGTTCGGCTTCTACGAGGCGGTCGACTACAGCCCTGAACGCGCGAGTGATGCGGGCGCACCAAAAGTCGTTCGCTCGTACATGGCGCACCACCAAGGCATGGGCTTCGTGGCGATTGTCAACCGCCTCACGGGCGGTCGGATGCGGCAGCGATTCGCACGCGAACCGGCGGTGAAAGCGGCGGAGTTGCTGCTCGATGAGCGCGTGCCATTCTCCGCGCCGGTCATCGACCCCGATGGCCCGAACGCGGATATGTCGCGGGGCGAAACGATGTTGCCGGACTACCCGATGCGCCGGCGCATCACTACGCCGCACACGCCGATTCCGCGTACGCACCTGCTGTCGAATGGCCGTTACACGACAATGGTGACGAACGCGGGCGGTGGCTACAGCCGGTGCCGCGATCTCGATGTGACCCGTTGGCACTCCGATGCCACCGCCGATAGCGAAGGGCAGTTCATATACATTCGCGACCGACGTAATGGCGCGACGTGGTCGGCGTCGTACCACCCGACCGACAAGACGCCCGATGAATACGAAGTGACGTACTCGATCGACAAAGCCGAGTTTCGCCGACGCGATGGCGACATCGAATCGCTGATGGAAATCACGGTCGTGCCCGATCAAGACGTCGAAGTGCGGCGTATGACGATTATGAACCACGGATCGCGACCGCGGATGCTCGACCTGACGAGTTACGCGGAAATCGTGCTCGCGCCCCACGCGGCGGACAACGCGCATCCCGCGTTCGGCAAGCTGTTCCTCGAAACCGAATGGCTTCGCGATAGTTCGGCGATACTCTGTCGGCGACGACCGCGTTCGGCGAATCAACAACCGGTGTTTGCGATTCACAGTATGGCGTGCGAGGCACCCGGCACATACACGTTCGAGACTTCTCGCGAAGGCTTTCTCGGGCGTCGCCGCAGCATCGGTAGCCCGCAAGCGATGGATAAAAGCGTCTCGACTCTCAGCGGCACCGTCGGTGCGGTCCTCGATCCGATCGTCGCGATTCGCCGCTCGTTGTTACTCAAGCCGGGCGAACGAGCGATCGTCGCGTTCACCACCGGCGTGGCCGCAACGCGCGAAGAAGCCATCGCGCTGGCCGAGCGGTATCACACGATCGCCGCAATCGCACACGCCTTTGAATTAGCCTGGGCCCACGCGCGCATCGAACTGCAAGGCAGCCACTGGAAGCCCGACGATGTCCATCTGTTCCAACGGCTCGCGGGGCACCTGCAATACGCCACCGGGCCGTTGCGGGCGGCCTCCGAAACGCTCATCGCCAACCGCCTCGGGCAGTCGGCACTCTGGGCGTTCGGCATCTCCGGCGATCTCCCGATTCTGCTGCTGCGAATGCACAGTGCGGGCGGACTGTCACACCTACGTCAGTTACTGCAAGCGGAATCATACTGGCAGGCGAAAGGCTTCCCCGTCGATCTCGTCGTGCTGCTCGAAAACGCAGGCGGCTATCACGATGAACTTCACGATGATGTCGTGAACCTGACGCGGCATATGGGCTTCAACGAGCGGATCAATCAGCCCGCGGGTATCTTCATCCGCAAAGGCTTCCAGATGACCGAGCCGGAGCGCACGGTGCTGCTGAGTGCGGCACGGGTGGTGCTCGACGACCGCAGCGGACCGGTGGCAGCGCAGGCCGATGCCGCCGTCGCGCCGCGCACGTTACCGGCACGGCGAATCATGCCGATCGCTGCCACCCGCTTCGAGGAACCGGCCCCGCTCAAGAACCTGCTGTACGACAACGGCTATGGCGGCTTCAGCAACGATGGCCGCGATTACGTGGTGCATCCGCACAAGATCCCGCCGATGCCGTGGTCGAACGTCATCGCGAATCCACGCGGTGGCTTCCTCGTGACCGAATCCGGTAGCGGGTACGTTTGGGCGAGCAACAGCCAGTCGAATCGTCTCACACCATGGAGCAACGACCCCGTTCTCGATCCGCCAGGCGAAGCGATTTACGTTCACGATGAAGAAGCGGGTACGCTGTGGTGCCCAACGCCGCAACCGGTGCCCACGACCGGCCCGATCCGCGTCCGCCACGGGCAAGGCTGGACGTCGTTCGATCGCACGGTCGAAAGCATTCACTCGGAACTGACGGTCTTTGTGCCGCTGAACGACCCCGTGAAAATCTCGATGTTGAAGCTCAGCAACACGAGCGCGAAAGTGAAGCGATTGGAACTCGTGTATTATGCCGAGTGGGTACTCGGCACAACGCGGGAAGCGACGCTCGCGCATATCGTCTCGCGGGTCGATTCCGAAACGGGCGCGATGTTCGCGGGGAACCGCTTCCATCCCGATTTCCCGAACCAGATCGCGTTCGCCGATTCGGACCTTCGCCCGCGGACCATCACCGGGGATCGCACAGAGTTTCTCGGCCGCAACGGTCGCATGGCTCAACCCGCGTCATTTGGCCGCATCGCACTTTCCGGCACGGTGGGGGCGGGCCTCGACCCGTGTGCGGCGATTCGTGGCAGCATCACATTGTCGCCCGGTGAAACCCGCACCATCGTGTTCGTGTTGGGCCAGGGGAACGACCCTGCCGATGCGCGACGAATGGCCCGCGATTACCGTAGCAGTGCCTCCGCAATCGCCGCACTCAAAGCGGTGAAGGAACGTTGGGCGACACTGTGCGAGGCGGTGCAAGTCCAGACGCCCGACCCCGCGTTCGACCTGCTCATGAATCGCTGGCTGATCTACCAAACCGTGTCGTGTCGGCTTTGGGGGCGATCGGCGTTCTCGCAATCGGGAGGTGCGTACGGCTTCCGCGATCAACTCCAGGACGTTTGCGCACTCGTTCACACCAGCCCTGCCGAAGTTCGCACGCATATTCTGCGGGCGGCACGGCGGCAGTTCGTCGAAGGCGACGTGCAACACTGGTGGCACGAACCAGCGGGCAACGGCGTCCGCACCCGATTCAGCGACGACTTTCTCTGGCTGCCCTACACCGTCGCGATCTACGTGGAAGCGACAGGCGACGATACCATTCTGCACGAAGTCGTGCCGTACCTCGAAGCGCCGCTTCTTACACCCGAACAGCACGAAGTCTACGGGGTTCCCACCGTATCCGATCAGACGGGCACGCTATTCGAACACTGCGAACGGGCGATCGAGCACGGCTGGCGACTCGGCACGCACGGCTTGCCGTTGATGGGCACCGGCGACTGGAACGACGGCATGAACACCGTTGGCAGCGAAGGCCGCGGCGAAAGCGTCTGGGTGGCATGGTTTCAGTGCGTCGTTCTCGAACAGTTCGCGATACTTGCCGAGCATTTCAGCGATGTCGGCACGGCAGTCCGTAGCCGGGCGAACGCGATGCAACTTCGCGATGCAGTCGAAACGAATGCGTGGGACGGCGGTTGGTATCGCCGGGCGTACTTCGACGATGGCACGCCGTTAGGGTCGGCCACCAACGACGAATGCCAGATCGACTCGCTCGCGCAGTCGTGGGCGGTCATCGCCGGTGGGCAGCACGAACGCGCCGCCCAAGCGATGGACGCCGTCGGAAGACGTCTCGTTAAACCCGACGATCGGCTGATCTTGCTGTTCGAGCCGCCGTTCGACACCGGCCCGCTGCGTCCGGGTTACATTCGTGGCTATGTGCCCGGCGTTCGCGAAAACGGCGGCCAGTACACGCACGCTGCTGCGTGGGTCATCAAGGCACTCGCAGGGCTAGGTCGTGGCGATGCCGCACACGCGGCCTATACGCTCATCAACCCGGTCGAAATGCCTGTGGAAGTCTATCGCGGCGAGCCGTACGTGGTGGCCGCCGACGTGTATTCGAAGACGCCACACGTCGGCCGTGCGGGCTGGACGTGGTACACCGGCTCGTCGTCGTGGATGTATCGCGTCGGCCTGGAAGACCTACTCGGGCTACACCGCGAAGGTACGCGACTGCGATTCGACCCGTGCATTCCCGCCAGTTGGCCGTCGTTCAAAATGCAATATCGCTACCGATCGACGATGTATCTGATCGAGTGCCTAAATCCAAACGGCGTCCAACGCGGCATCGCAACCGTCAACGTGGGTGGTATTTCGGCACAAGCCACAATCGATCTGGTCGACGATGGCGGCCGGCACGACGTGAAGATCGTTTTGGGGGCCAATGCTACCTAACGATGCGCAATCTGCTTCCGATTTTCTGACGGGATAAAGGTTTGTAAGCGATTCCTCGGCTTTTCGCAAGAGCAACTTGAATTGGCACGCCAAGTGCATATGTTTATTGTGAAAGTGAGGATCGAATATGAAAACCGACTATCAAAGCAGCACGAGCTTACTGGAATTGCCACCAGAGCATAACGAATACGATTGCGGAGAAGAATGCTTTCCCGATGACCGGATCGATCTGCGGCCTTCGGAAGTGGTGCAATCGAAGCTGATCGGTATGTTGCCACGCGGAATGGCGATCCCCGTGAGCGTCTTTCACAACTGTCGCGACGTTCGCCGATAATGTTCGTTCGCTCTTCCGATTGATGTAGAAAATTCAAACAGCCAATGCTCATGCATCGGCTGTTTTTTCATTTGTGGATGGATGCAATCTTCGCACAAATCGAGCCGATTGGCACGCAATCTGCTCTACGCAACTCTAACTCAGCTGCCACGATCAATACCTGATCGTGCGACTGCAAACACTTCAACTTGGGGATTGTCATGCTCCGATACGCAGTCATCTTTCTGGTCGTCGCCCTGATCGCGGCGATGCTCGGCTTCACCACCATCGTCGGACCCGCAATGGAAGGGGCCAAGATCTTGTTCTTCGTGTTCCTCGTGCTGTTCGTGGTCAGCCTGATTATGGGCCGACGTACCCGCGACATCGCGTAACTTTTGCACCAAACTGGGAGGATGAACCATGACGCCGACCGCCAATGGAACTGCCGAACGCCATTACGTGAAGTTGATTGCCGATGTTGCGAGTGGCACGCAAGAACTCGTCTCGGCACATGCCGTACAGATGGTCGACGAAGTGAAAGGCGAAGCGGATCGCGCCACGTATGTCGTCGGCATCATGTCGGCGGCGGGTACGCTCATGGCGATCGGCTTCGTGTTCGTCGTCTTCTCGATTGCACAACTCCTCCAAGATCGACTCGGTTTCACCGAAACCGCAGCCTTGGCCATCACGGGAGTGACGACCTTTGCAGTGGGGATTCTGATGCTCGGTATTGCACGCAACCAATTGCTGCTCGTACGTTGGCTTCCTTCTAAATCCCTTCAATCGCTTCAGGAGAGCTTGTCATGGATCACACGAAGATAAGCGAGAACGACCAGCGAATCCTCGCCGCACGTCGATCGCTGACCGAACGAGTCGCGGCCCTCGAAGATCGCGTGACCGACACGGTGGAGCAGGCAAAAGGGACAGTCGATCATGCCACGTCTTCACTGCGTGGTACGGTGACCGACGCGACCCAGAGCGTGCGTGGATTGTTCACCGGTCCGAACGGCGGTGGTTTCGATCTGCGCCGACAGTTCAGCAATCACCCGTGGCAAGGGATGCTGCTCGCCGTCGGGGCGGGCGTGGCGGGAAGAATGCTGACTCGTATGACCTCGTCCTCGGTACGCACTGCCGTCGATACGGGAACGACTTCAGTCAATCCCATCTCGGAAATCATTACGAGCGTGCGCCGCGAACTGGTCGACCTCGGCGAGAAAGCGATCAATGTCGCTTCGAAGAAGTTGCGCGAGAACATCGAAACGCTCGTTTCGCTGCCTGCGGGCGAGTTGCAATCGCCAGAACCCGCGAACGGCTACTTCCATCGCAACGGCGCGAAGTCGGTTTAATCGTCGCTACTGAAGTCGGCTTTGAAGTCGGCTTTTTCAATCTGATACTGTTGCAGTTTCTCCGAGATGCTCCGTCGGGAAAGACCGCTGATTTCCGCACAATTCCCGACGTGGCCTCGCGTTTTCCGCATCGCCTCACGTAGATACTTTTCTTCGATCTTCGCAACCATCTCGGCAATTTGATCGGCGAGTGGCCGTGAAATATCGATTTTGACTTCCGAAGATCGCGTCGCAGTCCCGGCGATATCGGACGGCAGGTGTTCCGCACCGACGACACCGTCGCGCACGATCACGCAGGCGCGTTCGATCGCGTTTTCGAGTTGTCGCACATTCCCCGGCCAGGCTGACTTTAGCAAAATCTCCATTGCATCCGGCCCGATCTCGATGTTCGTATGATTCGGCCGCCGATACTTCTGGAGGAAGTGGCCCACCAATTGTCGGATGTCTTCTGGCCTTTCCCGCAAGGGCGGCAGTTCGATTTTGATGACGTTCAACCGATAGAAAAGGTCTTCGCGGAACTTCCCTTCCGCCACTAGTTTCTCCAGGGAACGGTGCGTGGCCGTAATCAGGCGCACGTCGATTTCCACCGGCTCGGTGCCGCCCACTCGCTCGATGCGCCGCTCTTGCAGAATCCGCAAGAGTTTCACTTGCATCGACATCGGCACGTCGCCGATTTCATCGAGGAACAGCGTGCCGCCGTTGGCTTGCTCGAAGCGGCCTTTCCGCTGGGCCGCCGCACCGGTGAACGAGCCTTTCTCGTGGCCGAATAGCTCGCTTTCCAGCAGCGTTTCGCTGAGTGCCGCGCAGTTGACCGAGATCATCGCACCATTGCGGCGACTGCCCGATGCATCGTGGAGCGCTCGCGCCACCATCTCTTTGCCGGTGCCCGTTTCGCCGACGATTAGCACCGTCGAGTTCGTTTCCGCAACCTGGCCGATCAGGTCGAACACCGCCAGCATTCGCGGGCTTTTGCTGAGCATATTGCGGAAGGCCCGGCGTTCGCCGATTTCCGCACGCAACGCCGCCACTTCGTCTTGGAGGATGCGTTCGCGAAGTGCCCGCTGAATCATCAAGATCAGGTGCTGCGTATCGACGGGTTTCGTCAGGAAGTCGTACGCCCCTTGTTGCATAGCCGATACGGCATCTTGGATGCTGCCGTGTGCTGTGGTGACGATGACTGTTACGGGGATTTTGCGCGATTGAATTTCGGCAATCAACTGCATACCATCGAGCTTCGGCATGCGCAAGTCGGTAATCACGACGCTGTACGGGCGTTCGGCGAGCATTTTCAGCGCGGCCACGCCGTTCTCGGCGGCATCGACTTCGATCTTGAGCGAAAGCGCGAGCAGCTTCTGGAGCATATCGCGGGCGTCTTCGAGGTCTTCGACCACGAGTAGGCGCTGAACGGTCGTATTTGCAGGAACGGCCATATCGCAGTTCGATTCAAAAGGGGATTATCGTGCAGATATTATATTGCGCGGAACACTGGGTAATGTTCGGGAACCCATTTTCGCCGCTTTCAATCGACGTAAGTCCGATTTCGCGAGGCTCCAAAACCGCTTTTTGGGGTGATTTTGTGTTTTTAGAGACCATAAAAAACACCTTTTCGATCGCAAAGCTACCGATCCTTTTCCGTATCTCACACCCTTGTCGGGGGTTACGCCAAGTACCATCGATTCGGCACTCGGCGCAAGTACCGACCGTTTCGAGACCGAATGCGACCAAAAATCGACCGAATGCGACCAAAAATCGACCGAATGCGACAATTCTATGTCATTTCGAGACACTTTTGCGTCACTTCGCGCACGTTGCCAATTCCGACTTACGTCCCATCGCGATTCGCACGCTTGACCGATTGCAATCGCGTGGGTTCGCATGAATTCCCAATTCCGATGGGAATCGCGAGATTGGCATGACAACTGCACTAACAGACATCTGTTGTTGTCACCCGTTTCACCGACAGGAGTTTTCCGATGGCGGATAAGATGTACGATGGTATGAAGAACGCAGCCGATAACGCAGCCGACAAAGCGAAGTCGGTCGTCGATACCTTGGCAAACAAAGCCGATGGTGCCAAAGACGCGGCCAAGGGCCTCGTCGAGAAGGTTCAAGAGCGAGCCAAGAGCGTGACCGACTCCGTGGTGAATACCGCCGAGAAGGCCACAGAAAAAACCGGTGAGTGGATTGGCGATGCCGCTGAGACTGTGGAAAATGCTGTCTCCGATGGCTACCAGAGCGCCGAACACGAGATCGAGCAGTTCGGCAAAGATGTCACCAACATCGTTCGCAAGTACCCGCTGACCTCCGTGGCCATCGGCCTCGGCCTTGGGATGTTGCTCGGACGCGCGACCAATTCCCGCGCGTAATATCGACGATGGCCGACACCCCCCAAATACCCGGAGTCGGCACTCCGGGTATTTGTTTTCTTACTCTCAGGTTACTGTCCATATCATACGCCCATGTTACGTTTGAGCCTCGTCCCGCGCCGGACGATTTTGGCGGAGTGGAGCGATTGCAAAATGGTACAAAAACCCGGACTCGAAATTCCAACGATCCGAGTATTGCTGGTCGACGATGATGAAGACGACTACCGATTGACTCTCTCCGTCACTCGTGAAATTACAAACGCAAAAATCCAACTCGATTGGCAGCCAGACTTCGATACGGCACTCGAAGCGATCTGCGATGGAGTACACGATGTCTACCTCATCGATTACCGTCTCGGCCAGAAAACGGGCATAGACCTTCTTCATGCGCTCAAGGAAAAAAAGTGTTCGGGGCCGATCATTTTGCTGACCGGTCAGGGCGAACCGGAGATCGACCGCGCCGCGCAGTCGGCAGGGGCGGCGGATTATCTCGAGAAAAGCCGGCTCGACGCGGTCGTGTTCGAGCGAATGATCCGCTACGCAATTCACCAGCATAATCACGAAGCCGAACTCGAACGCAAGGTCGTCGAACGCACCGAAGAATTAGAGGCGGCGAATCGCGCCCTCCGCGATGCGAACGTCCGAAAAGACGAGTTTCTCGCGACACTCGCGCACGAACTTCGCAACCCGCTCGCACCGATTCGCCACGCGCTCGAACTGCAAAAACTCATCGTCGACGACCCCATTGCCCACGAACAAGCCCGCAATGTCATGGAACGCCAACTGTTGCAGTTGGTGCGCCTCATCGACGATCTCCTCGACGTCTCGCGACTCAATCGCGGGGTGCTTTCGCTGAACCGGGAACCGTTCGATTTGCGAAGTGCCATCTCGCTCGCCGTCGAAACGAGTATGCCGCGAATCCTCAAAGCGGGCATCGAACTGCAACAGAACATACCAGATCGTCCATTACCTTTCCTCGGCGAGCACATTCGCATCGCGCAAGTGATTACCAACATCCTCAACAATTCTGCGAAGTATACGAATCGCGGCGGTTCCATATCGCTTAGCGTCGAACGAAACGCGATCGCATATTGCATTCGCGTGAGCGATAATGGCGTGGGGATTCCGCCAGCGCAACTCGAACATGTATTCGATCTCTTCACGCAAGTCGATCGCGCATTGAACCGCCTCGATGGCGGCCTCGGTATCGGGTTGGCGCTCGTGAAATGGCTAGTCGAAATGCACGGTGGCACCGTCGTGGCCGAAAGCCCCGGCCCACAACAAGGCACGACAATCACAGTTCAATTGCCAATTTTGTAAATACCTCTTGGCGAGCGGTGGGTGTAAGCCCACTGATCCAGCCATCGTCGTGCGATATAGTTTTGTAGGTCGGGCCGGAGGCTTTGGGAGGCCCGACAGTGCTATCGTGCGATGACTTAAAACCTTCGGGGTTTTTGTCGCGGATACTCTGTCGGGCCTCATCGCAAAGCCTCTTCGGCCGCGACCTACGGCGTCTGATTGTTGGAAATGCAATCGGACCCGTGAACGGTTACCTTGGCGAGCGGTGGGTGTAAGCCCACTGATCCAGCCATCGTCGTGCGATATAGGAATGAGCAGATACAGCCTCATCGAAATCGATGTTTTACATGTACCATTTCATGCCCGCCCGAAGGGCAAGTTTTGAAGTTGCGCAATGAAGCGGGGCATTTGGAACAGATGCGTTTCGATATGCCAGAACACCCAGGGGTACGACGTAAGACGTCTAACCCTGGGCTAAAAGAGGGAACCCCGTTGGGGTAAATACATATGCCTCACGCGGCAGAAATTGATACCTTTTCAAATGGCTCGACGTATCAATTCTGGTAGCCGCAGGTCTTCAGCCTGCGCGGGGCAAATACCCTCGAAAACCAGTCGTGGCGAGTCTTCGAGACGCGACGCCATACGGCACGATGGCAATGGGTGCGACCCCCCTCCCATGGTATCACCATGGGCTACGTGAGCGATCCTTTCAGGACCGAAGAACAGAACCCCGACCCTGAAGGGCAACGCCATGAACGATTTCCTCATCGGCGTTTTTTTTCGTGTATTTCGTGTGATTCGTGGTGAGTTCGGGGCTGGCACGATCGTGTTGCGTTTTGTGTGTATCCCTCGCTGGCGCGTCGGGCTAACAAGATCGGATTATTATCCCGCAGCGCCAGTTTTGAAGTTGCGCTAAACTGTCACCGATCTTCAAATGCCGCTGTTTCACGCACAAACACGTGCCCGGCGAGCGGCATTGCGTAAGCATGCCGTGGTAGTCTCACAGGGTTCACACGGCACGCTTACGCCGTGCCGCTCGCCGGGGTTTCGAGAATGAACATCGTCAAAGTGAGTGCCAGGGTTTCAAATTGCGCAACTTCAAAACGCGCAAGCGAGGAATCCCGATGCCGTTACGGAACGTCGAAAGCGTACACAATCGTAACTTCGCGTCACTTGGGGCCGCACCCATACCGATTCGTACAATTCCTGCATGAAACCGACCATCGCTGTTATCGGCGCGAATTCCGACCGCCGCAAGTTCGCCAACAAGTGCGTGCGGGCGTACTTGGCCGCGGGTTACGACGTCTTTCCCGTTCACCCGATGGAGACGCAAGTCGAAGGCTTGACTGTCTTTCGATCGGTGGCAGACATTCCACTCGAACGGCTCGATCGCGTCAGCGTGTACCTACCGCCAGTCGTTGGCGTGAAGGCGATGGATACGCTGGTAGGCAAGGCGATTTCCGAAGTGTGGCTCAATCCGGGTGCCGACGCGCCGGAAGTTGTGGCGCGTGCGAAATCGCTCGGCTTCCACGTCGTCGCCGATTGCAGTATCGTCGATATCGGCGTTTCGCCCAGTCAGTTTCCGGACGCATAATCCATGATCGAAATCATCGAAGTCACCAAGCGTTACGGCAACAAGGTGGCGGTCGAAAATCTCAACCTCGTCGTACCCAACGGCGAGTTGTTCGCGTTCCTCGGGCCGAACGGCGCGGGCAAGACGACGACGATCAAAATGCTGTGCGGGCTGCTGTTTCCGACAACGGGAACCGTAAAAATCGGCGGCTACGACATGTCCACGCACGGCGACGAGGCACGGGCGCTCGTCAGTTACGTGCCCGATCAGCCGTTCCTTTACGAGAAGCTCACCGGCCGCGAGTTCTTGCAGTTCACCGCCGATCTCTACGGTATGCCCGTCGCGTATGGCAAGTCGCGCATGGAGCGCGTCATCGAGTTATTCCATCTCGACGAATTCGTCGACACGCTCACCGAACGCTATTCGCACGGGATGCGGCAACGCACGGTGTTCGCGGCTGCGCTGCTCCACGAGCCGAAACTGCTGATCGCCGACGAACCGACGGTCGGCCTCGACCCGAAGAGCATCCGCGAGTTGAAGTTACTGCTGCGCGATCTCGCGAAACAGGGCGTGACGGTGTTCCTCTCGACGCACACGCTGGACATCGCACAGGAACTCGCGGACCGCGTCGGAATCATCCACAACGGCACGCTCATCGGCTGCGGCACACTCGACGACCTCCGCAAGAAAGCGGGCAGCGATGGCACTCTCGAAGACGTCTTCTTGAAGATCACCGAGTCGAACGCATAAAGCATCTTGTGTGTCGTTCGCAAAACGAACGCGGCCCGCGTTGGGACGGGTGTTCCAACGCGGGCCGTGTTCGTTCGATACCTCGCCCGAATCAATCTTGGGTGACGAGCGCAGCGGGTGCGGCGGGGGCACCGGAGCGGCGTTGGACTTTGAGTTCGCCTTCCTTCAGCATCTCAATGATGGCCGTCTCACCGGCGTCGCCGAGGCGACGATAGTGCAGCTTCATGACGCGGGTGTACCCACCTGGGCGGTCCTTGAAGCGCGGGCCGATTTCGTTGAACAGCTTCTTGAGAACGGTGTTGTTCTCTTCAGCGAGCTTGTTTTCTTTGGTGTAAATACCCGTGCCGTGCATCGGCCCGAGGAGTGCCATCGCCTGACGGCGATAGTGCAGCGACTGGATCTTGCCCGACGGCGTGCCGTCGTCGACGAGTGCCGCTTTCTTAGCGAGGGTAATCAGTCTTTCGACGAACGGACGAAGCTCTTTGGCTTTCGGAACGGTCGTCTGGATCGATCCGTGCGTGATGAGCGCGCGGGAAAGGTTCCGGAAGAGAGCGAGGCGGTGGCTGGACGTCCGGTTAAGGTGTCGGCCTTTGAGACGGTGGCGCATGAGACCCTCAAATTAAGGATGGTGTGAGAACCCCACTCCGTGCCAAGGAAAGCGGGGGACACTGTCGTAGTAGCGGTCAGCGGTCAGCTATCAGCAGCTATCAGCTATCAGCGGTCAGCGGTCAGCGGTCAGTTATCAGCTAAACAAGACCACTTTCAGCGGTCGGCAAACCCTCTCGGATTGGCTGACCGCTGATCGCTGAAAGCTGACAGCTGACAGCTGACAGCGTTATCGGCGTGTCGTCGGCATTTTCATGCCCAGATGAAGGTTGCGTTCCTTCAGCTTGCCGGTGACTTCTTTCAGCGTGGTTTCGCCGAAGTTGCGGACTTCGAGGAGTTCTTCCTCGGACCGCGAGACGAGATCGCGAACGGTCGTGATCCCTTCGGATTCCAGGCAGTTCGTCGCACGAACCGAGAGTTCGAGTTCGGCGAGCGACATGTTGAGCTTGCGCTCGAACTCGGTGTCGATGCCAGCCCCGAGTGCCGGCCCGATTTCGATCGGACCATCATCCAGTGGGACTTCTGGCCCCGGTTCGCTGTACTGGATAAATGCGTTCAGGTGTTTCCGCAGAATCTTGGCCGATTCGACGATGGCCATCTGTGGCCCGACGGTGCCGTTCGTCCAGATTTCCATCACGAGTCGGTCGTAGTTCGTGCGTTGGCCGACGCGAGTTTCCTCGATGTCGTACTTGACGCGGACGACCGGCGAGAAGCTGCTATCGACGGGAATGACGCCGATTTCGCGTTCTTTGCCTGCGTTTTCGTCGGCGGTGTGGTAACCGCGACCGTTTTCCACGGTCATCTCGATCACCAATGGCACATCGTCCGTCATCGTCGCGATGTGGTGCTCGGGATTGAGAACCTGAATCGATTCGTCGTGCTGGAGGTGCGAACCGTTGACGACGCCCTTTTGGTGGCGGTCGATGCGGATCGTTTTCGGCTGGTCCGACAGGTTTTTCACGACGAGCGACTTGATGTTCAGAATGATGTCGGTGACATCTTCCACCACGCCGGGGATCGTCGAGATTTCGTGTTGGACGCCTTGGATTTTCACGCGGGTCACCGCCGAACCTTCGAGGCTCGACAGGAGAATGCGTCGCAAACTGTTGCCGACCGTCATGCCGAACCCGCGTTCGAACGGTTCGACGTGAAACTTGCCGTATGTGTCCGTGAGGGTCGAGCGTTCGCTCGCCACACGGTTCGGCAGTTCGAGACCACGCCATCGGATACGCATAGGAAACGAGCCTTTGCAAAGTCGTCGGCGTCAGCTTTCCGTTGGGGGCAGGTACCGCGATGGAGTACCCGAGATTCCCCGACACAGCAAGACGCCAAACGATTGGGTGAAAACGATCGCTTGTGCTTTTACCGCCCGCTTATCGCGTGGCAATTTCGATGATGAGCTGCTCGCGGATCTCGGAGATTCGCGGATCGACGTCGCCGCGACCCGGCAGGCGAAGCATTCGGCCTTCGGGATCTTCGGAGTTCGTACGCTCCAAGAAATCGGGGACCGGTTCGCCGCCGACGGCCTGCAAGTGCAGTCGCGTGAGGGCGAGGCTGCGTACCGCCATCTTCACTTTGACGATGTCGTTCGGCTTCACGAGCACGCTCGGCACGTCGCACTTGCGACCGTTGACCATTACGTGACCGTGCGCGACGAGTTGGCGGGCACCCTTGCGGTTCGGCGCGAAGCCGAGGCGGTGAACGACGTTATCGAGACGGCGTTCGAGAATGCTGAGCAACGCTTCGCCGGTGTTGGCTTGGCGCGTCGCGAGTTCGAAGTAGCGGCGGAACTGCCGTTCGAGCACGCCGTAGAAGAACTTCAAGCGTTGTTTTTCGCGGAGGCGAAGGCCGTATTCGGAGGTTTTGCCGCGACGGGCACCGTGCATACCGGGAGGTAATGCCTGGCGATCGATCGGGCACTTCGAGCTAAAGCAACGGCTACCCTTGAGGAACAATTTCAATTGTTCTCGACGGCAGCGTTTGCATGCGGGGTCGGTAAAACGGGCCATGAGTAGGCGGTTCGTCCAAGTGGGATGTCAGTGAATGGTACAGGGGTCGGTCCTGCTGCGAAAGCAGGATACACCGCTCCGGAGAACCCCTGGGTCGATCCGGTGCGGGAAGCGAAATCGCGGAAGGAACCGTGCGCCCCACTGACACGGGGACGGTTCCGAAGCGATATCGACAAAAATTACACGCGGCGCTTTTTCGGCGGGCGGCAACCGTTGTGCGGGAGGGGGGTGACGTCTTCGATGGCTTTGACGTTCAACCCGGCGGCTTGAAGCGCGGTGACGGCCGATTCGCGGCCAGCACCGGGGCCTTTGACGCGGACTTCGACTTCTTTCACGCCGAACTTCGACGCCTTCGCAGCGGCATCTTCTGCGGCGCGTTGGGCGGCGAACGGCGTACTCTTACGACTTCCTTTGAAGCCGACCATGCCACCCGAAACCGAACACAGCGTATCGCCGTTCGCGTCGGTGATGGTGACGATCGTGTTGTTGAACGTCGATTGTACGTGCGCCACACCTCGGCTCACGTTGCGACGCTGTTTCTTCTTCTTGCTCTTAGCCATGGGTAGCGATCAGCCTTCGGCTTACAGTGGTCAGCAAAACGGAGTATATTGATCGAACGCTACCAACCCACCGCTGACAGTACGGCTGAAGGCTGATAGCTGATAGCGGATTCTTACTTATCCTTGACGCCCTTTTTACCGGCGACCGTCTTGCGAGGGCCTTTCCGGCTGCGGGCGTTCGTCTTGCTGCGCTGGCCGCGAACCGGAAGGTTCTTCCGGTGGCGCTCGCCGCGATAGCTCTTGATTTCTTTCAGGCGGGTGATGTTCCCACCCTCGAAGCGGCGCAACGCCCCTTCGACGAGATAATCCTTGTCGAGGGTCGTCGCAATGCGGGCGATCTCGTCGTCGTTGAGTTCTTTCGCACGACGTTGCGGATCGATGCCGACTTTTTCGCACAGTTCCAGCGCCGTCACGGGGCCGATGCCCCGGAGGTAACGCAAGGAGATGTGCGTCGGTTTGTCGGATGGTAAGTCAACGCCTTGGATACGAGGCATGTCAGCAGTTCCTCAGTCTTAGCCTTGACGCTGTTTATGGCGCGGGTCTTCGCAAATCACACGGACGACGCCCTTGCGCTTAATCAACTTACACTTCTCGCAGATGCGTTTGACGCTGGATCGCACTTTCACGACGGCCTCCGGGCCATCACGGCCGAGAATTTATGTTGAGCGCTTACGATAGAGACCGGCGTTCCGTCGGCAAGCCCTCCGTTGCGATTTCATGGCGAGTCGTCGCGATGTACATGTGCGCAAAACCTCAACTGCTCGCATTTCGCGTGGCCTGTGCGTAGAGCCGGGCCGCCCGTTGCGAACGAGTGGGATCGGTGCGCAAAACCTCGAAGCAGTCTTTCGCTTCGGCCCAATTCTTCATTTGAAAGTGGCACAAACCGAGGTTCAAGATCGCGGACGGCCCGAGAATATCGGTCGAAAACGGCGCACTGACATCGTAATCGCCGGAGCGGCCCAACGCGAGTAACTGATTCAGCCGTTCGGCGCACTTCGCATAATCGTGGGCGGCGTATCGCTCGCACGATAGCGCCCACAGCACCGGTGGCGTACGGGCAAACCAACGATCCGCGAGCGAAGTGGCTTCTTCGCGCGAGATACGGCTTCGACGCTGTTCGGGTGAGACCGTCAACAAATACTCGAGGAACATTCCCACGGCGGGCGGTGGGGATTCGCCGAGGGTCGCCATCGTGCGGACCGGTTCGTCGGCCTCTGCCAGAATGTCGTGCCCGAGCGGATCGTTCAATTGAAGGTAGTTTCGCCCGAGTTCGATCGTCAAATCGAGTTGTCCCGGACGGTCGCGGAGTTCGGCTACGAGTAATTTCACGACCCACTGCCTCTTTTCGGCGGTCGGTACCGAAAGGTATCCGTGGCGAAAGATACTGCCGTTCACTTTGTCGAGGCATTGGCCGCGTTTGGATGCGATGGCCGATAGTGGAGTCGCGAATGTCGGGTGCAGCCGGCGATGGTAACGCACGGCGGGATCGCGGCGAAATAGCCGCGGTTGCCAATCGATGGGGCCAAAACCGGGTCGTTTTACGTCGTATTCGTGAACGATGCGGAGATCGTACGCGAACACTTCGGCTTTTTCGATGGCTCGCTCGACGAGCGGAATCGTTTGCGGATCGACTTCTTCATCGGGGTTCAACCAGAGAATCCAATCGCCGGTCGCGCGATCGAGTGCGGCATTCTGCGCGGCGGAGAAATCGTCGTTCCAGGGAATTGTAACGACGTTCGCGCCGTGCTGATCGGCCACGTCGGTGGTGCGATCCGTCGATCCGGTATCGACGACGATCGACTCCGCTTTCAGCGCGCGTATCGAAGCGAGTGCGGCACCGAGGCTGGAATCGTGGTTTCGCGTCACAAAACAGGCGGTGATTGTCATGGGTCAAATTTAGGTTAGGAAAAAGCGATTGAGACCGCATGAATTGGTTGTACGGAACGCACGATGCCGGGAAGTTCGGTCTGCAATGGTAAAGCCGTAAAGGTAAGGTAAACGAGGGCAAGTTTTCAGGTTGTTTGCCTTGCGGGGTCTGGGATAGACGGTTAAAAGTAATGATCGGATAAATCTTGCCGGAATTCACCACTCCAAATGATCGAGTGGTTCGTCTTAGTAGTTACGGAGTACCGTAATTATTTTTACGTCGTGAATTGGATGCGGGATCGCATCTCTGAGGTCGTTTGCGAACTCGGATACCGGATACCGGATACTCCACAAAAACTTCCCACTCCGCTGGCCGACAGGGCGTGTCCAATGTCTTCCGAACGATTCTCCCGCCTTCTTCGTTCCTGGGTCTACCGCGTTCGTCCGACGAATGCGACCTCTAAAAGAACCTCACTTCTTCCGCGATTGCGGGTGCAGGAATTTGAAGAGCGCGTCGTGCCCGCCGTGCTGCCGCTGCCCACGCAGACGCAGTCCGCCGCTGCGGTGTCGCTGCTCGGCATCGATGTCGGAGGCGACATCATCGGACCCGTCGTTGTGGCCAGCCCGATCAACCCACTGAATCAGGTGCTCGTCGCCACAGTCATCCAGCCGACGGGGCAGACTGGGGTCGTCGGTTTCGAGTCGAACAATGGCGGTTTGAACTGGAGTGAATTCCTCGACAATACGAATCGATCGCTTCGACGGAACGACAATAGTATCGATCCGACCAACTTAGCGTTCCCGCTCACTCGTTTTACGAACGCATATAACCCTTCCGTAGCGTTCGATCGCGATGGCTCGGTGTACGTCTCACACCTGCAAACGAATGCTGCGAAAACGAGCGGCGAACTCGTTGTTGAATCGTTCACTTTCGGGGGCGGCGCCCTAAATCCCGCTGCATCGCTCTACAAATGGATCGGCCAGGATCCCGCATACAATCCGACCGTCGTCGTCGACAACAACGCACCGGTTGTAACGGACCCCGTAACGGGTGGCACGCGATCCGATCCCTCTTCGGGGAAAGGCGTATACGTCACGTGGAATACCGACACCACGCTCGAAGATCAAACCGCCAATCCGTTCCAGAACCGGAATGCAGTTCTCATCGCGGGTTCGGCGGATCGCGGTGCGAATTTCTCGAATCCCGTGATCGTGACCGGATACACGAAGAGCTTACTCCTAAATACGCTCACATCGGGCCTTTCGCCCGTCGCTGCGTTCGCACCGGCAACAAGCGCAAACCCCGGCAAACTCACGGTCGCATCGACCGGTAGCGCCGAAATCACCGTTCTGGGCAACAAAGTCAACACGGGTATCATCACTTTCAGCGGCGCGACTCCCGACCCGGTCGCGCCGGTGGTCGTGCAACGATTTCCCGGTATCGGTGGGCCGATCGGCGATGCGACCGATCCGGGCAGCAGTTTGCCGCACAACGCGAATACCACCTCTTTCAACAATGTCGTTAATCTATCGGTTCCGAACTTTTCTACGCTCAGCGATCTCGACGTCACGCTATCGCTCGTCCACGCGAATATCAGCCAACTCCGAGTGGATCTCGTCAGCCCATTGGGCACACGGGTGACGCTGTTTCGTAATCGCTTAGCAACGGATGGCTCTACGCTCCCACAAGGCTTGCCCGCCAGTGCCAACTTCGGCATCATCAACGGCTATTCTCCGGGCGGAACTTTCAACCAAGAAGCGCCGCGAAACATCACGAACGGCGTCAACGTTGCGCCGTACATTGCGCACTTCCGACCGGAGTCCGGCAGTCTCGCTGCTTTATACGGCCAAACGGCGGCTCAGCTCAACGGTACCTGGAAGCTGGAAGTCACGGACGTCCGTTCCGATGGCACGCCGACGCAGTCGGTCGGCCCTTGGTCGTTGAAGTTCGTTTCGCGTTTCAACAACATCGGTTTCGGTGCGGATACGATTGCTTTTGTCGGCGCATTGACGAGCGGCCCGGATGTCCTGCATCCCGCGACGAACGCGAACGCCGCTTCGCCGGCCTCGAGTATCGGTGCGGGACTTTCGATTGCCTACGACACCAGCGTTCCCCAACTGGATGCGATGGGTGCCATTCTGCCGGGAACGAACGCAGGTCGACTGTACGCCGCGTTTACGGGTGGGGGCCCCGACGAAGCGGGAGTCTTCGCCAACCCGAACGTTTACATCATCTCCTCGGATAACGGCGGTACGACATCGACTGCCAGGGTCCAAGTCAACGACGACTCGGCGAACGATCACTACAGCGAAGGCCGTCGCGCGCAGTTCATGCCATCGCTGGCGGTCGATCCGCTGACGGGTACGCTCGCCGTTTCGTGGTTCGACGGTCGGCACGATGCGAGTACGAAGCGTATCGCCAATTACGTGGCGACGAGTATCGACGGCGGAGCCTCGTTCAGCGCCCAGGGTCGCGATTCGTACTTCAACGTGCCCAAACAAGCGATCGACACGATCACCGGCAAGTCGTACAACCTCGAGCCGATTCCGAACAATTTTACGGTCGGTACCGCTCTGACATCTGGCATGGGCGTTCGTCAGTCGTTGCTTTACAACAACGGCAAACTCACCGCGTATTGGGCGGGCAATCAAAACACCGACAAGGGCGTCGCGATTCTCTCCGGGCGAAGCACGACGGGTGTCGGTCCGCGCATCGTCTCCAGCGACATGGGCCCAGTCGGGAACTCGAGTGGGTTCAATGGCCTTCAACCCGATGGCACGCCGCGCCTCGATGGCTTCCGCATCACATTCGACCGGCCCGTCGATCCGACGACGCTGACCGATGCCGACGTCGTCGTGCAGTTCCGCAGCCCGACGACGCCGCTGACTTCGCCCGCTACGAACATTCCCGTCGCAGCCGGTGCCGCGATTGCGTTGAATGCAGCCAACACGACGTTCTTCGTGCCGTTCCTGACGCCGCAGACGGCTGTGGGTACGTACAGCTACGCCGTCGGCCCGAACATTCTCGACAAGCACCGCGGCACGCTCGGGTTTACCACGACGACGTTCGCTTCAACCGACACGCCGCTCGCGTTACCCGACCTTGCAACGACGACATCGACATTGACAGTCGCACCGATTACCGGAAATCCGACCGTCGTTTCGGTTCGTGTCGGCTTGAACATCACGCACACGTTCGATGGCGATTTGCTCATCACACTGATCGCGCCGAACAATACGCAAGTCGTCCTTTCAAACCGGAATGGTGGCGGTGGCCAGAATTACACGGGGACGTTCTTCGACGATGCGGCGAGCACGGCGATCGCGTCGGGAACTCCCCCATTTACTGGTAGTTTCCGCCCCGAGTCGCCACTATCGGCATTTGCGGGTGGTCCGGCCTCGGGCACGTGGCGTTTGCAAATCCAAGATCTCGCCGGTGCCGACGTGGGCACATTATTGAATTGGACGCTCGAGCTGACCGATTCGCGAACGTCGGTGAAGTTCGGCAACTCGATGGACCAGAACGCCGACGGTACGCAAAGTGTCGGCTTCGGCGTCGATACCTATTCGACGCCGCGCTCGACCTCGGGGATTCCGTTCAGCGTGCCGTACGCGACCGATACGCTGCCGATCATCATCCCTGGGCCACGGTTCACGTTCGCGGCCGTTCCCGGCAAAGCCACGGCGGGTACGGGCGATACGCTCAACCTCGATACGGGTGCCACGGGCGTCGACGTTCTGTTCGATCGCGAAATCAATCCGATCACCTTTACGGGTGCGGACATCATCGGCATGACGGGGCCGTTGGGCGTCGTTCCCGGTCCGTTCGTGGTGTCCGGTCTCGGTGCGACGGCCGCTTCGCCGACGAAGTCGTTCCACATTCAGTTCCCCTCGAAGATCATTGCGAACGGGCCGTACGCGATCGAAATCGGCTCGGATATTCAATCGACGATCGGCGATAGCCTCGACATGAACCAGAACGCGGGTCTGGCGGTGCTTCGCGGCACCGACCCGAACGCGAGTTCGTACTCGACCGTGACGCGCTCGACGCTCATCGGCCAGCCGGTAGCACCATTCAGCCCGAGTGGCTCGGCATCGTTGCCGCTGACCGTTCCCGATACATTCGTGATCGCACAAAACCTCCTCCTTTCGCCGGCCTCGCGAGTCCGCGTGACCGTCAACCTGATGCACCCGAACATCAAGGAAATCGACCTCGACCTCGTTTCCCCCGATGGCTTGACGCGGATCCGGTTGTTCACCGGGGCAAACATTCTGCCCGCGGCCCCGCTGCCAAACCTTCGCAATACGATCTTCGACGACGGTGCCGTCACGCCGATTCAACTCGGCGGCGTTGGCCAGTTCAACGGTATCTTCAACCCCGAACTGCCGCTGACGGGCATCCTCGGTCGCAGCTCGTTCGGTAACTGGACGCTTCAAGTCCGCAACAACGGCACCCAAGCGGGCACGATCGACAATTGGTCGCTCGAACTGCCGAAAGCCGACATCGGTTCGGGCCTCGGCGAACCGGTTGCCGACCGGTTCGACGTCGGCTTCCGGATCTTCACGCAAGAACCTTCGCAGGTCGTCACGAAGCAGCAGTGGACGCCGTTCGGCCCTGCACCGCTCGGCGGGCAGTCGCGAATCAATCGTATCACTGGCTTGGCGCTGGACGAATCGGATCCATCGGGGAACACCGTGTTCGTCGGCGGTGCCAGCGGTGGCATCTGGAAGACGACGAACTTCCTCACGCTCGAAGCAGCCGGTCCGAACTGGATTCCACTGACCGACTTCGGCCCATCGAGCAGCTTGAACACCGGCGGTATCGCCGTGTTCGCCCGCAACAACGACCCGAATCAGTCGATCGTGTTCGCCGTCACCGGTGAAGGCGATGTCAGTTCGGGGGGCGTTGGCGTACTTCGCTCGCTCGACGGTGGCCGAAACTGGAAAGTCCTCGACAGCACGAGCAATGCCGACGGCATCGGCAACATCTTGCCGATCGATTCGGCACTCCGCAATCGTCAGTTCGTCGGTACCTCTTCGTTCAAGATCATCGTCGATCCGAAGCTGACTCCCGCGGGCGAAGTCATCGTCTACATGGCGAACAGCCAAGGGATTTGGCGGAGTAACAACACCGGTCGCGATTGGTTGCTCATCCAAGTGGGCGACGCGACGGACGTGACGCTCTCCGCAGGCAGCGTCTCGAAGAGCGTCGGCGCGAACAACAACTTGAACATTCTGTACACCGCCATTCGCGGCCAGGGCATCTTCTTCTCGCCGAACGCGCAAAATGTGACGTTAGGTGGAATGCAGCTGACGGTGGCCAACCAGGGAAATCCGCTCTTCCAAGACCCGTTGGGCAAACCGATTACGATTGGTAGTGCCGCACGGAACAACCCGAACGGTGCGAAGGGGCGCATTACGCTCGCCGCACCGGCGTTGTCCGATTCGTCGCTGGCGAACGACTTCTACCAGGGCTGGCTCTATGCGTTCGTGAGCAGCGGTGGCAACGGCGATCTCTACCAGACCAAGGACTTCGGCCGAAACTGGGTGCGAATCGGCTATCCCTTCTTCTTGGCTTCGCCGAGTTCTGCGTTCGGTACGAACAACGAAGGCGCGGGCTTCGGACTTCCTGGGCCGGACCATGCGATCCTCGGTGCTCCTCCTTTCGGGCAAGGCGAATACGACATTGCAATCGGGATCGACCCGAACAATCCGAGCGTCGTTTACCTCGGCGGAACGAACAACGGCAACAAAGTGAGTGGTGGCGGCTTCATTCGTGTCGACACCACGTTCGTGAACGACAGCCAATCGCTGATCGCTTACAACAACAGCAACAACGACGGCGGGTCGATTCAGTTCACCGCAGGCAACGGCCCGATTACGGTCAACAACGTCGGCCAGGTTTACGGCGTCAACGGGAACAACTCGATCAATCGCGGCTTCATCAACCTCTACCGCGATCCGACCCAACCGTTCCTCTCAGACTCCACCCTCACCCTGACGAACGTCAACACTGGTGCGGGCTTCAACAACAGCGGGTTCGATGCCAAGTGGTCGCCGTTCCCCGGCGAAGTCCAGACCGACGTTCACCGCATCATCACGTTCCGCGACCCGCTGACGGGCAAGTCGCGCATCATCAGCGGCGACGATCAAGGCATCGGCAGTACGGTCGACGACGGCACCGGCCTCGTGGTCGGCGGTATCGGCAACGCCCGGTTCCCGAACAAGGTTCGCAACGGTAACCTGCAACTCAACCAGATTTATTACGGGGCTTCGCAGCCGAGCCAATTGGCGGCGGACATTGCAGGGGCGCTCTTCTATGCCACCACGCAAGACAACGGCTTCCCGATCTCCACGGCGAGCCTGCTGACGACCGGCGATTTGGGTTACAGTGGCCCTGGTGGTGACGGTACGGGAATCGCGACCGATCAAACCGGCACCGGCACGAGCTACGTTTACGCATGGCCGTGTTGCGGTGGCGGCGGTACCAACTTCTTCCAGGTGACACTGCCAAGTGGCGCGACTGTGAGCCGAACGAGTGGCTTGCTCCAAACAAGCGCTGATACGATAACTGCGAATTTTGGTACACCTGGGGGTCAATGGGGCTTCGCCGGCGGCCACAACTTCGCGGTGAATCCGATCGACGGCAACGGCATCATTATGGGGTCCGGCGCGGGCCGCGTGTTCCGCACGACCGACCAAGGCATCAACTGGTTCCCCGTCGGCGAACCAGGCGGTTTCAATCAACTCGACGGTTCAGAAAAGACGGCACTCGCGTTTGGGGCACCGAACCAGGCCAGCCCGGGCGTGCTGAATAACTTCCTGTACATCGGCGGTTCGAGCGGGAAGGTGTTTGTCACCGAAACCGGCGGCGCACCGTGGCGAGACATCTCTGTGGGGTTGTCTGGCGGCGGCGTAAATCAGATCGTGGCGAACCCGACACGCGGCAGCCGCGATCTCTATGCGGTGACGTTTGGCGGGGTGTTCTACAAAGCCGATTCGCGAACGAACGCTCCGTGGGTGAACATCACCGATAATCTCTTCCAACTCCGCAAGCCGGTGTTCGGCGAAGCGGTTGCAGTCGGCATGAATCCGCCGCAGATCGTCAGCCTGCACGCCCTCGCGGTCGATTGGCGTTACGCGATCCCAGATGCCACAAACCTGACGGGTCCAAAGTTCCCCGTCGTCTACGTCGGCGGCGAAGGTGGCGTGTATCGTTCACGTTCGCGCACAACCGGTGCAACGTGGACGTTCTATCCGAGCGAAACCGAAGACGGTGCGGTCAAGGATGCCGGTTACTTGCCGAACGCACAAGTCAGCGACCTCGATTTGTCGCTCGGAAACATCGACCCGACGACGGGCTTCCCGATCCAGAACAAGGGCGGCCTGAACTTGCTTGTGGCCAGCACGTACGGCCGCGGTGCGTTTGGCATTCGCATTAACACGGATCTCGATCAGCAGTTCTTCGTGAACTTCCCATCCGGCCCGCAAGTGTCGAACCTCGCCAACCCGAACGCCGTCGGCGGTCCTTCGACGAAACTTCGCGTCACGTTCAACTCGTACCTCGACGATCGTTCCGTGTCGCCGAGCGACATCGTACTGCTCGATACGAACGGTGCGATCGTTCCCGTCACCGGCTTCAGCAAAGTCTCCGGTACCGATTACGACTACGACATCGTGTTCAACAGTCAGACTGTCGCGGGGTTCTACAAGCTGACCGTCGGCGAGAACATCAGCGACTTGTCCGGCAACAAGATGAACCAGAACAACAACAACGCGAACGGCGAAGCCGACGATGCGTTCAACCGGTACGTCTTCCTGAACGGTGCGGCTTCGAGCCTCGTGATTACGGGAATGCCGACGACGACGATCGCCGGAACGGGCTTCGACGTGACGGTGGTCGCACAGGACATGACCGGCGCAACGATCTTGAACTACACCGGCGCGGTGACGTTCAGCAGTTCGGATCCGAAAGTATCGGTCGCCGCCGGCGATCTGCCACCCAACTACACCTTCGCCTTGACGGACAACGGGCGCAGGACGTTCCGCATCATCTTGAAAGATGCCGGGTTCCAGACGCTGTTCGTCGATCCGGTTATTGCCGGTTCGATCAACCCCGCGAAGGACGACACGATCGTATTGGCGGCCGACGCCAGCTACTTCAAGGTCACGGGCCACCCGTCGCCGAGTGTGGCAGGAATTGCCGCAACGGTCACGGTGACGGCGTTCGACCCGTTCGACAACCAGGCGACGGGCTATATCAAGACCGCGAAATTCACGAGTTCGGACGCGAAAGCGGGACTTCCGGCCGACTACACGTTCGTCGCGGGCGATAACGGCAGCAAAACCTTCACCAACGGCTTCACGCTCAAGATCGCCACCGCGACGGCGTCGATCACCGCGACCGACACGATTCTGGGCACGCTCACCGGAACGCAGTCGCCGATCGTCGTGCTGCCCGCCGCCGCCTCCGGTTTGTTCTTCGAATCGCTCCCCGACCCCGTGACGGCTGGGGTGTCGAATAACTTCAAGCTGGTGGCACGCGATCCGTTCGGCAATCAAGCCACCGGTTACCTCGGTACCGTCAACCTGACCGTCACCGACACGAACGGGTTGGTCAGCTTCCCGACGACGTACACCTTCACGGCACCCGACCTCGGCAGCAAGACGTTCCCGTTCACATTGATTACCGCGGGCAAACAGACGCTCACCGCTACGCACGTCGGTACCGGTGTGGCGATGGGCAAAGCGACGACCACGGTGAAAGCCGCAGCCGCGAAGACGTTCGATGTCTTCGCATTCCCGTCGCCGATCGTGGCCGGTGTGACGAGCAACTTCATCGTGACGGCACGCGATGCCTTCGCCAACAAGGCCGATGGCTACGTTGGCACCGTGTCGTTCGCTAGCTCGGATAAGCAAGCGAGCTTGCCGTTCAACTACGTCTTCGGTCTGTCGGATGCAGGCGAGAAAGCCTTCAGCGCTACGCTCAAGACGGCGGCCACGCAGACGATCACAGCCACCGACACGCTGACGGCAACGATCACCGGCACCCAGACCGGCATCGTGGTCATTCCGGCAGCGGCGTCGCAACTGTTCGCAGCGGGCTTCCCATCGAAAATTGAGGCGGGAGTCGACGGCAACATCACCGTCACGCTCAAGGACGCATTCAACAACATCGCGACCGGGTACAAGGGTACCGTTTCGCTCATCAGTTCCGATGCTCAAGCGGGCCTGCCTGCGAATTACACCTTCACGACAGTCGATGCGGGCGTGAAAGTGCTGACGGCGAACCTCAAGACGGCGGGTACGCAATCGCTGACGGCAACCGATACGAAGATTGCAGTCATCACGGGCAAGCAGTCGGGAATCGTGGTCACACCAGCGAAGGCTTCGCAGTTGTTCACGACCGGTTTCCCCGTGGCGACGATTGCGGGTGTCACCGGCGATGTGACCGTCACGCTGAAGGACGCCTTCAACAACATCGCGACCGGCTACAAAGGCACGGTGGCATTCACCAGCACGGACAAGCAGGCCGGGTTGCCGACGAACTACACGTTCAACTCGACCGACGCCGGTGTGCGGACGTTCGCAAATGGTGTGTCGCTGAAGACCGCCGGCACGCAGTCGATCACATCGACCGACACGCTCGATGGTACGATTACAGGCACGCAATCCGGTATCTTGGTCATCCCAGCGAAGGCTTCGCAGTTGTTCGCTACCGGATACCCCGACTCGGTCGCCGGTATCGCAGGCAAACTCACGGTGACGCTCAAGGATGCCTTCAACAACGTCGCGACGGGCTACACGGGTATCGTGCAAATTACGAGCAGCGACATCCAGGCCGGATTGCCCGCGAACTACGCCTTCACCACCGGCGACGCGGGCACGAAAGTCTTGTCCGCCAACCTGAAGACGGCTGGCTTGCAGACGCTCACGGGAACCGACACGGTCGATCCAACGATCGTCGGCACGCAGTCGAATATCCTCATCACGCCGGCGGCGGCCGCGAAGCTGTTCGCCACCGATTACCCCCCCGTCGTCGAAGCGGGCGTCTCCAACGACCTCAAGGTCACGCTCAAGGACGCCTTCGGAAACGTCGCCACGGGCTATATCGGCACCGTTCGCGTACGAAGTTCGGACTCACAAGCCGGGTTGCCCGCGAACTACACGTTCACGGCACTCGATGCGGGCGTGAAACTCCTGCCCACTTCGCTGGCGACCGTTGGGTTCCAGTCGTTGACCGCAGCAGATACGGTCGTGAATTCGCTGACGAGTACCGTCTCGAACATTCAAGTCGTAGCGACGCTGGCGGGTGCGGTGCTCGTCACCGGCTTCCCATCGATCACGACGGCGGGTGTCACGGGTGGCTTCACGGTCAAAGTGCTCGATCCGTTCCGCAACACGGCCACGGGCTACACCGGTACGGTTCGATTCAGCAGTACCGACGTCCTGGCCGGTCTGCCTGCCGAATACACCTTCACGGCAGCCGATGGCGGCATCAAGTCGTTCGTCGCCACCTTGAAGACATCGGGGAATCAGTCGATCGCCGCCACCGATACGGTTACGCCGACCATCACCGGCGTCGAGGCGGGGATCTTCGTGAATCCCGCAACGGCGAACTCGCTGTTTAT
The DNA here is from genome assembly GCA_043780595.1 of Limnoglobus sp. GTDB lineage: Bacteria > Planctomycetota > Planctomycetia > Gemmatales > Gemmataceae > Limnoglobus. Next base: position 35,810 of record JAYWCL010000130.1, read on the forward strand.
CAGCTCGTTCCAATCGGAATCGAAGGCAAACGAATCGACGACGCTCACCGTGACGGCCAAAGATCAGTTCGGCAACATCGCCACGGGCTTCAACGGTACGGTGTCGTTTGCCAGCACCGATAAAGTCGGCGTTCTGCCTTCGGCCTTTACGTTCTCGTCGGTCGAACAGGGCGTCAAAACCTTCACGTTCAGCCTTCGGACGCCGGGCTTCCAAGACGTGACGGTGTCGGGGAACAACCTGACGAGTGCGACCGGTACGACGAAAGTGCTGCCTTCGTTCGATACGAAAACGACGCTGATCGGGAACAGTCACTTTGCAGTCGGCGTCGATACGGGAACCGATATTCTCGTTCGTTCTTACAACGCGATCGGTACGCCGGACTTCACGTATGTGCCATCACCACTCGTGGGCTACACGGGCGGTGCCCGCGTCAGCACCGCCGACTTCGATGGTGACGGCGTACCCGACATCGTCGTCGGTACGGGGCCGGGGCGCGCAACGCAAGTCATCGTTACTAACGGCGTCACGCTCAAGGAAATGTTCACGATCCAGCCGTTTGAGGCCGCGTTCACAGGCGGCGTGTACGTCACGGCCGGAGACGTTACCGGCGATGGCATCCCCGAACTGATTATCACCCCCGATGAAGGCGGCGGACCCCGCGTTCGCGTCTTCAACGGCGACGGCTTCGGACTCATCACCGACTTCTTCGGCATCGACGATGTCAACTTCCGCGGCGGTGCCCGTGCCGCTGTCGGCGACATCAACGGCGACAAAGTCGGCGACCTGATCGTCGCGGCAGGCTTCGGTGGCGGGCCGCGCGTCGCAGGCTACGATGGCCGTTCGCTCGGGACCGGTTCCCCCGTGAAAGTCTTCACCGACTTCTTCGCCTTCGAGCAAGGTCTTCGGAACGGCATCTTCGTGGCAGCGGGTGACATCGACGGCGATGGCAAGGCCGAATTGATCGCGGGCGGTGGCCCAGGCGGTGGCCCTCGCGTTACGATCTTCTCCGGCAACGCGCTGTTGGTGAATGCTCAACTTCCGATAGGTGACTTCTTTGCAGGCGATCCGAATTCGCGCGGCGGCGTACGTGTGGCCGTCAAGGATCTCGATGCCGATAAACGTGCGGACATCATCACCGGTTCGGGTACGGCAGCAGGAAGCAAGGTCACCGCGTACTTCGGCAAGAACATCAACGGCATCGGCCAGATCCCCGAGGCGTTCTCCTTCGATGCCTTCCCCGGATTCGCCGGTGGCGTGTTCGTGGGTTAATCGCTTCGCGATCGGAATTGGGATAGATGCAGAGTGCGGTCGGGCACGCGATAACGTGCCCGACGTAGACGTGCGTGAACGGATGCCAAATCGCTTCCGAGTGTAAAACCTTACTCGTAAGCGATTGCGTCGGGAATGCGCATTCGCACCGCGTGAAGCGCTGGCAGGAGGCCCGCGAGCGTGGCGATGCTGATGGCACCGATGGAAATCAGAATCGCTTGTCGCCACGGGACGAGCAAATCGAACGAAAAGCCGGACTCTTCGACCATTACGACTTGCAACACGTACCACTGCATCGGCAACCCGATGAGCACGCCGAGCACGGTGCCAAACACACCCATGAGTGCCGCTTCGGCGAGTACCGAACGGATCACTTGCCCCGGCGTCGCACCGACGGCCAACAGCAATCCGAGTTCGCGCTTGCGCTGCAACACCGAAATGAGCAGCGCCGTGACGACGCCGAGCGACGCGACGATGCCGACGATGATTTGTTGCAAATACGCCAACTTGTAGACGCGGTCGATGAGGTCGGTGAAGAACGAGCGGATCGTTTTGTTGTTCACGGTAAACAACCCGCGATCCGCCACGTACGATTTCAAACGATCAATCGCGACGGCATCGTTGGGGTCGTTCATGAAGACGTGTGCGACATCGACGCGCTCGTCGCGGAACAGCTTCGCGTACACCGCCCGGTCGATCATCAGCGAGCCGCGGCTCCACGAATAATCGATCATCGAATCCGCAACCAGCAAACTCACCGGTCCGTTCGGCCCCGGCAGCACGATGGTATCGCCCGGTTTGATGCCATGCATCAGCGTGAAGTTATCGGAGATCACGACCTCCTGGCGGCCCGCGATCTTGCGGAGTTTGTCGAGGTCCGGCAACCCCGACGGCGCGCGTTTTTGCGTGGCATCGGCGAACGGTGCCACGTCGACGGCGGTCATGAAAATCACGGTGTCGTTGTACTCGGGACGCACGTACCGCAACCCCGTCGCGCGTTCGACGCCGGGCAACTTCGCCAGTTCCAGCGGCACGTGCGGTTCCATCGGGGCCTGCGAACTCGTCGCCGATGCGAGATTCCCCGCGAACACGAAATGCTCGGCTTGCACCAATTCATATAGCCACTTCGTCACGGGGACTTCGTTACTTTTGCCTACGCCGGCCGTTTGAATCATCACCGCGACACCCGCACCGAGTGCGCCGATGACGACGCCCGTACGGCCCGGCGAGCGGATGAGATTGTCCGCCGCGAGTCGCGCTTCGATCGGTAACACGCGGCGCAGTATCGGTTGAACGAGCCGCACTAGCACGCCCACAATAATTGGGGCCGCCAACAGCAACCCAATCAGCGTCGTCATCATTCCGCCGAACGCGCCGACGCGGTGGGGCAGCGCGTGCCGCGACAAAATCATCGCCACGCCACCGGCGATCAGCGTGGCACACGTCACTTTGTGCGCGATCTGCCACGGACCACGGACATTGTCCGCGCTGCGTCGGACGGCATCGGCGGGTTCATCCGACGCCGCTTGAAGTGCCGGCACCAGCGCGGCGAGTAACGACGTGAGAACGCCCGCGAGCATCGCGAACCCGAGCGTCGCCAGCGACGGCGAGCCGGGATCGACTTCGGGGTTCAAAAAGATCGAGCCGAGTTCCTCGCGGAATTCGTTGAGCGTCAGCCGCGCCATCGCGATGCCGAGTGGCACGCCGAACGCGGCCCCGATGATGCCGAGCAAGACTGCGGCAATCGTAAACAGCCGAATGATCTGCCCGCGCGTCGCCCCGATCGACCGCAAAATACCGATGTCGTGGCGTCGTTCGGCGACGGTCACCGAGAGTGCGTTGTAAACGAGAAACAACCCGACGACCATCGCGCCGAGCGAACAGAGCAGAAACCCGACCTGGAAGCCGTTGACGATTTCCTGCGTCGATTGCCCCTGCGTTTCCTGGGTATAAGTCTTGCCGCGACCGCCGACGATGTTCTGGACTGTCGCCGCCATATCATCGGGTTTGAGCTTCGACGCGATGGCTGGATCGAAGAAGAGATCGATGCGATTGACGCGCTGCGGGAACGCGGCATCCCAGACGGTTTCGATCATCGCGCCGCCGACCGCCGCCGCTGCGGGGGCCGGTCCAGACCGGACGAACCGTGCGGCTTGGCCGATCTCCATGCCGACGAAGTTCTTGCCGAGCGAGGCGAGCGGCGAATCGTCTTCGACATCGACGAAGCCGATCGGCAGGCACGAAATATCGCGGCTCCCGAACCGCACGACGATCGGCGTGCCCGACGCCCCACGGCGTTTTCGCTCTTCGTACAGCGCCCGGCTGACGATAATCAGCCGACCCGGAATGCGGTCGTAGATCTCCGATGCCTCGGTAAACTTCCCCGCTTTGACCGCCGCGTACACCAACGCCAGTTGAAACAGCGGGCCTTCGCGCGTGGCTTCGACTTTCACTTTCAGCGTGTTTTCGCCGCCGAGAAGTTGAAACGAAAGCTCGGTACCAATCAGCACCGCCGAGCGATCGTCGAGGCCGGGCAACGAGATGCGTTCGTAGACGAGCGGCTGCACCGAAGCGATACCCGGCACGTTCGCGTTGCGGAGGTCGTCCGCCACCGAACGCAGCACGCCGACCTCGCCGTTGTGAACGAACAGATCGGAGGAGCGCTTGAGCGGCGTCGTCGTTTCGGTCGCTGCGGTTTCGATGCATTGCGTGAGGATTCGCGACGAGACGAGCGTTGCCACGCCGAGCGCGATGCTCGCGATAATGAGGACCGCGCGATCCCAACGGTGCAGCAAATAGCGAACGCTAAGCAAACGATAGAGCGGCGGCATCGTGCACTTTCGAGACGGTGAATTCGTGGATTTACCTTCGCACCGGTTCGTCGGATTCGATCACGCCATCGCGGATTTTCACGAGCCGCGTGCCGTACGCTGCCGCCGACGGATCGTGCGTCACGAGGATTACGGCCCGGCGATTCGGCGCGGGTAACTTCGACAAGAGTTCGAGGATATCGCGGCTCGTCGCCGTATCGAGATTCCCCGTCGGTTCGTCGCACAGGACCGCGTCAGGGTCGGCAATCAACGCCCGTGCCACCGCCACACGCTGCATCTCGCCGCCCGATAGTTCTTCGGGATAATGGTCTTTGCGTTCGTCCAACCCGACATTCCGCAGGCACTCGATCGCCCGTGCGATCGCTAGACGTCGCGCGGTACCACCGAGTAACAACGGCAACGCGACATTCTCGGCCGCGGTCAGCGTGGGAAGTAAATTGAACGCCTGAAACACGAAGCCGATCCGCGTGCGACGCAACAGCGATCGCTCCGAGTCCGACATCGCTTGCAGGTTTTGACCCTGGAAGACGGCTCGGCCCGTCGATGGCGTATCGAGTGCGCCCATCAGGTGCATCAGCGTCGATTTGCCCGAACCCGATGGCCCCATGATCGTAACGAATTCGCCACCCGTCACCGACATCGTCACCCCACGCACGGCGTTCACCACACGGCGACCTTGCTCGTAGGTTTTCGTCGCATCATGAAGTTCGATCATGGCCAATCCTGCCCGTTTCCCGTTCGGCGTTGTCGTCCGGATGGCAATCTTAACGGAAACGAGCAAAAGAACGTAGAGCAAGCCGCCGGAACGCCATACATCTTATGTGGGGCACGTTTTTAACGTGCCATTTTCAATAATGGCACGTTAAAAACGTGCCCCACATTGCCAAAACGTTCTCATCGCTAACCGAAACGCAACTACAAATGCAAGCAAACCCCGGCGATGGCCGGGGTTTGCTTGCGAGTGATTCGCGTTCTTTTGCTAACCGTTACTTACGCCTTCTTGCGAAGAGCGCGACGCAGGCCCAGAACTGGCAGAGCGGCCAGTGCGAGGAGTACGCCGGCTGGTGCCGGAACGCCGTTGATCGGCGCGTCTGGGGTGGTGACGCCGATCGAGTCGAAGATCAGGTCGGCGGCTTGGCCACCGACGAGGTCGACCGTCACGCCCGTGACCGAAGCCAGGTCGCCGCTGCCGGTGAACCCGGCGAGGCCGACGCTGACGGTCGAGATGGCTGGCGTCAGCGGCAGGGTGCCATTGAACGTCAGGTTCCCGGTCGAAGTGGCGATCGTGATCGTCAGTGGGATGTTCGCTGCGAAGCCCGAGTCACCGGCTCCGGCGAACACGAGGTTGCCGACTACGCCGCCTGCTGGCACGTTCGGGATGAAGTTCGCGGGTGCTGCGTAGGTGTAGGCGATTTGTGCCGTACCGCTGCTGAACACGTTGAACGAGGCGGCGAACAGACCACCACCGACGCTGCCGGTGAGGGCATTCGTACCGGCTGGCGATGGGCTGGTGACGGTCAGCGTCACGGTGCGGGTCAGGCCACCACCGAGGTTGTCGGCGATGACGAGTGGATTCACATCGGGTGCGATGGCATAACCAACCGCTGGGGCTGGGCTGCTGAAGTCGTCGATGATGATGTCCGCTTTCGCGGTAGCCACCGACAACGCGAGTGCTGCTACGGCTACGACAGCCCGACGCAGACTCAAGCTACGAAGAAAATTCACGTTGAAACTCCTTGACCAACGAGTGAGTGGCTGTCCGGGCACGTGCACCGGCCAATTCCAAGATCCGGTCGCACGTCGACGGAGAGTTCCGTCTGTAGTGTTTGAGACTCGGCTGAGTGGCAGGATAACCGGAATGCATTTTCGATTCAACTCAAAAATTCGGGCCTATCCTGCAATTTCACCGCATCCGCACAATACGCCCAATCGGCATTATTCATTCCGAACCACAAATAGGAACTGGCTATTCCGTCGCAACCGCATGAAGTGTATGCGCTTGTGATATTTTCGACCGATTCCACGATTCGCGAACCGTTGCCAAACATTTACAGTTAGCCGGTACCGATGATAGCCGGAATAACCGACAGTTGGCAAAAATTCTCTGGAACGATTTGCTTTTCCCGAATTTTGTTGAGAGTGCGCACGGGAAGAACGGTTTGTTAGCCCGACGCGCCAGCGAGGGAACACGCGAAAAAGCGAGACCTCACAGAAACGATGATAATCCCTCGCTGGCGCGTCGGGCTAACGGGAATGTATTGTTAGTTTTGAATCACTTCGCGTCGTGGGCGCAGCGGAAGCCAGTGTGGCAGGCGCTGCTATCGGTGGGGTTTTTGTCTCGCGCGCCGGGGACGTAGCGTTTGCAATAATCGTCCGAACATAGGAATGAACCACCGCGACGGACCTTCTGCGGTTGGTTGCCTAACATGTCGCCGGTTTCTGGGCCTTGCGGGTTTTTGTTGGCCGCACTCGCGGTGTAATAGTCTCGCTGATACCAGTCGTGGCACCATTCCCAGGCGTTGCCGCTCATGTCGTAGAGGCCGTAGCCGTTCGCGGGAAACGTGCCCACTGGCGAGGTGGCAGTGTAGCCATCGAGCGCTTTGTCGTGAGAAGGAAAGTCGCCCTGAAAGGTGTTCGCCATGTAGCGGCCATCCGCGCCTTGTGGCGTACTTCCCCACGTAAATGGCTGCTCCGCCAGCCCGCCGCGTGCGGCGCGCTCCCACTCGGCTTCGGTCGGCAGACGCTTCCCCGCCCACGTCGCATACGCGATGGCATCGTCCCACGCGATGTGGACGACGGGGTGGTTCTCGCGGCCGACGATCGTGCTGCCCGGCCCTTCGGGTTGCTTCCAGTACGCGCCGAATTTCGCTTCCCACCACGGGCGAATGGCACTGTTTTCGGCGTCCGCATCGCAGCGTTTCGCATCGCATTCGCACGCTTTGAACACCGCCGAAAAGGCCACCAGCTTCGACTCGGGAACATCCGGAAACTGCTCCTTCGTCGGCGTGCGTTCGGCAATTGTGATGTATTTCGTCGCGGTCGCGAACTTGGCGAACTCGGCGTTCGTGACTTCGTAGCGATCGATCCAGAAGCCGCGAACGCCGACTTTGTGCGGCGGGGCGTCGGCTTCCTGCACGTTGGCATCGCCCATGATGAACCAGCCGCCGGGAATCCACGCCATGCCATCGGGTGCGGGGCCAGGCGCGGGGAGTGCGGCGATGTCTTCATCGGTGGCCGGCTTGTTCTCCGAGCCGAGGAAAAACAAACCGACGACCAGAACGACCACCATCAGTGGCAACAGCCAGAACGCTTTTGCGGGCATCGATTCCTCAATCCGTCGGTAACTGATAAAACAGCTTCGCAACAAACACACGCGATGGCAGCCGAAAGACTATGAGCATTCACGCCAAGAATATCACGAAACGCTTCGGGAACAACCTGGTTCTCGACGATGTGACCGTCGAAGCACCGAGCGGTTCGTTGGTCGCACTGTTGGGGCCATCGGGTTCGGGCAAAACTACGATGCTGCGGATCATCGCGGGCCTCGAAGTTCCCGATGCGGGGTCGGTGCAATTTTCGGACGACGACATCACCGATCACTCCGCACGCGACCGCAACGTCGGCTTCGTCTTCCAACATTATGCACTTTTCAAGCATATGACGGTGTACGAAAACGTCGCATTCCCGCTGCGCGTGCGATTCTGGAAGGAAGACCGGATCGCGTCGCGAGTTCACGAACTGCTGAAACTGGTGCGGCTCGACGAGATGGCGGCACGCTATCCATCGCAGCTTTCCGGCGGGCAGAAACAGCGGATCGCGCTGATTCGCGCGCTCGCTGCCGAGCCGAAAGTGATCTTACTCGACGAGCCGTTCGGCGCACTCGATGCCAAAGTCCGCGAGGAACTGCGGACGTGGCTGCGGAAGTTTCACAACGAATTTCACGTGACGAGTATTTTCGTCACGCACGATCAAGCCGAGGCGTTTGAAGTCGCGGACCGCATCGTGATTATGAACAAAGGCCGCATCGAACAAACGGGGACGCCCTCGCAGATTTTCGAGCACCCCGCGAATGCCTTCGTGATGGACTTCCTCGGCAACGTGAACGTGCTGCCGGTGCGATTGGAAGGCGGGCGAGCGTTGCTCGGGAACATCGAGATGCCAATCGCGCACGGGTCGGTCGTGCAGTCCGCCACGGGCAAAACCGACGCCTACGTTCGCCCGCACGAACTCGATTTGAGCTTATCGACCGATGGCGCAAATTTCCTGAAAGTCGAAGTCGCACACATCAACCCCGCAGGTTCGGTCGTCAAAGTGCGGGTGCTCGCCAAAGAGTTCGGCCTGATGTTGAACATCGACATGACGCCCGACCGCCACAAGCAACTCGACATCCGCGTCGGCCAGATGGTCTACGTGTCGCCAAAATCGGCGAAGCTATTCCACGTACCGACCGAGCCAATCGATTACGCGATTTAGGTCGGCGTCTCAAGAGGCCGGTCTCACACTCGTTGATTTCCTGATTTTCCGAATCGATCCCATCGCTCTTACGGCCACGATGTGACATGATGCTACTCGGAATGAATGTCGTTTCCATCGCGGCCCAATTCTAATTTCGACCGCAGCTATAATGCTTCCGTGGAGATTGGCTCCGTCCTCGCCCCAAACGATTTCCCCGAGCGTTCATGTCCCCTGCGACCGACGACCTGCTTCGATACCGTCCTTGGCGTGGGAAACTGCGTGGCCCGACCCGTGCGTCGTTGGCGATGGCGCGAACGTCGCTCGTTCTGCTGGCGCGGCGAAAGCTGTTCTGGGCGCTGTACGCGCTGTCGCTGATGATCTTCTTTTTCTTCTTCTACGGCCAGTATCTCGTCGTCTGGATTCAACAGCAAACCGCCACCCAGACGGTGCAGTTCGGCGGCGTGCCGGTGAAGCTCGTCGAGCTGACGCGGTTCCTCGACCGACTCAATCTCAACGGCTCCGCGCACACCTTTGGGAACTTCATCTGGTTCCAAGGTTACATCGTCATGATCGTGCTGGCGCTCGCCGGTTCGGTACTCGTCGGCAACGATTTCCAGTACGGCAGCCTGCCGTTTTATCTGTCCAAACCGATCGGCCGACGACATTACATCCTCGGGAAGTTCCTCGCGATCGGGCTGTTTGTGCAACTGCTAACGACGCTGCCATCGTTGGTACTCTTCGTGCAAGCGGGGCTGTTGTACGATTGGGAAGTGTATTACCTCGACCACTTGCGCGAACTCATCGGCATCTTCGGTTACGGCCTCGCACTCACGTTTACGCTCGGAATGCTGCTGATCGCGACGTCGGTTTGGGTGCGGCGTACCGTCCCGCTCATCATGGTCTGGACCGGTGCGTTCGTGCTGTGCCGCGTGCTGGCGAACATGCTCGTCGACGGTGCCCAACTCGATGCGCGTTGGCGATTGATCGATTTGTGGAACGACTTGTACTTGGTCGGCCTATGGTGCCTGGGTGCCAGTCGCGATACGATTCGCCCGAGTAATCAGCCCGCGTTCTGGGAAGCGGGCCTCGTGTGTGCCACGATCTGCATCGGCTGCGCCCTCTATTTGCGAAGGCGCATTCAAGCGGTGGAAGTGATTTCCTGACTTACTTCACGGCGACTTCGCTCGGCTTCGCCTTGGCGGTGGCTGCAATCAGTTCGCCGAACGTGCGCTGGATCGTTTCTCCGCCGCGCACGACCACCTTCAGGTTTTGCACGACGACTTGGCCATCGACTACGACCTCGGCCTTCATTTCGTAAAAGAAATTCTCGCCCTTCGGCAGTCCCGGCGTGTGGAACTGGCGGGTCGTGCCGCTGCCAACGATGGCATTGCCATCGACGAACAGCTTCGCGGTGGCAGGCAGTTCGATGGTGATGTTCGCACAGATCGGCGCGAATTCGGTGGCCGATTGCATCGTCGGAATGCCGGGCGCATCGCAACAGGCACCGCCCGAGTATGGGTCCGGAATCACAACCGAATTGTAGGAACTACCGTACGACGAGGAGCCGTAACAACTGCTGCCGTAGCAGGAACTTCCGTAGCAACTGCCGTTGGCGAAGTAGGCGCTCGAACGCATCGTGACGATGCCACTGTGGCGAGCGCCGAACCGCGTACCGTAACACGACGAGCCATAGCAACTACTGCCCGCGCCGCTGCACGACGAGCCATAGCAGCCTTGGGTGTAAGTTACGGCAGGCGGGCCGTAGCAGGACGACCCCGCACAACCGGCCGAACGCCCGTGAAACGCTGCCGCATCGCCCGAACCGGCCATCATCGTCATCATTACTAAGCTGTACATTGCGTGTCCTCTTATGGTGTCGCTGCGAGTCGCAGTTCTGAGAATTTACACGAAGCGACAGCTTCTGCAAAGGGTATTCGGGCAAGCTGGATAGTTTGAGCGGCCACCAAAAGGACAGGATCGTCACCGTTCGTTCAACCGGAACTTTGGGTTCCGATCCGAAATTGCGTCCTCATAATCGACGTAAATCGGAATTGCGGAGGCTCCAAAACCGTTTTTTGGGGTGTTATTTCGGTTTTTGCGACCCAAAATGTCCCTTTTTCGATCGCAAATCGCCGATCGGTTTCATGCGATTTTGCCCGATCTTGAATTCCTGTCACGTTTTACGCCGATGGCCCTCGATTCGACGCTCGCCGCAAGTACCGACCAAAAATCGACCGGACGCGACACAAAATCGACCGAGCACGACAATTCTATGTCATTTGGGCGCAATTCTATGTCATTTGGCGACAATTCTATGTCACTCCGCGCACGACGCGAATTCCGACTTACGTCGGATCGTCTCCGATTTTTTGACTGCGCGAATTCGTGTGGGTGGCCGGTTGCATCGGCGTTTTGCGTTCGGTACAATTAATCGAATCCCGTTCCCTATCGTGGTGATGCCATGCGAATGCTGCTCGTACCGTCGTTGCTGCTGGCGTTTGCGTCAACGGCGTTGGCCGATGACCTCAAGGGGAAGTTCCCCAAGAAGTTCGTGAAGGACGCCGATGGCGAGACGCCCAAAGACCGCTGGGCCTTCGGTACGAAAGTACTGCCAACCAAACGCCCCAAGAATATTCAGTTCGGCGACTGGATCGACGACAAACAAGAATACTTTACGATGTCCGGCATCATGCCCATGTATGTCCGCAAAGACAACGGCGACGGCTGGGTGCGCATCCACGATTGGCACCGCGAAGGTTGGGTGCAAAAGGAAGACCTCGTGACCAAGGAAGACGCCCCGATCTTCTGGGACAAAGCCGTGAAAGCTAACCCGAAGGATACATTTGCACTTTTTATGCGTGGCTGTGGATGGCAGGAAAAAGGGGAACTGGACAACGCCCTCGCCGATTTCAACGAGTGCATTCGGCTTAATCCAGCCTGGGCAGAGAATTACATTGCTCGTGGGATGGTGTGGCATTACAAGAAAGAATACGACAAGGCGATTGCCGACTACACCGAAGCGACCCGGCTCGACCCGAAATATGTGCATGCTTACTACAACCGTGGCGCTGCGTGGAGCAATAAGAAAGACTACGACAAGGCAATCGCCGACTTCACCGAAGCGATCCGTCTCGATCCGAAATTTGTGTTTGCGTTCAGGAACAGAGGCAAGGCGTGGAGCAACAAGAAAGAGTATGACAAGGCGATTGCCGATTACACCGAAGCAATCCGGCTCGATCCGAAGTATGTGAGTGCTTACAACAACCGTGGCATTGCATGGAGGGACAAAAAAGAGTACGAAAAAGCGATTGCCGATTACACCGAAGCGCTCCGGCTCGACCCGAAGTATGTGGATGCTTACGACAGCCGTGGCTTAGCATGGCATCTGATGAAGAAGTACGACAAGGCGATCGCGGACTTTGACGAGTCGTTGAAACTCGATGCAAAAAGTGTGTTTGCTATTGGTGTTAAAGCGATGTCGCTAGCCGGTCTCAAAAAGTATGATGCCGCGGTCGATCACTTCGAGAAGGCGTTGCGACTCGAACAAAAAGACTGGGTTTATAAGCGGTATGCCTTCTTCCGCGCCACCTGCCACGATGCCAAGTATCGCGATGGCAAGAAGGCGGTCGAGCTGGCGAAGCTGGCCATCGAGAAGGCGGGCCAGGATGCAGATTGGGGATACTCCGCCACTCTGGCGGCGGCGTATGCCGAGGCGGGGGATTTCGATCTCGCGGTGACCGAGCAGCGCAAGGTGCTCGACGATAAGCAGATCGACGCGACCGACAAGAAAGAGCAAGAAGCCCGGCTGGCGCTCTACCGCGAGAAGAAGCCCTACCGCGACGAGTGACCGTTGGTGTCGTGCCAGCCCGCAGCGCGCGTTTTGAAGTTGCGCTGTTTGCAGGTACGCCCAGGGGTACGACGTAAGACGTCTAACCCTGGGCTAAACGATCGAACCCCGTTGGGGGTAATGCATAGCCAATTCTTACCCCAACGGGGTTAAATCTGACAGACCAGGGTTAGACGTTTCGTCGTACCCCTGGGTGGACTTCGACAATGTGGATTCTCGAAAACCCGGCGAGCGGCACGCATGTTTGTGCGTGAAATACCTGCGAATTTGGCGTGCCAGAACCGCGCGACGAGGCTGCACTTCGGCTTTGACATCCACTACAATGACAGCCTGCCGAAGTACCTCACTCTCCGAGAATCGACATGGCTTATCGTTTGCTGTTGTTCGTTGCATTGCTGTTGGTGCCGATCTCGCTGGTTGCGGTGACGCCGCCACAGGATGCGGCCCCGAAGATGGCCGATGGCACCGATGCCGCGAAGAAGCAGATTGCGGGCTTCCGCGTTCCCACTGGCATGAAGGTCGAACTCTTTGCCGCCGAGCCGTTGTTGGCCAGCCCCGTGGCGATCGGCCTCGATGAGAAGGGCCGCGTCTATGTGGCCGAGGAGCATCGCTTCAATGCGGGCACGCAGGAGAACCGCTCGAGTGCGTTCCTGCTCGAAGACGATCTGCAAATTCGCACGGTCGAAGATCGCCTCAAAATGTTCCAGAAGCACGAAAAGCAGTTTAGAGGGGGCATGTCGTTCTTCACGAAAAATGCCGACCAACTCCGCGTCGTCGAAGACACCACGGGCACCGGCAAGGCCGACAAATCGAAGATCCTCGCGCAGTTCAACGGCCCGCTCGATGGCCTCGCAGCGGGTGTGTTGGCGACGAATGGCGATGTCTATTTCACCTGCATTCCGAATCTGTGGGTGCTGAAAAAAGGCACAGAGACACCGGAGGCGTTGCTAACCGGTTTCGGCGTGAATGCGGCATTCCTCGGGCACGATTTGCACGGCCTCTGTTGGGGGCCGGACGGCAAACTCTACTTCAGCGTCGGCGACCGCGGCTTCCACGTGAAGTCGAAAGAAGGCCCCACGTACAGCGGCCCGCGAACGGGAGCCGTCTTCCGTTGCAACCCCGATGGCACCGAGTTTGAAGTCGTGCATCGCGGCCTGCGCAACCCGCAAGAACTCGCGTTCGACCAGTACGGCAACCTGTTCGCCGACGATAACAATTGCGACAAGGGCGACCACGCGCGGCTCGTTTACGTCGTCGAGGGCGGCGAGAGCGGTTGGAACATGGCGTATCAATCGATCGCGCCGCACACCGCCGCGCCGTGGTTCTCCGAACGCCTGTGGCACCTGCAACATGCCGGGCAGCCCGCGTACATCGTGCCACCCGTCGGCAAGATCGGCACGGGGCCGAGTGGGTTCCTGTTCACGAGCGGCACGAGCCTTGCGGACCGGTACAAAAACTCATTCCTGATGTGTAACTTCACCGGCGCGAACGGCGGCCTCGAATCGTTCCGCGTGAAGCCCGTGGGGGCCGGTTTCGAGATCGAAGATTACCACGACTTCTTCAAGCCGATCATGGCGACCGATGCCGAGTTCGGCTACGACGGCAAGCTGTATATCTCGGACTTCGTGAACCTCGACTGGAGCGGCAAAAGCCTCGGTGGCCGCATCTACACGTTGTTCGATCCGAAGAAGATCGAATCGCCGGTCGTGCTGGAAACGAAGAAGCTATTCGCGGAAGGATTCGGGAAATGGGATGCTTCCGAACTCGGTAAACTGCTTGGCCACGACGACCAGCGAGTTCGACAACGGGCGCAATTTGAACTGACGAAAAGAGCCTGCAAGGAAATCCAATTCCCCATTCCATTCCACCCATTACCTCCCGAGATAGCGGCGGGATTGGAGTTGGTGATGGTCGCCAAGGATAGTAAGAATCAGTTGGCACGTCTCCACGCGATCTGGGGACAATTAGCAATTCTGAAACGATATCCAAAGCATCCCGAAGCGGTAGTAGAACTGCTGCAAGATTCAGACGCCGAGGTGCGAGCGCAATCGGCAAAGGTTTTGGGTGATGCAGGCATCATCAACACTTCCCCGTCGATTATTAAACTACTCGGTGACTCGAACGCCCGCGTGCAGTTCTTCGCCGCGCAATCGCTCGGCAAGTTGAAGGCCAAGGCCGCACAGGAACCGTTGTTCGCGCTGCTGAAAAAGAACGCCGATGCGGACACGTACCTGCGTCATGCGTGCGTGACCGCACTCGTTCGCATCGGTGATGCCGACGCGGTGGCGGCCAAAACTAGCGATGACAGCGCTGCGGTGCGGTTGGCAGTCGTGCTGGTGCAACGCCAGTTAAAGGACAAGCGAATTGCGGCGGCGCTCGACGATGCCGACACGTTCGTGCGCTCGGAAGCGGCCCGTGCGATTCACGATTTGCCGATGCTCGAACTGTACCCGCAACTCGCGGCCTTGCTGCCGAAGCTCGGCGAGAAGCCGATCTCCGACGGCGACGCGATCGCACGACGAAGCATCAGCGCCGCGTACACGCTCGGCACCGCCGATCACGCGAAAACGGTGTTGGCCGTCGTAACGAACATCCACTTCTCGAACGTCGTTCGTGCCGAAGCGCTCGCTGCCATCGCCGACTGGGGTACCCCCCCGCCCCGCGACCGCGTGACCGGATTTTGGCGTGTCATACCGAAACGCGACGACACCGCCGTGCGCGCGGTGGTCGAGGCGAACTTGACCGATTTGCTGGCGAAGACGAACGGTGAGTTGCAAACGGCGGTGATCGGCACGATCCTGAAACTCGGCGTGAAGGCCGACGAATCGCAGTTCGTGACATGGGCGAACGACGCGAAGAAAGAACCGAACCTGCGCGTGGCCGCGATGCGGTTGTTGGCAAATCAGAAGTCGAAATCGATCGACGCGATTCTCACTCAAGCTTTGACGGACACATCCGCAATCGTGCGAGCCGAGGCCCGCGAACGGATCGCAATCAGCGATGCGAAACGCGGCACGAAGTTGTTCGCGGAGGCACTGGCCAGCACGACCGCAACGACCGCCGAACGCCAGCGCGTGTTCGCGTTGTTGCCGAAGATCAAGAGCGACGAAGCGGGCAAGTTGTTAGATGCTTGGGCGGAGAAACTCGTATTGGGGACCGTCGCGCCGGAGCTTCAACTCGACGTGATCGAGGCGCTGAAAACGTCGCCATCGCATCTGCGCGACAAGCACCGGAAGCAGTTTGAGACGAGCCAACCGAAAGACCCACTCGGGCGTTGGCAGGTGAGTTTGAACGGCGGAAATGCCGACCAGGGGCGCGAGATATTTTTCAATCACGCCTCGGCACAGTGCGTGCGTTGCCACAATGTTCGTGGCAGTGGCGGCGTGGCCGGCCCGGAACTAACCAAGGTGGCGGACAAGTACAAAGAGAAGTACCGCGAGCATTTCCTCGAGTCGATGATTCTGCCGAGTGCGAAGATCGCCGAAGGTTTCGCAACGGTCACGCTCACGCTCATCGATGGTCGCGTCGTGGCCGGGACCGTGCTCAAAGACGACAAGAAGAGCGTGACGATTAAAGACCCCAACGGCAAAACCATCACCGTGCCCACCGAGGATATCGAATCGCGAACGATCCCGAATTCGGCGATGCCATCGGTCGAGAACACGCTCACCCCCCGCGAAGTCCGCGACTTGGTGGAGTATCTGACGACGCTGAAATAATCCCGATCTCATGCCACAACACAAGGAATTTTGCCATGTTCACCCGCCGTTCGTTTCTTGCCACGAGTGCCGCCGTCGTCGCTTCGCCATTTGCCGCGGCCATCGATCCGGTCAAACGTCCGGGGTTGAAAGCGGACATCAAACTCGGCGTCGCGGCCTACGGCTTTCGGCAATTGCTCGACCTCAAGAAGCCGACGATCACGCTGTTCGACTTCATCGACATGGCCGCCGATTGGCCGGTCGATGGCGTCGAACTGACGTCGTATTATTTCGCCGAAACGACCGATGCGTATCGGAACAAATTGAAGGCCCACGCCGCGAAACGCAAACTCGCGATCACTGGCGTGCCCGTTGGGAATAACTTCTGCCTGAAGGACGATGCGAAGCGAAAGGCCGAGATTCTGAAGGTGCAGACCTGGACGCGGCACGCGGCGGCGCTCGGGGCGAAGACGGTTCGCATCTTCGCGGGGAACCTCGAAAAAGGCGAGACGTTGGAAAATGCGCAGTCGCGCGTGATCGCCGCAATCGAAGAATGCCTGCCAGTGGCGGCGAAAGAAGGCGTGTTGCTCGCGCTCGAAAACCACGGCGGCATCACCGCCACGCCGGAACAATTGCTTGCGCTCGTGAAGCCGATTCAGAGCGAACACCTCGGCGTGAACATCGATACGGGTAACTTTCACACCGCCGACGTCTATGCCGATGTGGCGAAGATTGCCCCGTACGGTGTGGTTTGCCAAGTGAAGACCGAGATCGCGCCACCGTCGGGCAAGAAGCAAGAAGCCGACCTCGAACGCATGATCGGCATTTTGAAGACGGCCAACTTCCACGGCTACGTGGTACTCGAATACGAAGCCGCCGCCGATGCGAAAGTTGCGGTGCCGAAGTACCTGAAAGACCTACGGAAGTTCATCGGTTAGTCGTTTCGACTTCGCCGACATCGCATGACGCGCGCTCACTGATACCGGTATGCCCACACCTTCACTCCATCGACCACGGTGAACACCTTTCGCAACGGGTCGAAGTACGCGAGACGTGTGCCGCTCTTCGGCATGGGGTCGCCTTCGGGCTTCAATTTCGTCCACGCGGTTTTGTCCGGGTCGTAGGCCCAGATCGCGTTGGCTTTGTAATCGAGTAACAGCCCGTGCCCGCTGACGGGGTCGTGCTGGAAGGTGCTGAACGCATCGTGGCCATAAGGCACCACGAACGGTTCTTTGGAGTGATTCACACTCTCGCGGAGACGTTTGATCCAAGTGTCGTGATCGAATGTTTGGCGAGGGTCTTTGCTGCGCACTTGGGGCCGTCGATAGAAGTTGGTATGACGTTGATTGGGAATCTCGAAGGCGAGACAATAACCGCGAGGCGGTAATAGTTGACGTGTGCCAAGTATAGTGCTGCTGCCACCGGATCGCTCACGACCAAACCACGATCGACCAATTGCTGGACGAGATCGGCGTGTGAAAGCCAAGGCTTTTTGTAAGGAACGAAAGGCATGAATGCGTTTTAGTAACTTGCCAGCAGCATACCAACCGAAAGAGGCAGCGGACTTGCCGCTACCTCTCGTATCCGCCGTGTAAGTACCTGCCCATGATGCTCATTGCCTTTGCAGACTAGAGGAGCGGCAGGTGTGTTATAAATAGCATCATTTTTTCTTTGTCGAAAGTCAAGCCCAACTGGACGCTTTGATGGGTATGCGACACAGTACGCAGAGAAAGCTTATGCTTTGATGGGTGTGCGACCCACACGAATACAGTTAGTCAAAAAATCGCAGGCGATACGACGTAAGTCGGTTTTTGTGTCGTGCGCGAACTGACGCAAAAGTGTCGCCAAATGACGCAGAAGTGCGCGCAAATGACATAGAAAAGGCGCATTCGGTCGATTTTCGGTCGCATTCGGTCGCGAAACGGTCGGCACTTGCGGCGAGTCCCGAATGAGTGGCACTCGACATAAACCGCGACGAGAGTTCGAGATACCGCAAAACAGCCGGATTTCTGGCCCGCATTTTCGACACTTTTGAGTCGCGAAAACCGGAAAAACACCCCAAAAAACGGTTTTCGAGCCTCCGGAATTGTGACTTACGTCGATTCCGGGATGTCGACTTCGACGACGGGTGCGGGTTTGTACGTCGACAAAATGCGGCGGATTTCGATGAGGTCTTCGTCGCTGACGCCTTCGCGGCGGTGGTAGCGACGCTCGAGCGCTTCGAGGAGCGTTTCCCACATGTCGCGCGGCACGGGATTGAGGCGACGCCAGTTTTCGCGGCGTTTCGCCCGCGTCTTGAATTCCCACTTCCGCGCGAACATTTCGACGGAAACGAATCGTCGTTCGCCGGTTTCGGGGTCGGTATCCGTCCACTGCACATCTCTGCTCATTATAATCAGCATATTGGCCGCACGCGGTTGCGGCGCATACCCGTAAGGATTCCGACCGATATGCTCATTCTCGAAGGTCCGAAATCGGCGATTTATAGCCTCGCGTTTACGCCCGATGGCGAACGATTCGCAGTCGGCACGAAGGATGGCCTCGTCGAAGAGTGGACGATGGACGGCTGCCTCGGCCCGATCCTCAACACGGCCAAACTCTCGTACGACACCCTGCCGCCCGTTCACGCGATTCGCTACGATTCGACCGGCAAGAAGCTCGCCATCGGCGGCGCGCTCGGTTGGTTTGGCGCGGTCACCACCAACGAAAATTTCCCGCGTAAGTTCATCAGTTTCGATGTCACGATCGATCGCCCCGTGACGAGTATCGAGTTCCTTTCGGATACGCTCATCTGCGTCGGGCACGGTAGCCGAACCAGCGATGCGGGCGGTTCGTTCGAGCTTTGGGACTGGAAAGACGAACTCGATGTGCGACCGCCGCCGTTCCGCGAAGCGCTCGGTGTCCGTGCCGTCGCCACGCACCCGAACACGCAAACCGTCGCATGGTCGACGGGCCACAAGAAGCTCACGATCTGGAACGTGGCGAAGCCCGATCAAACGCACATCCCGCTGACGCACACCAGCCCGAGCATTAGTTTCCACCCCGATGGCACCGCACTGGCTGCTGCTATCGAGTGGGGATTCGGTGCATTCGACATCGTCAAACGGCAACAGCGTTACCTGATGACGGGACACAAAGGCCGCGTCACGACGATCGCGTACAGCCCCGATGGCAAGACGATCGCGACGGGGAGTTGGGACCAAACCGTGCGGTTGTGGGATGCGGCGAGCGGCAAGGAAATCGCCTGTTACGATTTTGGAATTGGCCGCATTTACTGCCTGACATATGCCCCCGATGGCCTGCGAATTGCAGCCGCCGGCGAGAAGGGCACCATCGCGATTTGGGACGCCGAGTAACCATGACGAACCGACCGATCTACCTCGATTACAACGCGACGACGCCAATCGACCCTGTTGTTGTCGATGCGATGTTGCCGTACTTTCACGCTGAGTTCGGTAACCCATCGAGTACGCACGCCTACGGCAAAACGGCGCACGTCGCCATCGAAGTGGCCCGTGCGCAGGTTGCGAATCTGATTGGTGCCGCACCGGAGGAAATCGTCTTCACCGGCGGCGGTTCGGAGGCGAGCAATCACGCGATCAAGGGCGTCTGCCTGTCGCGGCCCCGCGGCCTGTTCGCGAAGCTGTTCGGCTCCGGTGGGACGCACATTATCACGAGTGCCGTCGAACATCCGGCGACGTCCGCACCGATCGAATTCCTGCGCAAACTCGGTGCATCGGTCACCGTGTTGCCCGTCGATTCGACGTGCCGCGTCGATCCGGATGCCCTGCGGAAAGCGATCCGCCCGAACACGCGACTCGTCAGCATTATGCACTCGAATAACGAAGTCGGCACGCTGATGCCGATCCGCGAACTCGCACAAATCGCCCGCGCCGCCGGCGTGTTGTTTCACACCGATTGTGCGCAATCGCTTGGGAAGGTACCCGTGGACGTCAGTGAACTCGGCGTCGATTTGCTGACGATTGCGGGGCACAAACTCTACGCGCCGAAGGGGATTGGCGCACTTTACATTCGGCGTGGCGTGGCGCTCGAATCGCTGATTCACGGTGCGGGGCACGAAACCGGCCGACGTGCGGGCACCGAAAATGTACCGTACATCGTCGGCCTCGGCGTCGCCGCCGAGATCGCTTCGCAACTGAAACCGGAAGCCAAACTGAAGCACCTCCGCGACCGTCTACACAATGCCCTCGGCGACCGCGTCGCGTTGAACGGCCACCCGACCGAGCGTTTGCCGAACACGCTCAACGTGAATTTCCACGGGCAGATCGGCGCGGAACTGTTAGCGAAATTGCCGGGGCTGGCCGCGAGCACCGGCTCCGCGTGCCACGAGGGACAAGTGACGCAGTCGGCGGTGTTGTGTGCCATGGGGGTGTCGCCATCGCTCGGCCGCGGCGCGGTTCGGCTGACCGTCGGCCGCTGGACGACCGAAGCCGAGATCGACGAAGCCGCGGAAATGCTATTGCGCGCGGTGCGATAATCATTGCCAGTATTCATCGGGAAACCATCATGACGAACCGCATCCGCCTCGGTCTGGATTCGCTCGAAACGCGAACGGTGCCCGCAACGTTGCCGCCGGGTTTTAACGTGTCAGTTGTGGCCACCACGATGACGTCGCCGACGGCACTGGTCGAAGCTCCCGATGGGCGGTTGTTCGTGGCTGAACAGCGCGGCGTGCTGCGGATTATCGACGGCACGGGACTGTTGCCAACGCCTGCCATCGATCTCTCGAGTCGGATCAACGACCAAGGCGAACGCGGGCTGCTCGGGTTGGAACTCGATCCGAATTTCACCGCGAATGGCTACATTTATCTCTATTACACCAGGGCCGATCCGCTCAACAACCGCGTCAGTCGATTTCGCGTGACCGGTAATACGATCGATCCAAATTCGGAATTGGTGCTCGTCGATCTCGACCCGTTATTCGCAACGAACCACAACGGCGGCGCGATCCATTTCGGTGGCGATGGCAAGCTGTACGTGGCCGTCGGCGAGAACGCGAACCCGCCGCTATCGCAGTCGCTGACGACGCGACACGGTAAGATTCTGCGAATCAACTCCGATGGCACGATCCCGGCCGACAACCCCACCGCGTTTGCCGGAATCACGGGCACGACGGCGGGCGTGAATCGTGCCATCTACGCGGTCGGGTTTCGCAACCCGTTCACCTTCGCGGTGCAGCCGGGCACGGGGCAGATTCGCGTCAACGATGTCGGCCAAACGGCGTTTGAAGAAATCGACGATCTGACTGCGGGGGCGAACTACGGTTGGCCGGCGACCGAGGGCGATTTCGACCCCGTGGCGTTCCCGAACTTCACGCGGCCGATCCACAGTTACGAGCACGGTTCGGGTAACGATAAAGGGTTCGCCATCGCGGGCGGTGCGTTCTACAACCCGCCGACGACGAGCTTCCCGAACCAGTACGTCGGCGATTATTTCTTCGCCGACGTCGTGAATCGTTGGATCAACGTCTACGATGCGACCACGAAGACCGTCGCGAATTTTGCGAGCGATCTCGACACCAGCGGCATCGTCGACGTCGATGTCATCGCGAGCGGCGACATCCTGTTCGTCGCACGCGGTTCGGGCAGTCCGGGTATCGGCACGGTCTATCGCATCCGTTCGACGACCGCGCCGGGCATCGCGACCGACCCGAGCGATACGACGATTCGCCCTGGCCAGACCGCGACTTTCCGCGTGAACGCGAACGGCGGGCAGCCACTGACATACCAATGGCAAAGGAACCGCGTCGACATTCCCGGCGAGATGCAATCGACGCTGACGCTAGCGAATCGGCAACTGACGGATAGCGGAACGACGTATCGCGTCGTCGTGCGAAATGGCACGGGCAGCGCGACGAGCGCCGAAGCGACGCTGGTCGTCACCACCGATTTGCCGCCGACGCCAACGATCCTCACGCCCGTACTTGGGACGCAATTTGTGGCGGGGCAGTCGTACGCATTTTCCGGTTCTGCCACCGATGCCGAGGATGGCGCGTTACCCGCCAGCGGCCTCAGTTGGCGCGTCGATTACTTCACCGGTTCCGCACCGGCGCGGCCGTTCGTACCCGAAACGAAAGGCATCACCAGCGGCACGTTCACGATCCCGACGATCACACCGTACACCGCTGCGGATGTGTTCTACCGCGTCAACTTGACCGCCACCGACTCGTTCGGCAACAAGACGATTGCCACCCGCGACATCCTGCCGACGACCGCCACGGTTCGCGTTCTGGCGTCCGCCGTTTCGGCACTGACACTCGATGGTCAGCCAATCGTTGCTCCACACGAATTCGTCGGCGTCGCCGGAATCGAACGGCAACTCGTTGCAGCCAATACCATCGCGTCGAACGGCCTGCCGCTGACGTTTCAAGGTTGGTCCGATGGCATCACCACGCCGAGCCGCACATCCATTACACCCACCGTTCCGACGACAATTCGTGCGAATTACACCGCGCCGCGCACGTTTGCGGTCGGTTCCCAATCGACGGTGCAGATCGTCGATGCGGCCACGACGAAAGCGTATCGCTCGTATGATCTCGCTGCGGAATCTCGTGTGGCCACGGCGGACGTGACCGGCGACGGCATCGCCGATACGATCGTCGGCACGGGGCCTGGGAGCGCAACTTCTGCCACAATCTTCGATGGCGGGACGGGGGCGGTCGTGCGAACGATCCCCGCGTTCGAGCCAACGTTCACCGGTGGCATCTTCGTGGCGGCGGGCGATATCGACGGCGACGGTATCGCGGACATTGCCCTGTCCGCCGATGAAGGCGGCGGGCCGCGCGTGACAGTGTATCGCGGTAACTCGGATGCCGTGCTGGCCGATTTCTTCGCGATCGACGACGTCGATTTTCGCGGTGGGGCGCGCGTCGCAATCGGCAACCTCAACGGCGATTCGCGAGCCGATCTCGTCGTCTCGGCAGGGTTCGGCGGCGGGCCACGAGTCGCCGGTTACGATGGTGCATCGCTCGCAACGGGCAAGAGCGTGAAGCTGTTTGGCGATTTCTTCGCGTACGAATCTTCGCTGCGAAATGGTGCGTACGTGGCGGTCGGCGATGTGGATGGCGATGGCCGCGGCGACCTGATTTTCGGTGCGGGGCCAGGTGGTGGCCCGCGGGTTCGCGCCCTGAATGGTGCGGATTTACTGTCGTCGAATACGCAGACGACACTCGCGAATTTCTTCGCCGGGGACATCGCCGCGCGTGGCGGCATCCGCGTGGCTACGACCGACGCCGATGGTGACCGCTTCGCCGACATCGTCGTCGGCACCGCCCCCGGCACGCCTTCGCGCGTCATCGTCTATCGCGGGGCATCGGCATCGGGGGGCACATTGGATGAGATTCAGAACGCGCTCGCCACCGACGAAAGCAACCTCGGCGGCGTGTATGTCGGGTAAGGAGAAATTCATCGAGAGCGTGCATCCGATGGCATATGGCTCTTTACATCAGCTCCCGGATCGGGCTGCCGCCGTTTAGCATTGGCATCGGGCGGCCGGTGCCATCGGGGAAACTCGTGTTCGCGTAGTCGATATGCAGATGCTGGAACACCGTCGCCCAGAGGTCTTCGGGGATCATCGGGCGATCCTTGGGCACCTCGGCTTTGCTCGTTGTCGAACCGATCGTTTGCCCCATCTTGAACCCGCCACCGGATAGCAACATCGACATTGCCATCGGCCAGTGATCGCGACCGGGGCGACCCGTTTTCACGTCGTATTCGACCTTCGGCGTACGCCCGAATTCGCCGGTGACCACGAGCAATACTCGCTTGTTCAACCCGCGAACGGCGAGGTCTTCGATGAGCGCGGAGATCGCCTGATCGAGGAAGCCGAGTTTGTACTGCGTGTCTTCGAAGATGTGGCAATTCACCGCGTGCGAATCCCAGTTGTAGCAGTGGTTCGGCTTATTGTCGACGCCGGGCGGCGTCGCGTTTTCCATGACCATCGTGACCCAGTTCGCGCCGTGTTCGACGAGTCGCCGGGCCAGTAACGCGCGTTGGCCGTAGCGGTGCATCCCGTAGCGTTCGCGGAGTTTTCCGGGTTCCTTCGAGAGGTCGAAGGCATTGCGTGCGGTATCTTTCGTAACGAGTTCGAGTGCCCGACCGCGGAGCGTATCTTGCGCGGCAGCGTTGCCGGTGCGGTCGCCGACGAGCGGTTTGTTGAACTGCGATAACAGCGCGAGCCGGTCGGGGAGTTTCTCGGCGAGGCCGGGTAACATCTTGAGGTTCTGGACGCCGAACTTCGCATCGGCGGGGTCGCCGACGAGCATGAACGGGTGCGTATTCGTGCCCAGGTACGACGAGCCGAAGCTGAAGGTGTCGATCCCTTGTCGCCCGCCATCGACGCCGCAAACGTAGTTCGGCACGCCAGCGGACCGGACCGGGAGCATCTTCGACGCCATCGAGCCGACCATCGGGTAATCGTTGATGAAGCCGACCGGTTGGAGCGGATCGCGGCCCGTCAGGAACTTTTTGTGCCCGCCACCGTGGTCGGCGAACTTGTGGGCGATCGAGCGGATGATCGCGAATTTGTCGGCATTCTTCGCGAGTTGCGGCAAGTGTTCGCAAATCTGAATCCCCGTCACGTTCGTGGGGATCGGCTTGAACGCACCACGAAACTCCGCCGGTGCGTCCGGCTTCATGTCGAAGGTGTCCTGGTGCGGTGGCCCACCTGGGAGCCACACGAAAATCACCGCCGGTGCGTTCGAACTCGTGTCGTCGGTGCTGGCATCGGCGCGGTAAGAGTTCACACCCGAAAGGCCCGCTGAGGCGAGCGCCACCGAGCCAAATTTGAGGAAATCGCGGCGATCGGGGCCAGAACACGGCAACGGCAGGTGCATCATCGAGCGGACTCCCCAGTCGGGAAGAGGTCGGGCGGGATATATGGAGTGTAATCGGTCTTCGAACGAAGGTCAAATGCGAAAAACGGGCCTTCGCAGCGAAAAGGAATCGCGAAAATGGGAAGCACGCAGACCATTATCGGCATTGCGTGCCCCAAGTGGACTTCGTCTTCATTGATTCCAGGCACTACCCACCCACCCATCCCTGGAATCATGCCGCATTCCGGAATCAACCTAACACACCAACGACTTACGTCCGATTTCGATCGTCTAGAACCGCGCCGGAACCAAAGTTCCGGTGGTTCTTTCGTCAAAACGGGAGTTACACCATGCCGTTATTTCCTCATTCGACGAAGCGAGCTATACACGACTTCCGTAGATGAATTGATCGCGATGATCGACAGTAATCCCCCCTTGCCGGGATGATCGATGTTGAAGATTTGCGGCACCATCGCCTGGGTGACCGAAGCAAACTTTCGATACTTGATTTTTTTGTTCGCTGCCATTCCGCTCTCGACGCGCCGATACGTCGTACAGATCACTGCAACGATGTTCGGGTCTTTGGATTTCAGATTGATTTGGACTTTGGTTGGATTCGGCATGGAGATTATACCTCTGTAAAGGTTGCTTCTATGGGTGCATGAGAATAGCCGCCCACTGCGACAGTGATGTCGACTTCCGTGTCGATTGCGGAGACGCCTCCACCGATTGGTGCGAACAACTCGGCGGTGAGCGTGTAAACTCCCGTCGCGAGCGTACCCGTACTCGGCATGCGGACGGACCAATCCGCCGGCATAGTCCCCGGCGTGAATGTGATGTCGCTAGTGATCGTTCCGAGAGTATTTTCGAGTTTACAAACGATTTTGTAGTCCCCCGCTGCGAACCTTGGCAGGCCGTCGTCCCAGTAACTCCCCGAAATCGTGAAGCTACTGGCCACGCGCTCGCCGGTTACGGGCCACGTAATGTCAATTTGAAACGCCAAGGTGATCTCCTTCTAAACGAGTTAAGGTAACGGTTCGATTCGGACGTTTCGTACCGCGAGAATTCCACTGAGTCCGAAAATTCCGAGCGGTCGCCGCGGCGACCAAGTACTCAGTGGAAACACATCGGGCGAGTAAGATTTATCGAGTGTTTTGCGCTGAATATCGATCATCACTTCGATTTCCTCGCGATTGAGATTCACCAGTTGCAAGGGGGTCTCGTCGGGTGAAACGACGAAGACTGTGAAGCCGGTGGGTTGCACTTCCAAGATCACGGTTCGCCACGGTCCGGGTGGTACTTCGATGGTTCGTGGAAGATACGTGGGTGCGGTGTGCGACAACGTCATGGCAATCGGCACTTCGCCGACGCGGTGGCCTTCCGTCCGCAGGTGTTTATAGATTTTGGCGGAGTTGACTTTCCGCTGAAACTCGTTGATTTCGATCGTGAATGCGGTGTGCTGTTTGGTGCCTTTTTGAGTGGCCACTTGGTCCAGCCCCCAGAATATCCCGATGCGCGGATTGCTATCTACTGGCAGTTTGGCTTGCGGCGTACCCGAGTCCATCGTCATTTGTCGAACTTCCGCCGTGAATCGGTAATGGTCCGTTTGCGGATCGTCGACGAGGCATAACAAGCTCAGGCGTTGCGATTGAAAGCCGATCGTTCCATCGAAGATTTGCGAGTCTTTCAAGATCGACTCGCCGAGTTTCCAATCGTACCACTTCGGCATTCCCGTTTCACCGATGAGCGTAACCGCCTCCCCGCGCGCCAGTGCCCGATCGATCCGACGCTTCGGATCCATCTCGCGCTTCGCGACGATCGCTGCGGCGACGATGAGGAACACGAGGGCGACCAGCCCGATCGCGACGCGGTAGCGTCGGGTGGATGACAAAAGCCTTCCGATGAGAGTCAACGGCTTCGCTATCGTCGGTTTGCGTTCCGTCCAATTTCGCAAATCTCCCGCGAGTTGTGCGGCCGTTTCATAGCGAGCGGACGGTTCGAGCCGCAGGCACTTTTGCACGATCGCATCCAAGACCGGGCAGAGATTCGGGGCGTGATTTCGCGGCGCGGGACTCGGCTCGACGTCCATTTTCTGGAGCACTTCCATCGGCGTCGCCGCGCGATACGGCGGTTGGCCGGTCAGCAGAAAATGCAGCGTGGCCCCCAGCCCGTAAACGTCCGTTCCGAGGCCGATGCGTTTCTTATCGCCCATCGCTTGTTCGCGGGCCATGTAACTCGGCGTGCCCACGACCATTCCGGTTGCGGTCAAGTCATCGTGATCGTCCGCGTGCTTGGCGAGTCCGAAGTCTGCGACTTTGACCACGTTTTCGTGTGAAATCAGAATGTTGCTGGGCTTGATATCCCGATGCAGCACCCCCGCGACGTGGGCGGCATGAACCGCATCCGAGACTTGCGCCATGATCTCCGTCGCTTCCTCGGGTGGAAGCGGGCCGTTCTTCCGAACTCGCTGCGCGAGCGTTTCCCCGGCCACGTACTCCATCGTGTAAAACGGGCCGGAATCGCACTCGTTCACTTCGTAGACTTCGACGATTCCAGCGTGGCCGATCCGCCCGAGCGCTTTCACTTCGTTCATGAACCGTTCGCGGTTCTGGTTATTCGGCAACCGCCCGTTCATCATGACCTTGATCGCCACCGTTCGCGACGTACCGACCTGCGTGGCCCGGTAGACGTAACCCATACCGCCGTGACCGATCAAATCGAGGTCCGTGTAGTTTTCGATGACGGGTACCGTCCAACGTTTTGGCGATAACGTCCGAATTTTCTCCGCGATAATTGTCGTTGGCAGTGGGACGAACGATCGATAGGTACCCGTCTTACTGTTCTGAGAATACTCGAAGTCGTCGTCGCGATCTGCGGGCGTTTCGTCCAGTTTCGGCGTAGAACCGTTACCGACGACCGAGCCGCACGATGGACAAATGCCATCGGTTAAGAGTTCGGGAATCGGATGTGCACAACGAGCGCATGTGCGACTTTCGGCCACAAGATTACCCTCAGAAATGTTATTTCTCGATTGTTATGCATCAAATCTCAGGCGTCAAGCGAAAATTCGCTCGAAAAATAAAATTGCGTAAAACGGGCCGTTTTCCTGCTGACCTTCTCACGGCACGCCGTGTGCGGATACACTTTCCCCACAGGAACGAAACGCAACACGAGGTGACGAGCGATGGCCGACAAGAAGATGAGCAAGGAAATTCAGAAAGTGCAATCGGAGATCAACAAGGAGTTCGGCGAAGGTTCGCTGATGTCGTTGGGCGATGTCGAACTGGCCGCGAAGGGCATCGAAGGCATTCCGACCGGTTCGCTCGCACTCGATCTCGCCCTCGGTGGTAAAGGTTTGCCGCGGGGCCGCGTGATCGAAATCTACGGTGCGGAGTCCAGCGGAAAGACGACGATCGCGCTGCACACGATCGCGAACGTGCAGAAACAAGGCGGCGTGGCGGCGTTCATCGATGCCGAACACGCACTCGACCCTACGTGGGCCAAACGCATCGGCGTCGACCTCGAATCGCTGCTCGTCAGCCAACCGAGTTACGGCGAGGAAGCGCTTCGCATTGCCGAAATGCTCATCAAATCCAATGCAGTGGATATTATCGTCATCGACTCGGTAGCCGCTCTGGTTCCCAAGAGCGAACTGAACAACGACATCGGCGATGCCTCGGTCGGCGTGCAAGCCCGACTGATGAGCCAAGCGCTTCGCGTGCTGAACCCCGTAATTAACAAGACGCGAACCTGCATGATTTTCATCAACCAGATCCGCCTGAAGATCGGCGTCATGTACGGCAACCCCGAGACGACGAGCGGCGGGCTGGCGCTGAAGTTTTACGCCACGGTGCGGCTGGAAGTGCGGAAGGCGGCACAGATCAAAGACGGCGACGAAGCAATTGGCACCGAAATGAAGGTGAAAGTCGTCAAAAACAAGATCGCCGCACCGTTCCGCACCGCCGAGATGGAACTGTATTACGATCGCGGCATCGATTACGAAAACGACGTGATCCGCATCGGTGTCGAGGACGACATCATCACCAAGAGCGGGGCGTTCCTCAGCTTCGGCGATACGCGACTCGGCCAAGGCAAAGACAATGCACGGAAGTTTCTCCGCGAGAACACCGCCATTCGCGATAGCATCGTGCAACTCATTTTGGTGAAGCACGCACCGAGTGTCGTCGGTGCAGTGCCCGCGATTGCCGAAGGGCCAGAAGACGCAGAAGCGGTCGAAGCCCCCGCACCGAAGAAGCGCGGCAAGGCGTCACCGGCGGAGTAAGACCCTTTTGTAGCTGGGGTCTGTGACCCCGGAAGCCACCGGCCTCATAGAGGCCAGCTACAAAAGCAAATTTCCCCCTCATGGATGAGGATTTTCGCTGTGTCTGATGCGGATGCTCGCTCGCGATCTTCGATGGTTTTGGCCGCCGGAACGAACTGGTTTGCGTTCGCGGCGGCGCTCGGGGTTAGCTTCTTTCTCACGCCCTATCTCATCGGTTCGCTCGGCAAGCCGCGCTACGATATTTGGTGCGTCGTCGAGTCGATTCTCGCCTATTTTACCCTTCTCGATATGGGCATCGCCGCCTGTCTGGTGCGCGAAATTGCTCGCAAACAAGCCACTCGCGATGTCGATTCTTCAAACCGCGTCACCTCCGCGTGTCTCGCAATCTACACCGCCGCGGGTGCGTTCGCGCTGCTCGTCGGCGTGCCGCTGGCGTTCGCGTTCGTGCCGATCCTCGAAGCCCGCGATGGTGTCGGCGCAGTCCTGGGTTTTGCCGTGCTCATGCTCGCAAACCTCGCGTTGACACTGCCGCTGAGCGCGTTTCCGTCGATCCTCGACGGCCTCGAAAAGTTCGCCGCGAAGAGTGCGGTTCGCGTGCTGTTTCTGGCGATTCGCACCGCCGGTATCGTCGTGGCGATCCGTGCGGAATACGGCCTGCTGGCACTCGGTGTGATCTTCACCGTTACGAATCTGCTCGAACATCTGGCGATGGCGACGTTGTGCCGGGTGTACTTGCCTGGCCTGCGTTTGCGGCTCGATTTGATCGACCGCGTCACTTTGAAAGCGATTAGTGGGTACAGTACCGATGCGTTTCTGGCGATGCTAGCGGGGCGGATTACGGTGCAGACCGGCGCGATTGCGGTTGGCTTCTTTTTGCCGGTGGGGCAGGTGACGTACTTCGCAACGGCAGCGCGACTCGTCGAGTATGCGAAGACACTGCTGCGAACGATCACCGCGACGCTGACGCCTGGCGTGAGTGCGATGGAAGCACGCGGCGATTGGGCTGGCATCCGGCGAATTCTGCTCGGTGCCACCCGTGGCGTCCTGTACATCGTACTGCCAATCAACCTCGGGTTATGGTTCATCGGCAAGCCATTTCTCGCACGCTGGGTCGGTGTCGATTTCATCGTGGGAAGCTACCCCGCACTCGCGATCCTGTCCGCAACGCTGACGATCGGCATCGCGCAATCGGTGGCATCGCGCATCCTATACGGCCTCGGAAAGCTCAAGATTTTCGCACGCTTCGCACTCGCGGAAGCGGCGCTGTTCTTGCTGTTTCTGGTGATGCTCATCGGCCCGTACGGCGTCGAAGGCGTGGCCATCGCGACGGCAATCTCCAACGCAATCTTCTGCGTTGTGGTCATCGTTAAGGCTTGTCGCACCGTCGATGTGGGCGTTCGCGAATACGCCGAGTGTTGGCTAAAGCCAGTGTGTATTACGCTGATTCCGCTGGCGATTTGGCTACTCTGGGGACCGGTCGAACCGACGTGGCCCGCAATCGCCATGGCAATCGCCGCCGGCGTCGTTCCCTACGCGCTGCTCGTCGCAGCGATCGAATTCCGGATCGGAATTAGCCGCGACGCGGAGGCTTTGCGGAGCGGAGCGCGGGGCGGGAACGTGTGCGACGTTGCGAATGGGTGAAGCGCACGCGCTACGCTCCGAAGAGTGCGCGTCGCGGCTAATTCCGGATCGCGGGGCGGGGTGACGCGCATGCGATCCGCTCCGAAGACTGCGCGGCGAATACACATTCCTCACTCAACTTCGTTGAGGGATTTGTATAATTCGAGCAAGCTCGAATTCGCACGGCTCACCGACACAGGACGCTCATGAACCCGGAATGGAAATCGCGGTACGAACTCGCCATCGACGTGGCACGGCAAGCGGGCGACCTCGCGATGCAATACTTCGATACCGACTTTGACGTCGAATGGAAGAAGGACAACAGCCCCGTTACCATCGCCGACAAACGAGCCGAAGAACTGATTCGAGCGGAAGTGAAAAAGCACTTCCCGAACGATGGCTTTCTCGGCGAGGAATTCGGCGACCAAGACAGCACCTCCGGCTTCCGCTGGATCATCGACCCGATCGACGGCACCCGTTCGTTCGTTCGGCATATCCCCATCTGGGCGACGCTATTAGGATTGGAATATAAGGACGAACAAATCGCCGGCGTGGCGTACGTCCCGGCGATGGGGCTGATGTACCGCGCCTTGCGCGGCGATGGCGCGTACCGCAACGACAAGCCGATTCACGTCTCGAACGTCGATAAATTAAATGAAGCACTGCTCTGCTACTCGAGCGTCGGCTGGTTCCGCAAAGCGGGCCGGGAAGACACGTTCCTCGAACTCGCGGCGAAGACGCAACGGCAACGCGGCTACGGCGATTTTTACGGTTTCGTGCTGGTGGCACAGGGTTCGTGCGAGATCATGGTCGAGCACGGCGTCAACGCCTGGGACGTGGCCGCAACGAAAGTGATCGTCGAAGAAGCGGGCGGTCGCTTCACCGATTGGGACGACATGCCGAACATTCACCGGCCCGATGTCATCGCGAGTAATGGGAAATTGCACGCCGAGACACTACAAATCCTGAACCGCGTCGGTTAGTTTCGGCAAAATGTACCTGGACACTGTTGCCAACGCGGTGGTGGTCGCGGAAAATGCTATTGTCCGTTCCCACCCCGACTCTCTTCCGATCCTCTCAACTGTGGAGTTTTCCATGACCGTATTGCGGATTCGTACGCTAATCGCCTGCCTCGGGCTGTCGCTCGTCGCCTTCGGTTCCAACGCTGCCGTGGCACAACCCAAATGGGTGACAATTCAAGGGCAAGTCAAACTGTCCAATCCGAAGCTCCTGGCACTTGCGAAACCGGCGCTACTGAACGTCACCGCTGATGTGGCACACTGCCAGTCGAAGGGGCCACTAACTGCCGAAGACCTGATCGTCAACCCAAAGAACGGTGGCGTCAAGAACGTCTGGGTGTACCTGAAACCCGCGGATGGGGACACCTTCGCACCCGCAGCGATCCATCCGGCTTTGGCGAACGCGAAGCCGAAAGAAATCGTGATCGATCAACCGTGCTGCCAGTTCATCCCGCGGGTGTTTGCGGCCCGCACTGGCGATACGCTGCTCATCAAGAACAGCTCGCCGGTCCCGCACAACACGAACTTCAACTCGGACGATCTCTCGTTCAACCAGACCATCGCGGCGGGTGGTGAATACAAGCCCGAAAAGGCCTTGAAAGCACAACGTACGCAAGCAATTTACGCCTGCAACATCCACCCGTGGATGAAGGGTTACGTCATGATCTTCGACCACCCGTACTACGCCGTGACCGATGCCGATGGCAAGTACGAAATCAAGGACGCCCCCGCCGGTGCGATTCGCGTCTTCTATCGCCACGAGGGTGGCTACCACAAAGGTAAAGACGGCTCAAAAGGCTTCCCGAACAACCTCGCAGGCGCAACGATGGAGTTGAAGCCAATCGACCTGGAACTTACAGCGAAATAACGCGTTCGCGGACGAACTCGTAGCCGCAGGCGAAAAACTTGCGGCTACCGTTGTGGATAATCACTCGAGGATTGTCGCCACCATGAGAACGCTGTTCGCACTTCTTTTTTGCAGCACATTTGTCTCCGCACAATCGCCCCGTCCTGCGGTCGAAGCCGTAAATGGCATGGTGGTCTGCGTCTGCCCGATTGCGGCCGATGTGGGCGTGAACGTATTGAAGGGTGGCGGCAACGCCGTCGATGCGGCCGTGGCGGTGGCATTCGCGGAGGCGGTCACGTGGCCGGAAGCGGGGAACATCGGCGGCGGAGGCTTCATGCTCGTCGATCCGGGTCCGAGCAAGGAACCGACTTTCTTCGACTACCGCGAAACCGCACCGGCACTGGCGACGAAAACGCTATTCGCCGACGGCAAAACCGACTGGACTTCGCACAAAGCGGTCGGCGTACCCGGCACCGTTCGCGGCATGGAACTCGCGCACAAGCGGTTCGGCACGAAGCCCTGGAAAGAGCTCGTCATGCCCGCCGTTCTGCTTGCGGAGAACGGCTTCCTCGTCGATGCGCCGCTCGCACGGCGGCTCAACGGCATCTTCAACGATGGCAAGTCGAACAACGCCGAGTTTCGTCGCGTTTACAGCAAGCCGAAGTGGAAAAGTGGCGACCGCTTGATGCTTCCCGATCTCGGGAAAACGCTGCGTGCGATCGCGGAGAACGGGCCGGATGCGTTCTACACCGGCGAACTCGCGGGGAAGCTCGAAGCCGAGATGCAGGCCCATGGTGGGCTGATCACACGCGCCGATCTGGCCGTGTACAAAGCGATCGAACGCAAGCCCCTTCGCGGCACCTATCGCGGCTACGAACTGATCGCGCCGCCCCCGCCGAGTTCGGGCGGCATCGCGATCATCGAAGCCTTGAACATTCTCGAACAGTTCGAGATTGCGAAGACGCCGCGTGCCGACGCACTCACGATGCACCGCATCGCCGAGGCCCAACGCCGTGCCTTCGCCGACCGTGCCCGCTACCTCGGCGACCCGGATTTCACCCAGATTCCGGGGCACATTATCACCAAGGAATATGCGAAAACCCTCGCCGCGAGCATTGCTGCGAAGGCGACGAAAAGCGAAACGCTGACGCCGGAGATTGCGATTCGCGATGGCAGCACCGACACGACGCACTTTTCCATCGTCGACAAGAACGGCATGGCGGTGTCGAACACGTACACCCTCGAAAACTCGTTCGGCAGCCGCATCGTCGCGCCCGGCCTCGGTTACATTTTGAACAACGAGATGACCGACTTCAACCCCATCCCCGGCGTCACGACCCGCTCCGGCAAGATCGGCACCGAGCCGAATACGGTCGCACCCGGCAAGCGAATGCTCAGCTCGATGGCACCGATGATCGTGCGAAAAGACGGCAAACTGTACCTCGTTACGGGTAGCCCCGGTGGGCGAACGATCATCAACACGGTGCTATGCGTGATGATTAACGTGCTCGATTACGACATGGACATGCAGGCCGCCGTCGATGCTCCGCGGCAACATCATCAGTGGTTCCCGGACCGCCTCGCCATCGAAGATTTCCTGACGAATGACACCGCGGTGTCGCGGCTGAAGGCAATGGGCCACGATGTCATCGGCCACAAACAAGGCGATGCCCACACGATCCGGATCGACCCAAAAACCGGTCGCTACCAAGGGGCCGCCGACACGCGATTGAACGGCAAAGCCGCAGGGTACTGAGAATGCGAAACGGAACCGCAGATAACTTTGACCGAGTTTGACAATCCCACTGTCGCCCTCAAACATCGACATATTCTTGTTCGGCGGAAGTAGCGAAACAACTCGAAGCGTGTCGGCGAGATCGCGTTACTGTCGAATAACAACTCGAAATGGATCGAATCGCACTTCCACTTTGCGATTGTTCCCGTTTAGCCGCGCCGCGTAGTCTTCGCAGCGAAGCGTGGGCTATCTCTTCCTTCGATCGAGTTCGATCTGATACGGCTCGATTCGTTTTGTCAGTGTCGCAATCTTGTTTTCAATTGACTTGATCTCGCCACCTTTTCCACCGTCGGCCTGAATAAAGGCAGTAAAACGCTCGATGTCTGATTGGAACGATTTGATTTCCGCGTTGCCCATCTCCACGACAAAATTGAGATCCGCGTCCGAAAACCAAGAGGTATCATCGAACCCAAGCGTCGCGAACGACTGAAACAATCGGGTGTGTAGGTCTCGTTGAAAGTCGATGTGGAGCTTCGCGAATCGGTGCTTTTCGACAAACGCCGCCCGCAGATCGGGCTTCTGAGATACTTCGATGGTGTGAATACTGTCGAATCGCGCGGCGAACCGGCCTTCCGATTCCTTCCCGAAGAGTTGTCCCAAGTAAAACACGTCAGGCGAGCCATTTCCGTCACGTAGTTGGGTCAGGAAATCGACAGCCCGAGCCAGAGTTTTTATGTCGGCGGGAGTTTGGGGCGGGAGTTTTTCAACGGCAGCCACCACGACCGACTTCTTGTGGGCTGTCACGCAAGGTCGGGACAACACAAGACAGATATCGTTCTTATAAACTACAGACTCTCCCCCAGTCAACGCATCCGTCTTACCGGTGAGAAAGAGCTTCACACCACGAAGTAGGTCGCCTTGATTAAGGGGTTCGACAGATATATGCGGTTCAATGATCGGCATCAAACACGGCCAAGTAACTCCGGATGGCTTCAGAGACGATATATTTTTCCTCGTCCCAAACGAAGACCAAGGGTTCGAGGAAGTTTTCTACTTCCGGTTTTACGACGGGTTCGACGGTCAAAACGGTTTCGCGTGCAGTTTGATGCACTTCGGGTGGAAGTATTGTTGCAGTCGTTGGTTCGCAGGTTGTCGCTATAGAAGCCATAAGAACCTCAGCGAAATGAGGACGTTACACCACTATATATATTATACTACCTGCAAAACCACGTCGACCCCTAATTCCGGCGCGGCCAGTTTTGTGCGCCGGAGCCGCCGCCGTTTTGGCCGGGCTTGGTCGTTAGCACTTCCTGAGCGCGGCGTTGGAACTTCGACATTTGTTCCCGCAGAGTGGCGTCGCCGCGTTGCATGATCTCGAGTTCGTGCTGGATTTCTGCACTCAGTCGCTTGAGTTCGGTCTCTTGACGGGCCATCAGTGCGCGTTCGCGGGCCATCGCCACTTCCATATCGCGCATCTGCTTTTCGAGCGATTCTTCGTCGTCGCGCAACTGCTTGCGTTCGTCTTGGAGCCTCGTGCGTTCCTGGTTCTGCCGTGCGGCCTCTTGCTCGAGTTCGTCGGCCCAATCTTCGAGTTCGGTCTTCGTCTTCGGCGGACCCGATGGCGTCGTGTGGCCGAGTGTACCGGCGGAAATCTGCTCTTCGATCTGCTGCAACTGTCCGCTCAGTTCGTCGACCGCCTGTTGCTTTTCGGCGATCTGATTCTGATGCTCTTGCTTGGCCCGCGCGAAAACCTGTTCGGTGTCGCTCGCTTCTTGCAAAAGGTGCTTCATCTCGCCGAGGAGGACGCGAAGTTCCTTGTTTTCGGACTTCAGCCGTAACACTTCCGGACTCGGCCCATCGGTCGAGGGAATATCGGCACTGTACGAAGACGCACCGGGGGTGTATCGCGAACCCGGCGTCGCCCATTTGTTCGCGACTTTCGGCGCAAAACCGGCGGCGGGTTCATCGGGCACGGACGGCCCCGCGATCTGCGATGCCACCGAGGGCATTCGCAATTTTCGGAGCATCTCTTCGGTGGAAGAGATGATGCTACCAGTACTTGCGGTTTCCGTAGCCGATTGATTGTCGATTGGCATGGCCGACGGAACGCCGAGCGGCGGCGGTGTGGAAGCGAGCAAGCGGCGGCGCAATTCGGCGGCAGAAATCGAAGGTGGCGGGTCGGGGGTATACTGGTTCGCCATCCGGGTGGCTCTCCTTGGGAGTTCGTCTGGTGTCGGGCGGGCGGGCCGAGCGTGTAAACATTTTGAACCAACCCAATGAAGCCTAGATCGGCGTTAGATCAAGTCAAGCCAAAACCGCCATATCGTCGCGCCCGTTCGATAGTTAAGAAAGTTAAACTCGTCGTCGCCGAAAGTTTAGCCGATAGCGAACCCGATCGCATCATCGCATTGTCGTTCATGCCAAGATATTCCGCACGACTGTCCACGACACTTGAGTATCGACGTACATTCGCGTATCGTAATCGCATCTGGTGCTCATATTGCTTGCCTCTCCCATTTTCGAGGTTCACCATGCGTCACTCTCTTCTGCTGATGCGACAATCGAAACGCAAACCGTTTCTCGGCGTCGAACTCCTCGAAGGTCGCGACGTGCCGGCGACGTTCACCGTCACCACCCTCGCTGACGCCGGGGCTGGCAGCCTGCGGGATGC
The DNA here is from genome assembly GCA_043780595.1 of Limnoglobus sp. Lineage (GTDB taxonomy): Bacteria > Planctomycetota > Planctomycetia > Gemmatales > Gemmataceae > Limnoglobus. Next base: position 72,918 of record JAYWCL010000130.1, read on the forward strand.
GATCAACTTGGCCGACGCCGTCACAAACGCTGACACCATCGTGTTCGCCGGTGCCGCGGTCGGAGGCACGATCAACCTCTCGACGTTCATCAACCTGCCGGCCAGCACCACGGCCGTGCTACAGCCAGCCGGGCCAAGTGCGTTTCTGATCACCAGTCCAATCACCATCGTCGGGTCCGGCGAGACGATCACCCGCAGCGGAGCGACGGCCTTCCGCCTGTTTCAGGTGACGGCCGATGGCAACCTGACACTCCAGAACCTGACCCTGACCAACGGCCTGGCCCAAGGCGGGGCCGGCGGGGCCGGCGGGGGCGGAGCGGCGGGGTTCGGCGGGGCGATCTACAACCAGGGGACTCTGACTATCACCGGCAGCACACTGACGGGGAACCAAGCGATCGGCGGCGGGGCGAACACCGGCAACGGCTCCAGCGGCGGCCTTGGCTTTGCCGGGCCAAGCGATGGGAGCGGCTTCGGCGGCGGCCCGAACGGCGGCGGCCCGAACGGCGGCGGCGGCGGCTTCGGCGGCGGCGGCGGCTTCGGCAGCTTCGGCGGCGGCAGCGGCGGACCCGGCGGCTTCGGCGGCGGCGGCGGTGGTGGCGGTGACGGTGGTGGAGGCGGTGGTGGTGGCGGCTTCGGCGGCGGCGGCGGTGCCGGCAACGGCGGCGGCGGTGGCGGAGGCGGACCCGGCGGCTTCGGCGGCTTCGGCAACGGTGGATCGGGGCTCGGCGGCGGCGGTGGATCGGGGCTCGGCGGGGCGGTGTTCAACCAGGGCGGGACCATCACCCTCACCAACAGCACCCTCACCGCGAACACCGCCCAGGCCGGGAACTCCTCGGGCGGTGGCCGGCAGGGGTACGCGGGCGGCGGCGCGCTGTTCAACCTGAACGGTGCCCTCACCCTGACCAACGTCACCGTCGCCGGGAACACCGTCGCCCCTGGGACCGGCGGGCAGCCCTTCTTCTCCGCCGGGGGTGCCCTGTATAACGCTTCGGTCAACGTCGGGACCAGCACCTCGACCCAGATTGCTACCGTCACCGTCGCCAATAGCATCCTCGCCAACACGACCGGCGGGCGGGTCGACGTGGTGAACGACACGAGTACGAATCCCACGGGAACCGCGACGATCAACGCCACCGGGCCGAACATCGTCTCGAACGCGGTGGTGAATGTCGGCGGCACGGCGTCCCCATTCACGGTGACGGACCCGAACCTCGGTGCTCTGCTAAACAACGGCGGGTTCACGTTCACGATGCTCCCGCGGCCCGGTAGCCCGGCGATCGACGCCGGGAGCAACGCCGCAGCCGGTGGGTTGCCCACCGACCAGCGGGGGGCCGGGTTCGTTCGCGTCTCGAACGGGACGGTGGACATCGGCGCGGTCGAGGTCCAGCCCGCTCCGGTCGCGGTGATCGTGGCCCCGGCGTCGCTCCCGAACGGGCGAGTCGGTACGGCCTACAGCCAGACGATCACCGCGTCCGGGCCGCCCGGCCCATTCACCTTCGCCGTTACCGCCGGGAGCCTGCCCGCCGGCCTATCGCTGAGCAGTGCGGGAGCGCTGTCCGGCACCCCAACGGTGGCCGCGACCGCGAGCTTCACCGTGACCGCGACCAGCCCCGCTCTCGGGACTGGCAGCCAAGCGTACAACCTCACGATCAACACGCTGCCGCCACCACCGCCTCCGCCACCGAATACGCCGCCCACCATCTCGGATGTGACCAATCAAACCACCAACGGAGCCACGGTCGGGCCGCTGGCGTTCACCGTCGGCGATGCGGAAACGCCCGTTGCGACGTTGACCGTCGCGGGGCAATCGAACAATCCGACGCTGATATCGAGCGTGGTTGTCGGTGGCAGCGGGGCGAATCGCACCGTGACGGTGACTCCCGTATCCGGTCAAAGTGGCACGGCCACGATCGCGCTGTTCGTGCAGGATGGAAATGGAGCCAGCGCCACGGATACCTTCACGGTGACGGTCGATCCCACATCGCCACCGCCGCCACCACCTCCGCCGCCACCACCACCGCCACCGCCGCCGCCGCCGCCACCACCACCACCGCCTCCGCCACCTCAGGGAACGGTCAAGCCGGTCCTCGTCGGGTTCCCGCAGTTTGGAGTCGGTGCCGATACGGGTGCGGGCAGTGCGACGCTGTTCAACGCGGATAAATCGGTGCGGTTCGCCGTCGCTCCCTTCGGCAATTT